>NZ_JAWPOL010000003.1:0-346833 GCF_033391095.1 Vibrio sp. Vb0667 | reverse complement strand
GAGCTTGGCCTCAACTTAGGCGATACCGAAGCCGGTGACTTAGGTACCTTGGAATACAACACCGGAAGCGGTTGGGTGACAGTGCCAAACGATGGTGTGGTGACCGTGCCGGCAGGGCAAACTGAGTTTGATGTGCGTATCGCTGCCATTGATGATGCTGTTTATGAAGGCCCTGAAGATTTCAGTGTGACAGTAACCGGCATTGCCGCAGTACAAGGCAGTGATACGGGTACGGCGACGATTATTGATAATGATGCTCCTCCTTCTATTTCAAATGTTGTGAATGCAGTTGTTTCGGAAGAAGGTTTAGCTAATGGTATCCCTGATAATACAGGATCCCCTTCAGACACTACTAACTCCGCAAGTTTCTCAGGAACATTCACAGTTGCCGATCCAGACACGGCGAATGTTTCAGTGGTATTGGCAGGCCCTAACAACCTAACATCAGGAGGGGAGCCTATATCGTGGACGTGGGACAACAGTACTCAAACGCTGACTGCGAAAACTGCTCACCTGAGCGTTGTTGCTACTGTTGTGCTGAGCGAGCCTTCAGCTTCAGGTCAAGGTTCTTGGGACTATACTATCACTCTGTTTGAGCCACTTGATCATCCTGCTAATAATGTGGAAGACATCATCAACTTTGATTTACAGATTTCTGTAAGTGATGGACAAACAACAACATCTCAAAGCTTAAATGTGGCCGTTGAAGATGATTGCCCATACGTGCCTGTGGTTGTTCAACCCGTCGATGTGTCGCTTACTGGTGCACCTAACGTTCTGACAGGGCGCATAGATTTTGCAGGAAGTGAGGCAGACGCAACCAGTCGAACATTTGGGGATGTTGTTGTGACTGCAAACGGTTTTGTGTCTGACGAATCTGTGATGCTGGGAACAGCTGAAATCAATCAATCATCAGAAGGGATTGGCGTTAAAAGTTCTGGTAACAACGGCTTCCAATTAGAAAACGAAGTCGATTATCGATTCGCGGGTAATGAGGGTGTGTCAGAGCAGTTAATCATAGACTTAGGCAATAAAGTTGCTTACGGAGCAGAAATAGAATTTGAGAAAATGTTTGGTGGTGAACTTGAGAAAGGAATCGCATCTTTTTATAGAGATGGTGTATTAATTGCTCAGCAATCGTTCAGCTCTGACGCAAGCAGTGGTGATTACGCGGCAAATTTCAATGTTCAACAGGGAGGCTTTGATAAAATCATCCTCGAGGCGACCAGTAATGGCAATGGCCCGGATACTGAAGACAACAGTGACTTTACCGTTAAATCAATAACCTTTACAGGTGCGTACTCTGGCGTGCCAATTGCTAGTGCGGATGGGAACCTCGGTGCTGTATATGGAGCTGATGGCCCTGGTTCTATAGTCTTAAATGGAGGTGAGGCTGGTTTAGAGACTCTAGATGGTAAAGACGTGTTGATATACGTCGATCCACAAAACTCTAATAGACTGATTGCAGAGGCTGATGGAGAGCTTGCATTCGAAGTTCAACTTACACCTAGCACTGGAAAGTGGGAGTTCTTCCAATACTTGCCTTTGACCTCACCTTATGGCGATGGGGATATCGATTTTAACTACACGATTACTGATAATGATGGTGACAGTAAAACGGGGTACTTTTCTGTCAACCCTTACGCCCCACCAATTGTAGAAGGTGTAACACTAAACGTTTCTGAGGAAGGCTTAAGCAACGCCATTGCTGATGACTCTGCTCTAAACGGCTTTGATGACACAACTGACTCGAGTACTGATGTAGAACAATTGACGCTGGGTCAAACCGTTGATTCTGTTACGCTCAGTGAACCATCTACAGCTCTTACTAGTAACGGTATCTCTGTAACGTGGACGTTATCAAATAACGACCAAATGCTTATCGGTTCAGCGAACGGTGAAGAGGTTATCAAAATATCAGTCAATGATACTGGAGTGGTATCTACGGAGCTTCTTGGTCCGATTGATCACTCCAACCCATCTGGAGAAGACACCTTAAATATTGAGGTGCCTGTGCTTGTCTCGAATGCTCGTGGTCTTACTAACTCCACAACGGTCAACGTTATTGTGGAAGATGACTCACCAGATTCTGCATCTATTATTCACGATGTAGTTGCAGAAACTAAAGAAAGTGCCAACGTTCAGCTCATAATGGATGTCTCGGGTTCTATGCGAACGGATAATCGCTTGCAGATAATGAAAGATTCGGCAACTCAGTTATTGAATCAATATGAGTCTATCGGTCA
This sequence comes from Vibrio sp. Vb0667, assembly GCF_033391095.1. Classification (NCBI taxonomy): domain Bacteria; kingdom Pseudomonadati; phylum Pseudomonadota; class Gammaproteobacteria; order Vibrionales; family Vibrionaceae; genus Vibrio; species Vibrio sp. Vb0667. Next base: position 344,587 of record NZ_JAWPOL010000003.1, on the reverse strand, counting down.
AACGCGAGTTCAAATTATTACTTATAGCAGTACAGCATCCACTTACGCTATAGGTGCTGCGACGTGGCTGACGGTCGAGGATGCCAAAGCGTATATTGAGACGCTAACTGCGGGTGGCGCGACTAACTATAACAACGCGCTAAATGAAGCAAAACAGTCATGGGATGATGTAGGTAAGTTAACCAGTGCGTCGAATGTTAGTTACTTCTTGTCAGATGGTCAGCCAAACCCTGCGTCATCATTTATAAACGACGCTCGCGAGCAGAGTTGGATTGATCACCTAACCGATCCTGATAATCAGATAACAGCCCTAGCGTATGGTATGGGCGTTAATCTTATGCCGGAGCAATTAGATCGCGTAGCATATGATGGCTTTTTGAATCAAGACCTTGATGGTGTTGTGGTTCCTGACGTAACTCAATTACCTCCGGTTATGTTGCAGTCAGTGATTCAACCTGTTGGGGGGAACTTGATGTATACCACTTCTCCAGATACAGGTATTGGTGCAGATGGTGGTTATATTAGCGAAATAGAACATGACGGTGTCACTTATTCGTTTGATGGTTCAGACCTAATAGTAACTGACAATAACGATGGTATTTCGCATGCATTTGACGACACAACGATGCAGCTTACTATCTATATCGACAGCAAACATACTCTGGAAATCGACCTAAACGATGGTGCGTATGCATTTTATGGTGCGGTGGGTGATACAGTTGAAACGTTAGACTTCGATTATGTATTGACGGATAACGATGGCGATCAAAGTGAGAATACCCTGCAATTAATTATTGATGAAAACGGAGGAGTAAATGCTTCAAGTAATGGCTCTGCAAATATTATTGAAGCTGAAGTAGATGTAAGTCATGACATCTTGATCGGTAATGATAACGAGGCAGATGTCTTTAAATGGGTCAACGACTCCTTGGATACAGGAACAGATCTAATTAGAGGTTTTGAGAGAGATTTGGACACCTTAGATCTGAGTGAAGTAGTTGAAGATGCAGGGCACAATACGATAGAAGAACTTCTTAATAGTATTGACTTGAACATTGATGGCGATGACTTATCTCTAGAAATAACCCATAACGATGGAAACTCAATTCAAACTATCGTAATAGAAAACGGGGCGACAGAGTTTAGTGATTTAATCGTGGGAAATGCGGACTTTGAGAGAGATGTGTTATCCGCACTAACTAAGGTTAACTTAGAGCCATAATGAAAAAGGGCCAGTAGGCCCTTTTCTTCTGCTTTGTCTTACTTATTCGTAGCCTAAAGCACTTTACATGCAAAACCTTTTAAGTAGAAGCCTTCTGGATATGCTGTATCGGTTGGGTGGTCAGCGGCTTGCTCAAAACGCTCCACAAACTTTACTTGGCGGTTAGCGTCTACGGCTGCATCAGCGATGATTTTCTGGAACAGAACTTGATCCATCAAGCCAGAGCACGAGTAGGTCAGTAGCGTGCCGCCCGGTTTTAGAATTTGCATTGCTAGCATGTTGATGTCTTTGTAACCACGACATGCGCCGTTTAGTTGTGCTTTGCTCTCTGCGAACTTCGGTGGGTCCATGATCACAACATCGAACTGAGTTCCTTGATCACGATACTCACGAAGCAGCTTAAACACGTCTGCATTTAGGAAGACGGCACGCTTCTTCGAAATATCAAACTCGTTTAGTTCTGCGTTGAATTTTGCGGTATCTAAAGCAGGTTGTGACACGTCAGCGTTAATCACACGCTTTGCATCACCTTTTAGAGCGTAAAGTCCGAAGCCACCAGTGTAAGAGAAGCAGTTAAGAACTTCTTTGCCTTTCATATATTTCATCGCTTGCTGGCGACTATCACGTTGATCTAGGTAGAAACCTGTTTTGTGTCCGCCAACGATATCTACACTAATCTTTACGCCATTTTCTTCGATGACGACCGATTTAGGTGGCTCTTCGCCGTGCAAGACGCCCGTGATCTCTTTTAAACCTTCTTTTTTACGAACGGCCACGTCAGAGCGCTCGTACACATTACAATCAGGGAAGCACTCAACCAGAGCGTCAACAATAGCCTGCTTATTGTGTTCTGCGCCAGCACTGAGAAGTTGGCACACAAAGAAATTTTGGTAACGGTCGATCGTAACGCCTGGTAAGCCGTCAGACTCTGCTGCGATAAGGCGATAACCCGTAAGGCCATCACGTTCGATAATGTCTTCACGAAGAAGTTGTGCGTCTTTAAGTCGTTTAACGAAAAACGCGGTGTCGATTTCTTCTTTATCAAAACTCCAAATACGAGCACGAATTTGTGAAGCTGGCGAATATGCCGCCTTAGCTAGCCATTTACCGTCGTGAGTGAATACATCAACCGTTTCGCCAAGAGCAGGTTCGCCCTCAACTTTGTTGATGCCTCGAGAGAAGATCCAAGGGTGCTTGCGCTTGACCGATTTCTCACGACCTTTAACCAAATAGATAGCAGCTGTCATTTCATTAGCTCTTGTTGAATTTTGAAAGGGGCGTATTGTCCGGGATGTGAATGGTAAAAGCAATATCCCTCGGCAATCCAGTACATTGTAGTGACTTTTAAATACAAAAAAGGTCACTAAAGTGACCCTTTTATTTGAATTTGCTGTAACAGATTCCGTTGCTATGCTTTAAGTCCAGTAAGTAGTGTTTCCATGGTGTCGCTTTGCTTACGCAGTTGATCAACGTTTTGTGAAGTCGTGCTTATCATATTGCACACGTTATCTGCTTGAACTCGAATCTCTTCAACGCTTGAGGCGATATTGTCCGCGACTACACCTTGCTCTTCAGCTGCTGTTGCAATTTGAATGCTACTGTCGGAGATAGTTTGATTTTTATCTGCCAAAGAGCCGATTTCGTGATTCACTTCCGTCATGAGGTTTTGTCCCTCATTTGCATTATTAACTGTCACTTCCATCAGCTTAGTAAGCGACTGGCTGTTACGCTGTAATGATTCAATCATCGTTTGGATTTCAACTGTCGCTTGCTGAGTGCGTCCCGCAAGAGCGCGAACCTCATCCGCAACGACCGCAAATCCACGACCTTGTTCTCCAGCACGTGCAGCTTCAATAGCCGCGTTCAGAGCAAGTAGGTTGGTTTGCTCGGAGATCCCATTGATGGTTGTCACGACTTCATCAATTTGTGCTGCATTGGCATCTAACTCGGCAACGGCTTGAGACGCAGATTGAATCTCATTAGAAAGGTTCGAAATCGAGTGAAGCGTATTCTCAACTTTCACTTGTCCAGACTGAGCCACGTTTCGCGCATCATCGGTTTGCGTGCTTGAATCGTGAGCTAGTGTCGCGACTTCTCGAATCGTTGATGCCATCTGTTCAGTTGCACTCGCAAGAGAGTTGAGGTGTTCCTGCTGAGTCGCTGAAATATCTGAACTGTGATGAATCGATTGATTCAGGTCTGAGCTAATTTGTTGCATTAACGCCACAGACTCTTGAATCGACAGCACCATTTGTTGCTCTCGTTCTGCAACTTTGTCTATCGTAATAGCAATTTCACTAAACTCGTCGCGAACAGGGAAGAAGTTCATTCTCGCAGTTAAGTCGCCACCCGCAAGAGTGTTTAATGCTTTGTTCATCGTGAACATCGCGCCGCCAATAAACGTCATGATGTAGTAAACGCCAAGAGCGAGAATAAACAAGCTCACACAGATAATGCTTACTTGAGTCGTTGATAGGGCAGCCCATAAAGAAAGTTCATGGTTCGCAACCAAACTGTACGTACCATTTAAAACAGACACGGATTGCGAACCAGAGCCAATAGAAACGGTTTCTGAACCAGCGATGAGGCTTGCTACTTGAGATTGAGAAAGGTTGCCTGCCTCTATCAGACCTTTCATAAGCATGAGCTCTTCTTGGTACATACTTGAGATCAGTGTATTAGCCGCGCTATTAAGGACGAGAGTGAGAATGACTAAAGCAAGAAGAGGGAGAACGAAGAGCAAATAGAACTTTTCTTGAATCTTTAAGTGAATGAGATACTTATCAATCCAGCGGAATGGAATTTCTTTCATAATTATAATAACCGTGCAAAAACCCACTATCCTTAGTGGGGTGAATAGACGAAAAGAATATATCACTCAGTAAAAAGAAGCGGTACAAAGATGAACGTAAAGTGTGAGAGATTTATAGTAAAAGGTCACGTTCAAGGCGTCGGCTTTCGTTACCATACTTCCCATCAAGGATTGAAGCTAGGGTTAACAGGTTATGCGAAGAACCTAAACAATGGCGATGTTGAAGTGATGGCGTGTGGAACAGACGCGCAAATAGTTGCGTTTTCGGAATGGTTACAAGAAGGACCGCGAACGGCAACAGTAGAGCATGTGATGCAGGAACCTGCGTCGTATAAGCCGTTACGCGGTTTTAAAATTTTATGAATCTACAAGCATTTAGCTGGCTTTGGTAGGCCGGCTAATTTGGTTGCTTGTTTGGCTGGCCCCTTTTTAAACAGCTTGAATAGATACTTACTGTTACCTTTTTCTGGGCCGTGCGCTTTTTCCATCGCTTTCACAAGCATACGCACTGCAGGGGAGGTATTAAACTCTTCATAAAAGTCTCGCACAAAATGCACAACTTCCAAATGAGCATCCGTAAGCTCGATGTCTTCTTCTTTTGCTAAAAGCTCAATCATACCTTCTTCCCATTGAGTATGATCCAATAAGTAGCCTTGAGCATCCGTTTCAATTTCTTTGCCGTTGTAAACGAACATAACGTTTTATCCGTTAAGTAAACATGGATGTTTATAGATTAGCGACAGCCGAGAATGTTCTCAACAAAAGAATCTCGAAGTCGTATCGAGCGAAGCAAAAGCGTACAAAATGGTGAGTGTTTTTGACTGAGCTAGGCACTTTGATATAAATGCTCTTTTATTCAAATAAATAAGAAACTATTCAGTTTGTTAGAAATTTTACGGTGTGAGTACCAACGAAATTGCATGGATATCCAGGCTTATTCATTTTTGTTTTGGTTTTTTCTTGGCTACTTGTCTGATTATGGGATTTTATGGGTGAATGAATAGCTGACAACGTTGTGTTTGTTTTCATAGACCGATATTCTCTTTGATTGATGAAAAGCCTGTATTCAGGTTAGAAACAACAATGATGACAAGGAGTTAGTCATGTCGAAACAACGTTACATTGAGATTAATGACAATGTAAAATCCACTTGGTCCATCGAGCGAATTTGGCAACTTGCAGAATCCTTACCTGTAGAAGAAATTGCGATTGATGATATAAAAGGCCCAAATGAAGTGACTTGGTTTAGTCATGAAGGGCCACAGCCAACCTGCCGTGAAATTGCAAAACATTGCCGACGAATCAACAATGCTGATTTGTCGTATCCGGTAATCTTAACCAGTGACTATCGTGTTTTTGACGGTATGCACCGAATCGCCAAGCAAATCATGTTAGGAGAGGAAACGATCAAAGTGAGACGCTTTAGAGAAAATCCAGAAGCTGACGAAGTTATCGAGTTGTCAGTAGAGCAGGCGTAATACACTGAATTGCACACAAAGAAAAAGCCCGAAGGAATTACCTTCGGGCTTTTTTATTCTACTTAACGAGAAACGATTAATCGTCGTTCATAATACCTAGAATGCTTAGTAGGCTGATGAAGATGTTGTAGATTGATACATACAAAGTTACTGTCGCAGAGATGTAGTTTGTTTCACCGCCACGAATAATGCTTTGTGTTGTCATCAGGATCGCCATAGTAGAGAAAATGATAAACAAGCTGCTCAACGCCAAGTGTAAGAGGGTTGATTGAATAAAGAAGCTTGCAATCATGCCCACAACCAGCACAACAAATAGTGATAGCATTAAGCCACCCATCATCGATAGGTCACGTTTCGTTGTTAGTGCGTATGCCGATGCTGCCATGAAAGATAGTGCCGTACCACCGAGTGCGGTTAATACGATATCGCCCATGCCTGCACCAATGTACATGTTTAGAATAGGGCCAACGGTGTAACCTAAGAAGCCAGTAAATAGGAACGTAAACACAAGGCCAAGACTGTTGTTACGGTTTTTCTCTGTTAAGAATAATAGGCCGTAGAAACCAACCAGCATTAGGATGATACCTGGATGTGGAAGGTTAAATGCCATTGCAACGCCAGCAACGACTGCCGACCATAAAAGTGTCATTGAAAGTAGAGCGTAAGTATTACGCAATACTTTGTTCGTTTGTAGAGCACTTTCTTGAGTTGAAGTGCGGGTAAACATTGGACTGTTCATAATCTTCCTCGATAAGAGACTTTCTTTTAAGTACATTTATGGGATTGAAAGTTCAAAAAATCAAGCCCTAACCATACGTAACTTAGATAAAATAATAATAGAAATAAGATGTTATGTATTTGGCAACTTGTAACACAATATTACTGCCTAGCATAGCTATGTTGATTCTTACACAGATTTTTGAATTTAGTAACAAAAAGCACTGGCTTCATAGAAACCAGTGCTTTTTTATGTCGATTCGGCTAAATCTTAGTGGTGTAAGATTTGCGCTAGGAAATTTTGGGTCCTATCCGATTGAGGATTTTCGAAGAAATCAACAGGGTTGTTTTCTTCGATGATCTCTCCTGCGTCCATGAATATCACGCGATCGGCAACTTCTTTAGCAAAGCCCATTTCATGTGTCACACAAAGCATAGTCATGCCTTCCTCGGCGAGTTCGACCATTACATCCAGTACTTCGCGAACCATTTCCGGGTCGAGTGCAGATGTTGGCTCATCAAAAAGCATGACTTTAGGGTTCATACACAAAGAGCGAGCAATCGCCACGCGTTGTTGCTGACCACCAGACAACTGACCGGGATACTTCTCCGCTTGGTCTGGAATTTTAACACGTTCCAGATATTTCATCGCAACTGCTTCTGCTTCATCTTTTGGCATCTTCTTCACCCAGATAGGCGCGAGCGTACAGTTTTCCAGTACGGTTAAATGAGGGAAGAGATTAAAGTGTTGAAAGCACATGCCCACTTCTCGGCGTACTGCTTCAATGTTCTTTAAGTCTTCAGTTAATTCCGTACCAGAGACGTAAATGCTGCCTGCTTGGTGCTCTTCAAGACGGTTAATACAGCGAATCATCGTTGATTTTCCCGACCCTGATGGACCACAGATAACGATTTTCTCGCCGCGCTTAACGTCGAGGTTAATATTTTTTAGTACGTGAAACTCACCATACCATTTATTCATGTCCTTCAATTGGATCATGTAGTCTTGTTGTTGCGTCATAATACGTCCTTGATCTTGATGAGTTATCGTTTGTGACCGGTATGAAGTTTGTTTTCAAGCCATATCGAATAGCGTGACATGCCAAAACAAAATACCCAAAACACTAACGCGACAAATACATAACTTTCTGTAGCAAAGCCTAACCATTCAGGGTCGGTGTTTGCTGCTTGCCCTATACCGAGTACGTCAAACATACCAATGATGAGTACCAAACTGGTGTCTTTAAACAAACCGATGAAGGTGTTCACGATAGAAGGAATAGTAATCTTTAGCGCCTGTGGCAAGATAATCAGCCCAGTCTTTTTCCAGTAACTTAACCCAAGCGCATCAGCGGCTTCATATTGACCTTTCGGAATGGCTTGTAGACCACCGCGTACCACTTCTGCCATGTAAGCGGAGGCAAACATAACCACACCGATAAGGGCGCGAATCAGTTTATCTGTCTCTGAACCTTCAGACATAAACAATGGAAGCATAACCGAAGCCATGAACAAAACCGTAATAAGCGGAACGCCACGCCAAACTTCAATGTAGACGGTACAAATGCTGCGAATGATCGGCATCTCTGAACGTCTACCAAGCGCAAGCACCACACCAATTGGCAGTGAAACTACGATACCAACTAACGCAATAATGAGCGTAACGAGTAATCCACCCCATTTGTGTGTATCGACCACTTCTAGTCCAAAGACACCCCCGTATAACAGCCCAGCGATGATGAATGGGTAGATGTTTACGAAGAAAAGCCAAATCCACATCCGTTTCGGTGTCTTCTCATACGCGAGTAAAACAGTAAATATGGCTAATGTGATATAGAACAGGCGAGGGCGCCATAGTTCGGACTCTGGATAAAAACCATACATGAACTGCTCCCAGCGCACGCTGATAAATACCCAGCAAGCACCATCTCGGCTACAGTCGTCACGCGTTGAGCCAATCCAGTCTGCGTTAATAAACGCCCAATCCACGATATACCATATTGCAGTTACGACAATATACGCAAGAATGACAGTAACAATGGAATTGATAGGGCCATTAAATAGATTTTTCCGCATCCAACCAACGAAGCCTACAGTATTGGCGGGTGGCGGGAGATCCGGTTGAAATTGATGAGTACTCATATTATCTCTCCACCAGCGCGACTTTACGGTTATACAAGTTCATTAATGCAGACGTAATCAGACTTAATGTCAAGTACACGCCCATCGTCATCGCAATGATCTCAATCGCTTGTCCCGTTTGGTTCAGGGTAGTACCAGCAAACACAGAGACAAGATCTGGGTAACCAATCGCCATCGCTAACGATGAGTTTTTGGTGAGGTTGAGATATTGACTGGTTAAAGGTGGAATAATAATTCGTAACGCTTGAGGAATGACAACAAGCTTTAAAGTTTTCGAGCGTGGTAAGCCTAGCGACATCGCTGCTTCGGTTTGACCATGGCTAACCGCATTAATACCAGAGCGCACAATCTCAGCAATGAAAGAAGCTGTATAAACACTCAATGCCAAAAGTAGCGCAGCCAATTCAGGAATAATGCTAATACCACCTCGGAAGTTAAACCCTTTTAGTTCAGGATAATTCAGTGAAATTGGCATACCAGCAAGGAAGTACACAACCAATGGAAGGCCAACCACTAAACCCAAAACTATTCTTCCCATTGGGGTTTGTTGCCCAGTGAGACGTTGCTTATTGTTCGCCCATACATTAATTAATAAGCTTGCGATTACCCCGAAGATTAACGCGGCAATAACGTAGCTACTGCCAGGTTCCATAGTCGGTGCAGGGAAATATAAGCCACGAACGTTCAGGAAAATAGCTTCACCAAGACTTAAGCTTTGGCGTGGTGAGGGTAATGCTTGAAGAACAGCGAAATACCAGAAGAATATTTGCAGAAGAAGGGGGATATTTCGGAAAGTTTCGATATAAACTGCCGCTAAACGACTAACTAACCAGTTAGAAGAAAGGCGGGCAACCCCCATGGTAAAGCCAATCACAGTAGCCAGAATAATACCTAATACGGAGACTAACGCCGTATTAAGAAGGCCGATGATAAATGTTCTGCCGTAAGAGTACGTTTCATCGTATTCAATTAATGTTAACCCAATACCAAACCCGGCTTCTTGATTCAGAAAACCGAAGCCCGTTGCAATACCACGAGCATCTAAGTTATTGAGAGCGTTGTTTACAATCGTGTAAAAGAAAAATACCAGTGCAGCAATGGCAATGATCTGGAAAATAGCAGAACGAAAGGCAGGATTATAAATCAGGCTCTTGCTTCCGCTTGGTTTGGACATCGTACTTGGCGATGCATCTTGTGTCGGTTTCATACAGCGATAACCTCAAACCTTAGTTATAGATATCGGCCTGTATAACGAAGTTTCGTCCTTGCTGGCTAAAGAATAACTCTCTCATGTCTAGTGGCTTACGAACCTTTAAAGCCGTTCCACCAAGCGAGCGCTTTTCGCCATCCAATGAGCGATCCTTACTCATACAGTGAGATATAATCAAGAAAAAGGGCGGCATGAACCGCCCTGATTAACTCTTTCTATCGGATTGGTGGCGCGTACATAAAGCCGCCTGCATTCCATAGCGCATTAACGCCACGAGAGATTTCTAACGGCGAACCAGTACCGACTGTACGTTCGAAGCTTTCACCATAGTTACCAACTTGTTTGATAACCTGGTAGCCCCAATCGTCGCGGATACCCAACCCTTTGCCTTTAGGGCCATCAACACCGAGGATACGCTTGATGTTTGGATCTGTTGACTTCAGCATTTCATCCGCATTCTTCGAACTAATACCGTATTCTTCAGCGTTAATCATCGCAGACAATGTCCACTTAGCGATGTTAAACCATTGATCATCGCCTTGACGAACGACTGGACCTAGTGGCTCTTTAGAGATGATTTCTGGAAGAACGGCCGCAGAGGACGGATCTTTCAAATTCAAACGCAGTGCATAAAGGCCAGATTGGTCAGTTGTTAATACGTCACAGCGTCCCGCATCAAAACCTTTCGAAGTTTGCGCAGCTGTGTCGAATACCACTGGTTTGTACGCCATGCCTTGGTTGCGGAAATAATCTGCAAGGTTTAGCTCGGTTGTTGTACCTGATTGAACACATACCGACGCACCATCAAGCTCTTTAGCACTTGAGATACCAAGTTCCTTCTTCACCATAAAACCTTGACCGTCGTAGTAGTTCACACCTACGAAGTTTAGGCCCAGTGCAGTGTCACGGTGGAGAGTCCAGGTCGTGTTACGGGAAAGCACATCAATCTCACCAGATTGAAGCGCAGTGAAACGTTCTTTTGCGGTTAGGGGTACATATTTAACTTTCGTTTTATCCCCAAGAACGGCTGCAGCCAGTGCTTGGCAATATTCTACGTCGATACCTTCCCATTCGCCTTTTGAGTTAGGGTTAGAGAAACCAGGTAGACCGGTACTTACGCCACAAGTAAGAAAGCCTTGTTTTGTGACTTTGTCCAGAGTAGTGTCTGCTGCTTGAGCTGATGTTGCCATCATCGCAGTAGAAGCCGCTACGACGGAAGCAAGAACTGTGAGTTTATTTGCCATTTGTATCCTTCCTGTATGATCCATGTTTAATCAGGAGTGACCTGAAATAACGTGTCCAATTCGTTAGAGTTATCGTCCTACGTGATTGATTTTCGAAGAAACGGCATTCGATAGATCAACCAGTTATAAGCGTAGGAAAGGATCTGTTAATTCTCAAATATATAATTTAAATGAAGTTTTGAGAGAACTTACAAAGTGCCTTGAGATTTAGAATGACGAAATGTTAATTGTTTGTAAATAGTGCAATTCATGGACAATTTGGTGCATCAGAACAATCAATAGAAGAGTGAACAATACAAAAGAATAAAAAGTTGTTATTAAAACTGTCATTAGCTGAGCAAGGTGAAGTTCAGTAAAAATTCAAACAAAAATTATTTGTGATACCGAAACAGGGTGATGAGCTTGCCCCATTTTTGGTAGCATGGTCTACAACAGCTAATTAGAGTAATCATGGATTGAAATGCGATATTTTCCTCTGTTCTTAGATTTAATTAATAAACCCGTTCTCGTCGTGGGTGGCGGTGAGGTGGCAAGCCGAAAGGTGGAAGCGTTGCTAAAGGCTGGGGCGGATGTGACTATCGTTTCTCCGACGTTGGTTGATTTTCTGTCTAAGCTTGCTTCTGAGCATCAACTGCGCTGGGTACAACGTTTCTATTCGAGTGACATTGTCACTAAAAACTTTGTTCAAGTGTGGGCGACGACAGACAATCCTGAGCTAAATCACCAAGTGTACAAAGATGCCAAAGAGCTAGGCATCTTGGTTAACGTTGTGGATGATAAGCCTTATTGTGATTTCATCACGCCGTCAATGATTAATCGTGGCCGCATCCAAATCGCTATCTCTAGTGGTGGAGCTTCGCCAGTTTTAATTCGAAACATCCGTGAAAAGCTTGAATCGATACTGCCACAAAACATGGGGTTGATGGCGGATTTTGCTAACTCAAAGCGAAACTCAATTAAAGAGGCACTGCCTAGCGTCGATTTACGCCGCAAGTTTTGGGAGCAATTTTTCTCGAATCCCGAGGTGGAAAACGCGCGAGATAATCGTGAGTTAGAAGCAATTTACCAAGCGACCATGGCAACACCTTTAGATGAAAAGGGAAGTTGTACTTGGATACATGTTGGGAAAGATGTTGAGATGTTGCCAATAAAAGCCGTACGCTATATGCAACAAGCGGAGCTGGCTCTGTACTCAACTCGATGTGAAGCGAATGTGTTAGAACTAATACGCAGAGATGCAGAAAGAGAAGCTTTCTCGAGCGCTGCTGAGCTTTCGGATATGCTGGCCAAGGCTAAAGCTGAAAAGCTTCGAATTTGCGTGTTCATACCACAAGGAACGAGCGAATTCGTATTGCTGCAAGGGCAGGACTTGGTTATCTAGCAATGCCAAATGCTAAAAGTGGATACGTAGTTCGTTACACAAAAGCCAATAAAAAACGCCAGCGGATTATGCGCTGGCGTTTTTACTTACTTCTCAGATTGATTAATCACGGAAGTTGTTAAACTGGAATGGGATACCCATCTCTGCTTCACGAATCGCTGCCATTGTCGCTTGCAGGTCGTCGCGTTTCTTACCAGTAACACGTACTTTGTCGCCTTGAATAGAGGCTTGTACTTTTAACTTTGCGTCTTTGATAAGTTTCACTACTTTTTTCGCCGTTGGAGTATCAATACCTTGGCGGAAAAGCAGAGTTTGGTGCCAGTTTTTACCAGTAACGTCTGGGTCTTGTGCATCCATTGCGTTCGCGTCAATGTTACGCTTCGCTAAGTGGCCGCGTAAAATGTCGCGCATTTGCTTAAGTTGGAAGTCACCTTCCGCAGACATTTTTACGTTTTCTTCTACTAGCTCAAAGCTCGCATTTACGTTGCGGAAATCGAAACGAGTAGACAATTCACGGTTAGCGTTATCAACGGCGTTACGTAGTTCAACCGTATCGATTTCAGAAACAATATCAAACGATGGCATGAAGATTCCTTGATTATTTTGTTATAGGGACTTTCGGGACTTAACAGCGCTTGCCAGCATATCTAGCATTGTAGCAGTGTCTTCCCAACCTAGGCATGGATCTGTAATAGACTGACCATACGTTAGGTTATTGATGTCAGTCATTGGCTGATTGCCTTCAAGAATAAAGCTTTCAGCCATGATACCCGCAATACGAGTGCTGCCTGACTTAATTTGGTTACAAATGTCCTGAGCTACGTCGATTTGTTTTCTGTGTTGCTTCTGACAGTTTGCATGGCTGAAATCCACAACCAAACGTTGTGGCAATCCAAACTCAGCTAAAGCATCACATGCTTGTTTGACTGATGCTTCATCAAAGTTAGGGCCTTTTTCTCCACCGCGCAGAATAATATGACCATAAGGGTTACCACTTGTGCGGTAAACCGTCATTCGACCGTTCTTATCTGGCGAGTAGAAGTAATGCGATGCTTTCGATGCGCGAATTGCATCAATTGCAATTTTTACGTTGCCATTTGTGCCATTTTTGAAACCAACTGGGCAAGATAGTGCCGACGCCATTTCACGGTGAATTTGTGATTCCGTTGTGCGAGCACCAATCGCGCCCCAAGTGATCAAATCCGCGATGTATTGGCCAGTGATCATATCAAGAAACTCAGTAGCAGTCGCAAGACCAAGCTTGTTGATATCCAGTAGTAGTTTACGAGCTTTATGAAGACCAGCTTCAAGTGCGTAAGAACCATCTAGGTTAGGGTCCGTAATCAAACCTTTCCAACCAACTACTGTACGAGGCTTTTCAAAGTAAGTACGCATCACGATAAACAGTTCGTCTTTGTACTTGTCTTGGATTTCACTCAGGCGAGTGGCGTAATCAATGGCAGCTTCAGTGTCGTGAACAGAACACGGACCTACAATCGCAAGAAGGCGATCGTCTTCACCCGATAAAATGTTTTCAATCTGACGACGAGATTGAGCGATACGGTCTGCAACGTCATCCGTAATAGGATGTACACTACCTAGCTCTGCTGGGGTAGGCATTGGACCCAAAGGCTGGGTTCTCAATTCATCTGTTTTTATAGGCATGTTATAGCTTTATTCTCTATTGCGAAGGGGTAAAGATAACGGAATTACAGGCAGGAATAAACCGTTTCACGGGAATCTTCGCCAGGAAATACCGAATTGTATACAAAGGTGTAGGTATTCATTTAAATGACTTATGTATAAATGACAAAACTTGATCATTAAATCAATATATATACATTTGAATTTATAACCATTTTATCTATCTCGCTGTAAGATAATCTAAGTAACTGCGATAAACTTCATACCTCACGGGTGACGCCGTCACTTCATGAGGGTTAAATAACTCGTGAGATCGAGCTTTTGTTAACATTTCTTTGACATCTATTTCTTTCGTTGATTAACTGGTCTGACTAGATTGGTAAGGAGACCAAAATGTTATCAGCTCTACGTCGTGCGAATTTGTATCTAAATCTGTTTGGCTTTTCAAAAGTGCCGCTGATTTGGCTTTGCCACCCTAAAATCATTGCGATTGATAGCAAGCATGTTGAGGTTCGTATCCCATTGCGCAGAAGAACGAAGAACCACCTGAATAGCATGTATTTCGGCGCTTTAGCCGTTGGCGCTGATGTTGCTGGTGGTTTTCTTGCTATGAGTAAAGCGCAAGAAAAGGGAGAAGCGATCTCGCTAGCATTTAAAGGTGTGAAAGCCGAGTTTTTAAAGCGCCCGGAAGCCGATGTGCACTTTGTTTGTAACGATGGTCATGTCATTGATGAGATGCTCGAGCACACCTTGGCAACGGGTGAACGAGTAAATCGTGACGTAAAAATTGTCGCGCTGTGTCCTAACTTACATGGTGACGAGCCAATGGCTGAATTTTCGCTTACTCTTTCGATAAAAAAAGCAGCCCAACAAAGAAAAGAGGCTGCCTAGTGGTTTGTGGCTCGTTTGTTTAAAGGCGTTGGCTTAATTGAGTTCAATCTTCTCGATAGAGACGATTTTGGAGCGATTTAAGACCACTTTCCAGCGGTAATAAACAGGCTCATCGGTGTGGTTGTCCTCTTTGACAATCACATTGAGCAAATGACGTTTCTCTACTGACTCTTTGGTTACTTGACCTTCATTTAAACGGTAAACTCGGTTTGAGCTTTTATCCATCAAGCGGATGATAGGGCGCAAACTGATGTTCAATGTTTCTCTCGTTTGTTCGTAACCACTCAAGAAAAGAGAGGTCGCCATTTCGGTTTTCTCGTGATAATGAAGAATCTGCTCTTCACGTTGAACGACGCGTTTTTTACGTATTCTTTGAATCTTATCCGGCAAGCTACTTAAGGTACGATAATCGAGCCACTCCAATTTTTTGCCAACCACTTTTTTCGTCGTTGGATCAACGTACTTCTTACGCCATTTTGGTTTGCCTTTACGGATCCATCGCCACATGGCATCGCGTAAATCATCTTTAAAGATTTCTCGTAAAGCGTAAATAAAAGACATCGCGATAATGAATGAGGCAGAAATTTCCCCCAGATAATCGCGAGCGAGAATCACGGTCGAGGTCACGACAACCATCACTAAACCGGTTGCAATACCTTTGATAGCGCGCTTAATGTTGTTACCCATCGATATGGTTTCTTCACGAAGCACGATAGGGTGTTCAATCAATCGCCTTAGCAAGCGCATTTTGTTAGATAGGCGAGTAACGTCTTCAACGACTCTTGATGAGTTGTATTTGTTGAGTTTACGATGGGCTTGCTCTTTCTCACATAGCGTGATCAGGCGCTTCTTGATCGTGCCATAGTCGCCTTCACGTGGGAGATGAGCCACCAGTGACAGGAACTTTTGCTCGGTATACCAAGACAGATAGTTATCGATGTTAACGTAGTAGCGTTTTAAGTTCTCTTCATAAGGAATAGAACGCCGCAAGCGCTTTAAAATCTCAAGCGTGAGCTCGATAACTTCGTCCACTTCATCTTCCGTTACGGAGTTGTTCTCATGTTTGTTTAAACTTGCTACCGCTTTGTCTAGCGCGATAACGTATTGGTAAGCGAACAAACTCAAACTTACTCGGTATTGCTGATTCGACAGGCGTCCACGTTTGGCAAGCCGACTGTGTACTAGCGGAAGAAGGATTTCAGTACTGTAATAAGATCGTTGCTGTGTGATTGAGGTGTAATAAAATTCGGATTCACTGATGATATCGGCGTTTAAACCAAGCTCACCAGGTATAAAAAAGTAAATATCTAGGTCGACACTTTTGCTCTTTGCGAGTGCATGACTGATTTTTAATGTTATTGAGTCTTGTTTATCGACGGTGACCAAAGAAAGCTCCTGACTTTGCTAAAGCATTCTTAACTTATGCGTTCCGTTGAGCTGGTAAGTATAAGAGTGCTAAAAGAGTGACTGGGGCATATAGCTGAACGACAACAGCATAACAGAGCACTATGCTTTTCTCTCTGATTTTCTTGTTAGTTTAGGTATAATTCCACGTAAATTTAAAAAGAGACAAAATCAATGATTAAAATTGGTCAAATTAACAGCTTAGAAGTCATTAAAAAGGCTGATTTTGGCGTATTTCTGGATGGCGATGATTACGGTTCTGTTCTACTACCTAGTAAGTATGTACCAGAGGGTACTGAAATTGGTGAGCATGTAGACGTATTTCTGTACTTCGATTCAGAAAGCCAACTTGCTGCGACCATTGAAAGACCAATTGCCCAAGTGGGTGAATGGGGTTTAATGAAGATTGAGGGTGTGAACGCGACAGGTGCTTTTGTAAATTGGGGCATCAAAGAAAAGGACTTACTGATTCCTTTTAGTGAGCAACGCACTCGCTTCTCTGCCGGACAAACCATTTTAGTGTATGTTTATACCGACAAAGCGTCAGGTCGCATTGTTGGTACGACTAAGTTCAATAAATGGTTAGATAAAACTCCAGCGAATTATGAAGTTAACGAACAAGTTGATTTGATCATCGCAGAGCGTAGTCAACTTGGTTATAAAGCTATCGTTAACGGTAAGCATTGGGGCATGATTTTCCCATCGGATGTTTTTGGTAAGCTTTACATCGGTAAAAAGCTGAAAGGCTTTGTTAAGCACATTCGTGAAGATGGTAAAATCGACCTTGCTCTACAAAAAGTAGGTGTGGCGAAAATGGACGATCTTTCTAGTAAGATCCTTGACCTGCTAGAGAAGAAAGGCGGATTTTTGCCTTTGAATGACAAGTCGTCTCCTGAAGCGATTTTTGATGCTTTCCGCACAAGTAAAGGGACTTATAAAAAGACCATCGGTGGCTTATACAAGCAGGGTAAAATTGTCATTGAGAAAGACGGTATTCGTCTAGCGTAGTCCAAACTCACGTATAGCGGATCTACAGCCAAAAAAACGGCCCAAACTTTTCCTTTTTTTGGGCCTAGGGGAAACGGCTCCGCAGAGCCTGCGCTAAACTTGTCCAACAATAATTTTGTTGGAGAACATAGAGAGAAATGCCACATCAAAGCATTACTTTGATACAACTAGTTTAGTACAGCGTGTCCGGATCGCTAGCGAGCCCACTTGCTTTCATACTTACGAATTAAAAAGCCATCGCAAATACGATGGCTTTTCATTTATTTATGGTTCGTTACGTCTTTTAAAATAAGTTCTTATCTCGTACTAATTCGCGAGGGAGGCCATTCTTTATTCGGTTGCTTACCCACTTGCCAAGGCCAATAACTGCGCCTTGATAGGTGACAAGCACTTCGCCTTTACCTGTTTTCATTCCCTCAGGAATGGTTTGTGGGCGAACATCACGCCCCATGTACCATTCGCGCGCTTCTTCAATACTGAGTTCAATGGCGTTGCTTTCAGAACCTGTCGCCAGGGCGGTCGCGACTTGGTGTTGCCAACGGTAGCCATTTTTATGGGCTTCCGCGATCTTTATACCCATACGGGAGAAGCGTAATTCGCCGATCATCGCTTCTAAAGCATTAGGGAATAACCAGACATCTTTATCGCGAAGCCATACAGAACTGTCATTTGGAAGTTTAATACCTAACGCGCTTTGGAGTTGTTGAGCAATTTCTGTCGATTCTTTTTTTGATGTTTTGGCAAAGGGGAATTTCCCCATGCGCTTTTTGACTTCTGGCGCCTCAACAGCAGCCAGTTTGCGAATTCTTGCAACAAAGAACCCTTCACAGTCGTAGACCTGTGGGAAAATATGCAAAAAGCCTTCTTCAGTTAGGGCTGCCTCTGCGTTTTCAAACAAGTTCTCAAGGCTTTCAAACTCTACAGCATCCCCAAAGGTTTCTTTCAAGTGATGACAAACTTGTTGGTTTTCTTCTGTACTGAGCGTACATGTTGAGTAAACCATCACACCACCGGGCTTTAATGCATGGAAGGCGCTTTCAATAAGATCTTTCTGCGTGTCAGCGATGTCGAGTACGGAAGCTTGCGTCCAGTTTTTCATCGCATCTTCGTCTTTGCGAACGGTGCCTTCTCCAGAGCAAGGCGCGTCGAGCAAAACCGCATCAAATTGTTCTGGTAGCCAACCTCCAAAAACGCGCCCATCGAAGTTACTTAGTGCGGCGTTACGTACCCCACAACGTTCCACATTAGCGTGCAGTACTTTTACACGACTTGCGGCGTATTCATTGGCCACAAGTACACCTTCGTTGTTCATTAAAGCTGCAATTTGAGTGGTTTTTGAGCCTGGAGCGGCTGCGGTATCTAACACGGCATCGTAAGATTCATCATTCATAAACAGAGCAGATACCGGCATCATCGAACTAGCTTCTTGAATGTAGAATAAGCCAGACATGTGTTCTGCTGTGTTGCCTAATGGTACAACTGACTCGTCCGCTTCAATCCAAAACCCCGTGTCACACCAAGGCACAGGAGAAAGCTTCCAGCCTTTTGTTTCTGCTCGTTCTAAAAACGCTTCAACGCTGATCTTCAACGTATTAACTCGAATACTCTTGCGCAGTGGCTTTTGGCACGATGCGATAAAGTCTTCCATGTTGAGGTGAGCTGGAAGGATAGTTTGGATTTTTTCCAGAAACGCGTCTGGGATGTAAACATTAGGATGCAATGTGGGATCTCGTTTGCAGAATTAGTGGCAAATAATATACGAAAGCGAAGCAGAAACGAATAGTGACAAGGGCCAAGCAATAAAAAAGAGCAGCGATTGCTGCTCTTTTAAGGTACTCAAACTTCAATTGTACGTGAATTGAGCTTTATTCTACGGCTTAGGAATCGCTGTACGCCATTGAGTCCAACCTTCTTCAGCTTGTGGATACAAAAAGAAAGATTGCCCACTCTTTGCCGCTGGTGGAATAGTCGATTGCTCTGGCGTTGAAAACGCAATTCCTCCGCGAACTAAACTATCAAAGGTTCCCGCTTTGATGTTAGCGCCGGTAAGCCCGATGGAAACATCTACTCCTGAAACATTCCAGAACACACTGTTTTGACGAACGAGGTAAGCGTATTCAGGCTGTATTTTGATAGTCGTGACGATGCGATCAGCAAATTCTCCTAGGCTTACGTCGGTCACTTGGCCAACTTCCATCTGGCGGTAAAGAATAGGGGTACCGACTTGTACTGAGCCTCTTTGTTCACTTTGTAACGTAAACATGATTCCATGCACGCGTTCTGAATTATTTTCTAATTGAAAATCAAATTTAGCTTTACCTTTACCTGGTTCAACACTGATGGATTTCGACACCAACGCCCCGAGGTTTTTAACGCCACCTAAACCAATTTCTGGTTCAGTTAGCCAAAAATGTGAGCCTTCAACCGCAATGTTTTCTACGTATTCAGGTAGGATCCTTGCAGTGACTTCAACCATGTTACGACGAAAATTCGGTACAACCAGAGTGATTTCACCAACTTTAACACCTTGATATTCAATCGGCATTCCTTTAGCAATCTCTTGCGAACCGTCGGTTTCTAAAGCAATGACGCGCCCAAACTTGCGAGCGGTTTTTTGATCAGAATACAGCTTCCAGTTTTCTCCGATTTTGTTTTCAACGCCTGGTACGGAGTCAAAAGCGATGCCACCTTCGATTAACGACTTCAAAGGGTGAGCTTTCACACTGACGCCAGCTAATGATGCATCTATCTCAATCCCTGAACGATTCCAAAAAACGGTTTGTGGCGTTACAAGGTAAGCGAAGCGGTTTTCGATAGTAGCCTTAATTAGTACTCCGCCATCAACTAGTTGGAAATCGGAGACGTTACCAACTGGAAGATTACGATAGAGTAGAGGGCTGCCTTTGGAAATCGGCGGCAATTCAGAAGCAAATAGTGTTAGCGCCCTAGAGCCACTTTGATTGTACTGCGCCAATTCAGCCAATGATTCATTTTGGAACAGTTGATACTCTTTTTGAATATCCTGCTTGCCTTCGCTCACAAAACTAATTGACCCGGTTAACAACTGCTTTGCTGGAGGAACGGTAACGCTGAGCCCCGATTCAGTTAACTCTGCTGATGCACTGCCGGTTACATAAAAACGATTGTTTGATTTGATCAGATGTTTGTATTCATGGTCAATCAATACATCCATAAATACTTCGTGTTGTGATTTTTTATCTTCCTTAACTAGGCTCACTTTGATGATTGAACCAACAACGATGCCTTTATAAAGTACATTGGCACCGCTATCTAGGCCAAACGAATTGTCGGACACCAACCGAATCGCGATAGACTTTTCTTGCTGTTGGTTAAACACGTTTTTACGAATCGCAGTAAAGCGGCGAGAGCGTTCACCCGCGCCCGGCACGATCGTTAAGAAGTTTCCTCGCACTAAATTAGCAATGTTTTCAACACCAGAAAGGGACACCTTTGCTTCTTCTAAGACAAATCGAGTACCTGTCGTCAGCATGTCACTAAAAGCGGGTTGAATTGCCGCTGACGCCAATATCACTTCTCGACCTTCGGAAAGGCTCAAGTCCGTAACTTGGCCAATTTCAATTCCGCGATACATAATTGGAGCGCCTTCTCCGCTGATCTTGCTGTCATCAGGTAGGACGATTTTAACCGCGATGCCTCGACCAGCAGTTTTCAAATCTTTATACAAACGGAACTCGGTGTTCTCTTCTACAGGCTCACCATCATCCGGAGAGTCGACGGCGATGGCGCCACCTAGTAAGGCACTCATGCTTTCTAGTCTTACATCGACACCTTCAAAACCGATGCTGGCACCAATTCCACTGACGTTCCAGAATCGACTGCGGTTGTTAATGATATGTCGGTATTGATCCTGAATGTTGGCTTGAATAGTGATAGATTTTGCATCTTCATCTAGCTGGTAACTGTACACTTCACCGATTGGGATTTTCTTATAAACAATTTGAGAGCCAACCGATACACCACCTAAATCACGGCTTTTGAGCTTAATATTCAAACCTTGAGAAACGCGTAAATCTGTTGGGGCAGAGTCTAACGCATGGAATGTTGTCTCAAACTCTTGACCATCTCCGGGTTGAATCGAGATGTAGTTACCTGAGACGAGCGCATCCAGTCCGGAAACTCCCGTTAGGCTAGCTGTTGGTTTTACTAACCAAAAGCGTGTTTTATCGTTCAGTAACTTTGCAGCTTCAGGATAGATATCAGCATCGACATAAATACTGCCGAGATCTTCGGTGAGGTTAATGTCTCTTACCATGCCGACTTCTAATCCTTGGTAACGGATAGTGGTTCGGCCGGCGACAAGACCAGCGGCATCAGAAAAATAGATTTGCACTCGTTGTCCTGCATCGTGTATCGACTTCACAACAAGCCAGCCAGCTAAGACCATGGTCAAAATTGGCAACAGCCAAAGAGGAGATATGCCTTTACTCCGCTTTACATCTGGTACGTATGACGTTTGAGAACTGTTCTGATCACTCATTCATTGACTCTTTTTCTGATTGTTTTGGGCTTGTTTGGTCCCAGATTAGCCTTGGATCAATACTTTCTGCTGCAAGCATGGTCAACACTACGACAACACCAAATGCTACGGCGCCATATCCTGGTGTGAAATCCAGTATCTGACCACGATCGACTAACGTCATCATGATAGAAATAACAAACAAATCCATCACAGACCATTTACCGATCCATTTAACAACAAAGTAAACCATCATTCGTTGTCTCTTAAACACCGAACGTTTGAATTGGATGCAAAGCATGATGTAGGCGAGCCCAAGTATTTTAATCACCGGGACAACGATACTGGCAACAAAAATGATCGCAGCGATTCCATACATGCCGCTTTTTACCAAACCAGCCACGCCTGAAAAAATAGTGTCCTCCAAACGCTTACCATTGGTAAGCAAGATGGAAATAGGGATCAGGTTAGCAGGGAAGATGGCGACCGTTGCTGCGATGAGGTAAGCCCATGTTTTCTGAATGGAGTTTGGCTTGCGATGATATAACTCGTGATGACAACGCTGGCAATGGTCACCTTCAGGTTGGGACAAGTGGCATTCATGGCAATGCACATCTTTATGCTCAAAAGCATATAAACTTTCTGGCTTCCAAGCTTCCCAATAACGACGGACGCTGATTCTTGAAACTAACAAAACGGTAAATATCTGCAAAAGAACCAGACCAATTAACCCTGGACCGACGAAAATGTCGGAATAATCTTGGAGTTTAAAACAGGAAATGGCGATGCTAACTAAGAACACATCCAACATAACCCAATGCTTCAAATGTTGAATTAGCCACAGTGAGATACGAAGCCCACGGAACCATCGTTGATGTAAAGAAATATGTGCCGTTACCACTGAAACACAAACCGTCAGTGGCGCAAGAGAGCTACAAAATAGAATGAGCAATGAAAGAAGAACAAATCCTTCTTCCATCAATGTGATCATCCCTGAAGGTAGGGTTGCCGGAATCATCACACCAAAGAGTCGGATGCTAATAAAGTTAAAAAAGTGCGATGGAATAAATAGTAGGATGCAGGTTATCGCGACGGCTAGATTACCAGAGAGGCTAGGGCTACCTCCGCGATATAATTGTGTACCACAACGAGGGCAGTGTGCATTTTTGCCATGGGGTAAGTCGACGATGTCGACAGGCAATTCACAACCTTGGCACAAACGTACGTTATTGGGTTGCATGGCGTGCTTAGACAGAGAGGTCATAACGACCTCTCTAGCTTGAACGATTTAAGCGTGGGACTGTATGCCCCCATATAAGGTTTGATATAAGCCTTCTTGCTCAACTAACTCACCATGAGTACCTGTTTGCGTCACTTTCCCATCTTCAAGCACGTAGATCAAATCGGCTTGTTTAACAGCGGACAGTCGGTGCGCAACGATTAATGTTGTTCTACCACGTAAGAACTCGGTCAGTGCTTTGTGTAAAGCCGCTTCAGTAGCGGTATCTAGCGCAGACGTGGCTTCGTCTAAAATAACAAATTGAGGATTACTCAGCACCATTCTAGCAATGGCCAGCCGTTGTCGTTGACCTCCTGACAAACGAATGCCATTACGACCAACTTGAGTATCCAAGCCGTGGTTCAGTTGAGAAATAACATCTTGCAGCTGAGCCACTTCAAGCGCACGCCAAAGTGACATTTCGTCAAAATCCCCACCAAGCGTTAGATTATGCCTCAAGGTGTCGTTAAATAGTATAGGTTGCTGTAATACCACGGCAATTTTGTCGCGAATTACTTCAAAACCAATATCTTCTGTTAATTCATCATTAAAGCGAATGCTACCGGAGTTTTGACGGTAAACCCCAATAAGTAATTGTATCAAGGTTGACTTACCACCGCCGCTTGCACCAACTAACGCCACTTTCTTTCCTGCCGGCATATGTAAAGAAAGATTATCTAGGACTTTGTTTTCATTATTGTAAGAGAAATTAATGTTTTCTACTTTAACGTCAACTTCTCTACCTTCTTTGAAAGGATTTACCTTAGGAACCGGTCTCTGCTCTTCTTCTAACTCTAATAAGTCGTTGATGCGTTTTAATGCGGCTTTAGCGCTGTACCAAGAAAACTGAATCCCAAGCAACTCTTGAACAGGAGACAGCATGAACCATAGGTAACCAAAAACGGCAAATATTTGGCCAATAGTAAGGTCACTGAACATGACCATTAACATTGCGACAGCTCTGAATAATTCAAAGCCGATCAAAAAGAGAAGGAAAGATACGCGACCAGCCGCTTCAGATTGCCAAGCATACTTGTCTGCATCAACGCGAACTTGGTTCGCACTGTCTTTGAGTTGTTGGAGGAATTCTCGTTCTTTATTGGCCGCGCGTAGTTGGTAGATTCCATCTAATGTTTCAACTAAGCGGTTTTGGAAAATTTCAAAAGAATGATTTTCCTTCCGTTTCAGATGTTTAACCATACTGCCTAGTTTACGTGAGAAGTAAATGACAATAGGGTTAACTAACAGGATAAACAGACCAAGTCGCCAATCGAGCCAAAGTAGAACGATAGCAGTACCAATAACAGTCAGAAAACTGATAACGAATTTTGCTAACGTAGAACCAATAAATTTATCAATGGTCTCAATGTCAGTGATAAGGTGTGCGTTGATTCCTCCGCTACCTTTGGTTTCGTATTGTCGGATGCTGATACGGCCGAGTTTGTCGATCATTTTACTGCGCATCTCAAACGTGATGGTTTTTGAAACAAGCGTAAATTGTCGGCTTTGAAGGATATTTAATCCTTGGCTCGCAGCTCGCATAAGAACAACCAAGAACAGGGTGAAGAAAATATAGCCTGTCGGAGTGTGCCACGCTTCAGGGAGAATGGCATTCATGGCATCTAAGCCTTTTGCAGGTTGGTCCAATAAGACCTCATCAACCATCAAAGGCATGAGGAGGGGAATTGGAACACTAATCAAGGTTGCAAGCACCGCTATCAAGTTCGCTATGATCAGCTTGGACTTGTGCTTTTTTACTTGTGTTATCAACCAAGAACGGCTAATAGTGTCATTTTTCAGAAGCATTGTAATTGAGAATAAGTCCTATTATAAAGTAGGGCTGCATTTTAGCGCCATACATTGAGAATGGAAGCTTTTATAGTAAGTAGGAAGTTAATATGAACTTAGAACAATACCAAAGACTAACCAAACAAGCTGTTGCTCTAATTGAGTCTGAACCAGACTTTATTGCGAACCTAGCAAACTTGAGCTCATTGCTTTTCATGGAACTTGACGATCTTAACTGGGCAGGCTTTTACCTAACAAAAGGTGAAGAGCTTGTTCTTGGTCCGTTCCAAGGAAAACCAGCTTGTGTTCGTATCCCAATGGGTCGAGGCGTCTGCGGTACTGCTGCACAAACTAATACTATACAAAGAGTATACGACGTTCACGAATTTGAGGGGCATATTGCGTGCGATGCAGCGAGCAATTCAGAAATTGTGATTCCATTTTCTATTAATGGAAAGGTGGTTGGTGTACTTGATATTGATAGTCCAAGTATTGGCCGATTTAATGAAACAGACGAAGAAGGTCTCACTCATTTCATGGTTGAAGTAGAAAAGCTGCTTAATTCACACGCGAACGACGCATAAATTAGCCTTCGAGTGTGGTTTTTCCTTGGCATGTCACTATAATACGAGAATATTTTTTCTTAATGCTCGCGGAAATCCGCTCAAATCAGGACCCCTCATGACTGAAAAGTTAAAAAACAGCAAAGAAGTTATTGCATATATTGCTGAATGTTTCCCTAAGTGCTTTACTTTAGAAGGTGAAGCAAAACCTCTGAAAATTGGTATTTTTCAAGATCTTGCGGAACGTCTAAATGAAGACGAAAAAGTAAGCAAAACACAGCTTCGTGCAGCGTTAAGACAGTACACTTCATCATGGCGTTACCTACACGGTGTAAAACCAGGTGCAGTACGTGTAGACCTAGATGGCAACCCTTGTGGTGAGCTAGAAGAAGAGCACGTTGAACACGCGAAAGCGACACTTGCAGAAAGCAAGGCGAAAGTTCAGGCTCGTCGTAAAGAACAAGCACAAAAAGCTCGTGAAGAGGGTAAGGCGAAAGCGAAACCTGCGGCTAAAAAGCCTCAACAGCCTCGTCGTACTAATAAACCAAAAGTACAAAAACCAACTAAGCCTGTAGAAACGCGCGCTCTAAATGCTGATGAAATCACAGTAGGTAACGCAGTTAACGTGAACATGGGCAAAGGAAACATGGCAGCGACCATTGTTGAAATCAATAAGGATGATGTACGTGTTCAACTTGCTAACGGCCTACAAATGGTTGTGAAAGCGGAGCACTTGCGCGCATAAAGGAGATACTCCTACGCATGAATTGCCGTTCAAAAGTGACCCTGATTGCTGCTAGCTTATGGCTAGCAGCATCAGCTCAGGCTCTTGAAGCCAAACTACATAAAGATGACCTGCCGGTTCTTTCTCCTGAAGTTCAGCATGAAACAGCTAGCAAACGAGTCACCTCGCGATTTACCCGCTCTCATTATAAGCACTTCAGCCTCAATGATGATTTCTCTAAAGCGATATTTGAACGCTATGTAGAGTTGCTTGATTACAATAGAAATATTTTCACTCAAGCAGACATCGATTCATTTAAAAATTGGTCAGTCGAGCTTGATGATCAGCTTAAATCGGGCAACAACCAAATTGCTTTTGATGTTTACAACCTCTCAATGCAGAAGCGTTTCGATCGTTTTGCTTATGCGTTAACTCTACTCGATGAAGAGATCAAGTTTGATACCGATGACGAGATAGAGTTAGACCGCTCTGAGGCCGCATGGCCAAAAGACGAAGCAGAGCTCAACGAGTTGTGGCGCAAGCGTGTGAAATATGACGCGTTAAATCTGAAACTGACTGGCAAAGAGTGGCCAGAGATTAAAGAAGTTTTAGAGAAGCGTTATAACAACGCGATGAAGCGCATCACACAGACCAACAATGAAGACGCATTTCAGTTGTATATGAATGCCTTCGCGCGACAGGTTGACCCTCATACAAGCTACCTTTCTCCACGTAATGCCGAGCAATTCCAATCGGAAATGAACCTTTCTCTAGAAGGCATCGGCGCTGTTTTGCAAATGACAGACGATTACACAGTAATTCGTTCACTTGTTGTTGGCGGTCCGGCATCAAAGAGTAAGCAACTTGGTGAAGGGGACCGAATCACTGGTGTTGGACAAGACGGTGAAGAAATTGTCGACGTGATCGGTTGGCGTCTGGATGATGTTGTTCAGTTAATCAAAGGCCCTAAAGGCACAAAGGTTAATCTACAGATCTTGCCAGAAGGTAACGATGCGAAGAGTTACATTGTCACAATTGTTCGTGACAAAGTTCGCTTAGAAGATCGTGCGGTTAAGTCAGAAATCATCGAAAAAGACGGTAAGAAGATTGGTATTTTAGAAGTACCAAGTTTCTACGTCGGCTTATCGAAAGACACCGATAAATTACTAGCTGAGTTGAAAACCAAAAACGTTGACGGCGTAATCGTTGATCTACGCAACAATGGCGGTGGTGCGCTAACAGAAGCAACGGCATTGACAGGTTTATTCATTAAAGAAGGCCCTGTAGTTCAAGTCCGTGACAGCTATGGCCGCATCAAAGTGAATGCCGATACCGATGGAAAAGTGAGTTATGATGGCCCATTGACGGTATTGATTAACCGCTACAGTGCTTCAGCATCTGAAATTTTTGCAGCGGCAATGCAAGATTATAATCGTGCAATCATCTTAGGTGAAAACTCTTTCGGTAAAGGTACAGTTCAGCAACATCGTTCACTGAATCATATTTATGATCTTTTCGATAAAGAGCTAGGTTATGTTCAGTACACGATTCAGAAATTTTATCGTATTGACGGTGGAAGTACGCAAAATCGTGGTGTTGCACCAGATATTTCGTACCCAACGCCAATTGAGGCTTCTGAAACTGGTGAAAGTGTTGAAGACAATGCTTTACCTTGGGATCAGATTGATAAAGCACAATATCAAACGTTTCCAAGTAACGACGCCTTAGTTGAAAAACTTACTGCTCTTCATAACAAGCGTATTTCTGATGAAATGGAGTTCCGCTTTATCAATGAAGACATCGAGAAATATCGTAAAGAAAAAGACGATAATACTTTGTCTTTGAACGAAAAAGTTCGTAAAGCTGAATCGGATAAAGCGGAAGCCCTTCGATTACAACGCATAAATGAACGTCAAGTTGCTTTGGGTAAAAAAGCATTCAAAACATTGGATGACATACCAAAAGACTACGAGGCTCCTGATGTTTATTTAGATGAGTCTGTCGCGATTATGGTCGATCTACTTAAGCAGGAAAATCAGTCATAATAACTGGCAATTTAGAATAAAAAGAGTGAGTCTTTCAGATTCACTCTTTTTTTATGCCTTTTTGCCTTCCGCTGTCTCGATATCGAGCAAGATATTCGCTTATTTTCCCCCAATAATTTACGTGATCTACATCTAAAATTTCGCGAAAGTGAGGACTACTGGCTAAGCTAAAAGAAAACGATAAGGATGCCGATATGAAGTGGTTCTTTATTTTACTTAGCTTTTGCTGCTTTAGTGTGTTTGGTGGAGAAAACACCAGAGAAGATGAATTAAGTCACTTTGACACGCCGTTTCTCATCGGAGACTGGTATTTGATGAACCCAAACCCCGAAGAGTCGGCTGAAAACTTTCGTGCGATCAAACTCTCATTAGGTTCTGACTACAGCTTTTCTATTGATATTCAAAAGAAAGACTATTCCGTTGACCATTGGGAAGGGCTGTATAACGCAAATGAAGACACCATCGTTCTTGGTTTAAACACCGACGAGCCTCAAATTTATGCCTATCGCAACAACCATAATACGCTTGATCTTAATGGTGTAACATTCACTAAGGGATTATCCAATTCACTTGCAGGTATTTGGTCTAGCTCTCACGTATCTGGCGACGGTCTTGTGGCCAACAACATTAATCAGATGGATTTGATACTTCAACCTGATTTCGTGTTCATGTTTAGGGTTTCGAACGAAGAAGGGGATGAGTCCATCAAACAAGGTGTGTTTTACACAGAAGATGAGTTTTTGGTTCTGTTGTATGAAAATGGCGAGCATGGAACCACGTATAAGCTCAACAAGAATGAGCTAACGATCGAAGATTCCAATGGTGATATGTACGCCGTACTCAATAGAGTTACGCCATGATGCCTTTAACATGCGCCAAATTACGCGTGCGTACGGTAAGTCATTAATGTTGTTTAAATGTTAATCAAAAAACGGAGCTAGAGCACTAAAAGCTCCGTTTTTTGATGGAAAGACTTGTATTCTGATACCACAACCCCTACAAATAGCTTATATAGTGATACCAGAACTGCATTTTTGATCATGCAGTCTGGTATTTTTGTTGTTCGACATACAAGGATTTATGCTCATGTCTCAAGCTCCCCTGGCCAAATATCGTAAAGATTATAAAGAGCCATCTCATGCGATTACTGATATCGATCTTACTTTTGATCTATATGACAATGACACAATCGTTACGGCGGTATCAAAAGTTGCTCAAAAAGGCGATACAACAACGCTAGAACTCGATGGCGAAGGGCTTGAGCTACGCGCTGTAAAAGTAAATGGTGAGGATTGGGCTCATCACGAGGTGAAGGAGTCATCGCTGGTACTGACCGATCTTCCATCCGAGTTTGAACTTGAAATCGTCACCAAAATTGATCCTGAAGCGAATACAGCACTCGAAGGTTTGTACAAATCAGGCGGCGCATTTTGTACTCAGTGTGAGGCTGAGGGCTTCCGCCGTATCACGTACTATCTAGACCGTCCGGATGTTCTAGCAAAATACACAACAAAAGTGATCGCAGATAAAGCGGTTTATCCATATTTGCTGAGCAATGGTAACCGAATTGCAGAAGGCGATGCAGAGAACGGTCGTCACTGGGTTCAATGGCAGGATCCGCATCCAAAACCAGCTTACTTGTTCGCCCTTGTTGCAGGCGACTTTGATGTATTGCGTGACAAATATACAACGATGTCAGGTCGCAGTGTTGATTTAGAAATCTTTGTTGATAAAGGTAACTTAGATCGTGCAGGCCATGCGATGACATCGCTGATCAACTCGATGAAGTGGGATGAGGAACGCTTTGGCCTAGAATACGATCTGGATATTTACATGATCGTTGCTGTTGATTTCTTCAACATGGGTGCAATGGAAAACAAAGGCTTGAACATTTTTAACTCAAAATATGTGCTGGCGAACGATCAAACTGCGACAGATCGTGATTATTTAGGCATCGAAGCTGTGATCGGTCATGAGTACTTCCACAACTGGACTGGCAACCGTGTCACTTGTCGTGACTGGTTCCAACTAAGTCTAAAAGAAGGCTTAACCGTATTCCGAGACCAAGAATTCTCTTCTGACTTAGGCTCTCGTGCTGATAACCGTATTGATAACGTACGTATTATTCGTGGTCCTCAATTTGCGGAAGATGCAAGCCCAATGTCTCACCCGATTCGTCCTGACAAAGTCATTGAGATGAATAACTTCTACACGCTAACGGTGTATGAAAAGGGCAGCGAAGTTATTCGTATGTACCATACACTCCTTGGCGAAGAGGGCTTCCAAAAAGGAATGAAACTTTATTTTGAACGTCACGATGGTACCGCCGCGACGTGTGAAGACTTTGTTTCTGCAATGGAAGATGCCACCGGTGTTGATTTAAAACAGTTCCGTCTGTGGTACAGCCAATCGGGTACACCAACGCTGCGCGTAAATAGCGAATACAACGCTGATGCAAAAACTTACGCACTAACGGTAGAGCAATTTACGGAGCCGACGCAAGACCAAGCAGAAAAACAAGCGCTGCATATTCCGTTCGATATCGAGTTGTATGATTCGAAAGGTCGAGTTATCCCACTGGTGATTAACGGTGAATCAGTTAATAACGTGCTGGATATTAAACAAGATAAGCAAACGTTCGTATTTGAAAATGTCGAAGAACAGCCAGTGCCATCTTTGTTGCGTGAATTCTCGGCACCAGTCAAATTAGAATACGATTACAGCGATGACGAGTTAGTCTTCTTGATGAAGCACGCAACGAACGATTTTGCTCGATGGGACGCTAGCCAAATGCTATTGGCTAAATACATTCGTCAGAATGTGAAAAACGTTCAAGCGGGACAAGAAGTATCGCTTTCTGAAGGTGTGATAGATGCTTTCCGCGGTGTGCTGTTGGATGAAACGCTTGAGCCTGCTTTCATTGCTCAAGTTTTCTCTATGCCTTCAATCAATGAGATTACTGGTTGGTACCAGCAAATTGATATCGATGCCGTAGACAAAGTGCTAAACAGCATTACAGTGTCACTTTCTAAGGAATTAGAAGATGAGCTAAGTGCGACTTATCACACGCTTAAGCAAACAGAGTATACGATCGACCATGCTGCTATTGGCAAGCGTGCTTTACGTAACCGTTGCCTTCAGTACCTAGCATATACGGAAAAAGGTAATGATTTAGTCAACGCGCAGTACGCATCTGCAAATAACATGACAGATACGATTGCTGCGATGAGTGCCGCAAATAACGCTCAGCTCGAGTGTCGTGAAGCACTTATGGCTGATTATAGCGATAAATGGAAGCACGATGGTTTGGTTATGGATAAGTGGTTTGCACTGCAAGGTAGCAATCCTGCAGAGGATGCTCTTGAAAAAGTAAAAGCAACCATGAACCACGAAGCATTTAGTTTGAAAAATCCGAACCGTACGCGCAGCTTAATTGGCTCGTTCTTAAGTGCGAACCCTGTACGTTTCCATGATAAATCCGGTGTAGGTTACCAATTTGCCGGTGAAATTCTTCGCCAACTAAATGATTCGAACCCACAAGTAGCTTCTCGAATGATTGATCCTTTGCTTAAGTTCCGTAAATACGATGAAGCTCGCCAAGCAATGATTCGTGCAGAACTTGAAAAGCTCAAAGCAATGGATAATCTTGCTAAAGATCTATTCGAAAAAGTGACTAAAGCACTAGACGAATAGTAAACAACACAATAGGGTGGTCATTAAGACCACCTTATTTGTTTATGTCACTTAGTTTTCACTTCATGAACTATTACTACTTCAATCTCAACATTTCATATCAAACGTTTTTATCTCATTATTCTGGTGCGGCAAGTGTTGTTCAAGTTGTCACACACAACGGTTTGCGTTTGCAGTTACCCGCCGCGAGATTTAGACCATTTCTTAGTCAATTGGGCGTTAGAGGCCAGTTTAGACTAACAACTGACCAAAATAATAAGTTTCTTAAGTTAGAAACTCTGTGATGTATTGTATTTGCAGAGAGTTAAATAGGAATCTTAGTCACAGAATCGGACATTTCACCTCTTACCACTACGATTAGTTGTTAAACATTTGTAATTATGCTTTTACAATGGGCACATGCATTACCTATGCTTAGTTTCTAAGGTAACAACCTAGCTACTAAGTCCCCCTACAAAACAACAATTCTAATGTGGAGTGTGAATATGACCGCGCGTGAAAATGTAGTGCCGGTTCTGCTTGAAAAGGTTTACCAACTGATTCAAGACAAACTCGAGCTTTCTCACCAAACGCTTGTAACTAAACTTGCTCAACACTTATTCAGTAACATTGCTGATGATGATCTAATTCAGCGAAACGAATCCGACCTTTATGGTGCTGTCGTTAGCCTTTGGCACCATATCAATGAAAAAAAACCAGAAGAGATTTCGGTTCGAGTATTTAACCCGACCGTAAGTCGTCAAGGCTGGCAATCCACACACACAATCGTAGAAATTGTTGTTCCAGATAGTCCATTCTTAGTGGACTCAGTCAAAATGGCTTTAGCACGTTTGGATCTTGTTTGTCACCTAATGTTGAATAACCCAACACAGATTCAGCGTGATAAAAAAGGCCAAGTTACAGACGTAAACGGTGAGGGTGGTGTTCTTCAATCACTTTTCCACATAGAGGTAGACCGCCTTACTAGTAAAGACGAGATGCAAGCGCTTAAAGAAGAGCTGTTAAGAATTCTATCTGATACTCGCTTAGTCGTTGATGACTGGAAGCAGATGGTTGATAAGCTTAAGTTTGTTACTGATGAACTTGAGAAAAATAAAGATCGTGTTTCTATCCAAACTGATCGTATGGATGAAACGATCGCATTTCTTCGTTGGCTAGAAGATCATAACTTTACCTTTATGGGTTATAAAGATTATGACTTAAAAGAGGTCAATGGTGATACCGAACTTGTTCCTGCTAAAGAAAAAGGACTAGGTCTGTTTGCTGATGACAAGCGCGTGCGTAGCGTCAAGCTCTCTGAATTATCAGATTCAGCGCGATTAGAAGCGAAAAAACCATACGCTCTGATCATCACCAAAGGTAACAAAGCATCTCGTATCCACCGTCCGGCTTATACTGATTACATCGGTATTAAAAAGTTTGATGAAAACGGTAAAGTAATAGGTGAGCATCGCTTTACTGGTTTATATACCTCCGCCGTTTACAACCAAGCGGTACAAAGTATTCCTCTGATCCGTGAAAAAGTTGACCGTATCCTTGAAGCAAGTGGATACCGCCACGGATCATACTCATACAAAGCATTGCACAATATCTTAGAAAACTACCCACGCGACGAGTTGCTTCAAGCTAATGAAGAAGAGCTGCTTGAGGTGGGAATGGGTGTTGTACAAATGCAAGATCGTGACTTGCTGCGTTTGTTTGTTCGTAAAGACCCATTTGGTCGTTTCTTCAGTTGCATGGTTTATGTCACTAAAGATCGTTACAACACAGAATTGCGTCGTCAAACTCAACGCATTCTTAAGCAGTACTTTGGTTGCGAGCAAGAGGTTGAATTTACAACGTACTTCTCAGAAAGCCCACTAGCGAGAACACATTACATTGTTCGTGTAGACAATAACAACATTGACGTAGACGTGAAAAAGATCGAGCAAAATCTAATGGAAGTTTCTACCTCTTGGGATGACAGACTAAAAGAATCCATCATTGCTAACTTTGGTGAAAGTAAAGGCCTTCCTCTTTCAAAAGAATATATGAGTGCGTTCCCTCGCTCATACAAAGAGGACATGATGCCAGGTTCTGCGGTTGCAGATATCGAGCGCTTAGAAGCGTTAAGTGATGATAATAAACTTGGTATGTTGTTCTACCGACCTCAAGAAGAGGGAGCAGATTCCAAAGCTGTCCGCTTAAAGTTATATCATCGCGATGAACCAATTCACCTTTCTGACGTAATGCCGATGTTGGAAAACCTTGGTTTGCGTGTGATTGGCGAATCGCCATATGAGATCGAGAAAAACAACGGTCAGACTTTCTGGATCCTTGACTTCTCTATGCTGCATAAGAGCGAGAAAACCGTTGACCTTCGTGAAGCTCGTGATCGTTTCCAACAAGCATTTGCTGCCATTTGGGCGGGTAATCTTGAAAGTGATGGTTTCAACCGATTGTTATTAGGTGCGTCTTTATCTGGCCGTGAGATTTCCATTCTTCGCGCTTACGCACGATACATGCGCCAAGTCGGCTTCCCATTCAGTCAGCAGTACATCGAAGACACGCTAAGCCACTACCCAGACTTAGCGACAGGTCTAGTCAAGCTGTTCACCAAGCGATTTGATCCGAAACACAAAGGCAGCGAGAAAGGCCAAAACGATCTAATTAAAAAGCTAACAGAGCAGTTGGATCGTGTAGAGAGCTTGGATGATGATCGTATTATTCGTCGTTATATTGAAATGATCATGGCGACGCTTCGTACCAACTACTACCAAGTAGACGAGAATAAGCAGCCTAAGCCTTGGTTATCTTTGAAAATGAAGCCAAGCGATATTCCTGAGATTCCGCAGCCTGTACCTGCATTCGAGATCTTTGTTTACGCACCAGATATTGAAGGTGTTCACCTTCGTGGTGGAAAAGTGGCTCGTGGTGGTTTGCGTTGGTCAGATCGTCAAGAAGACTTCCGTACGGAGATTCTTGGCTTAGTAAAAGCGCAACAGGTTAAGAACACTGTAATTGTACCAGTTGGTGCAAAAGGCGGCTTCGTTTGTAAACGCCAGCCATCTCTCACCACTCGTGATGAAATTTTTGCGGAAGGTCAGCGTTGTTACAAACGCTTTATCCGTGCACTGCTAGATGTGTCAGATAACATCATTGAAGGAGAGGTGGTACCACCACAAAACGTTGTTCGTCACGATGAAGATGACCCATATCTAGTAGTGGCTGCCGATAAAGGCACAGCAACCTTCTCAGATTTGGCAAACTCTGTTTCTGCAGAATACAACTTCTGGCTAGGTGACGCATTCGCTTCAGGTGGTTCAAACGGTTACGATCACAAAGCAATGGGTATCACCGCAAAAGGTGGTTGGGAATCTGTTAAACGTCACTTCCGTGAAATGGGCATCAACTGTCAGACCACTGATTTTACTGCAATCGGTGTAGGTGATATGGCAGGTGACGTGTTCGGTAACGGTATGCTGTTATCGAAGCATATTCGATTGCAAGCTGCGTTTAACCACATGCACATCTTTATTGATCCAAATCCAGATTCAGCCAGCAGCTGGGAAGAGCGTAACCGCTTGTTTAATCTGCCAAGATCAAGCTGGGAAGATTACAACAAAGACTTGATCTCTCAAGGTGGTGGCATCTTCTCTCGTCGATCAAAATCGATCCAGTTGACGCCAGAAATTCAGAAAATGTTAGGTACTAAGAAAGCATCTTTAGCGCCTAACGATCTGATAAAGATGATCTTGAAAATGAAAGTCGATCTGCTTTGGAATGGTGGTATCGGCACTTACGTTAAATCATCAACAGAAACTCATACAGATGTTGGCGACCGTGCTAACGACATGCTGCGCATTGACGGCCGTGACTTAAGAGCCAAAGTGGTTGGCGAAGGTGGTAACTTGGGTATGACTCAGCTTGGTCGTATCGAATACGCACTAACTGGCGGTCGAGTGAACACGGACTTCGTTGATAACGTAGGTGGCGTTGACTGTTCGGATAATGAAGTCAACATCAAGATCTTCCTCAATGGACTGGTTTCAAATGGCGATCTTACGGTTAAGCAACGTAACCAAATTCTAGAGTCTATGGAAGACGAAGTGGGTGAAATTGTCTTGGATGATGCTTACCGTCAGTCGGAGTCGATCTCTGTTACTGAACAGCAAGGTGTTGGCATTGTTAAGGAGCAAATTCGATTCATCCACACTATGGAGAAAGCAGGGTACTTGGACCGTGCTCTCGAATACATTCCTGATGATGAAACGCTAATCGAGCGTGAAAAACAGGGACTAGGTCTGACTCGCCCTGAGCTATCAGTGTTAGTTGCCTACGGTAAAATGGTACTTAAACAGCAACTTGTTACGGATGAAATCGCAAATGATGAATTCCATGCAAAACAACTTGTTGAATATTTCCCAAGTGCGTTACGACGTAACTATAAAGATCAAATGGTTAATCACCCACTGCGAGCTGAAATTATCGCTACAGCATTGGCTAACCAGATGGTTAATGAAATGGGCTGTAACTTCGTTACTCGTTTGCAAGAAGAAACTGGTGCAAGTGTTGTCGATATTGCCAACGCTTACAGTGCGGCTAGAGAAATCTTTGATTTAGAAGAAATCCTCAAGCAAACTCGCAAACTTGATAACGTTGCGACAGCGCAAGCTCAATACGAAATTATGTTTTACGTGCGCCGAGCACTGCGTCGAATTGCACGCTGGTTGCTTCGTAACCGTAGCGGCAAATGCACGGTCGGTGAGTTGATTGCTATCTACAAGCAAGATGTCAATGTTATTACTGAAACCCTAGACACTATGTTAGTTGAGTCTGAAGTTGAAGAACACAATGAGTTGGCTCAAGGTTGGATAGAGAAAGGGGTTGAAGAGAAACTCGCTCACCAAGTTGCCCGCTTATCAAGCTTACAATCTGCACTGGATATTTCATCAGTAGCAAGTGAAACAGGTAAAACGGTTGAGCAAGCATCGAAACTCTACTTTAACTTGGGTGACCGTTTATCGTTGCATTGGTTCTTGAAGCAAATTAATAGCCAAGCCGTTGATAACAACTGGCAAGCACTTGCAAGAGCGGCATTCCGTGAAGATCTGGACTGGCAACAACGTCAACTTACCGCTCAGGTACTGACTTGTGGCTGCTCAACCGAAGAGCTTGACGTGATGGCTGCGTTAGAAGATTGGATTGAAACTAACGAGCAATCGTTGCACCGCTGGGAGAGTATCTTAAACGAGTTCAAAGTTGGCTCAGTACACGAATTTGCTAAGTTCTCTGTAGCACTTCGAGAGCTAGTACTTTTAAACCTCAACTGCTCATCGAAAGAGTAGTGGAATAATCAAGTCATAAGTAAAAGCCTCGTTATTTAACGGGGCTTTTTATTATCTATTATTCACATTTGGAACGAAAATAGTTACATTGTCACATTGAATTGAAATTAAAACAGAGTGAAATCGATTGCTTTTAAGCGGTTAGTTACGATTTTTTTCGCAGAAACTTGATTGTAATTGTTTGTTTTATATTTAAAAATCTTATAAAGATATAGGTTTTTACTTATTACGTTCATTTTCATTGAATTACGATGAAAAACGGTAAATAATATTGTCCCGTTTATACGGGGCTTTTTTCTTTCGGAGGCACAATGCTTTACCGTCTAGCCAGAACTGGCTTTTTCCAACTCGATGCCGAGAAGGCACATGATCTTGCAATCAAGAACTTCCAACGCTTTAACGGCACACCACTTGATCTCTTTTACCGCCAACAGTTACCAACTCGTCCAGTTGAGTGTATGGGTCTAACATTCCGTAACCCTGTTGGTCTTGCGGCTGGTTTAGATAAAAACGGCGAATGTATTGAAGCATTTGATGCCATGGGCTTTGGCTTTGTCGAAGTCGGCACTGTAACGCCACGACCACAACCAGGTAATGATAAACCACGCTTATTCCGTTTAGTGGAAGCAGAAGGGATCATCAACCGCATGGGCTTTAATAACCTAGGCGTTGATAATTTGATCGAGAATGTTAAACGAGCAAAATTCAATTGTGTTCTCGGAATTAATATCGGTAAAAATAAAGATACGCCAATTGAGAAAGGGGCAGAGGACTACCTGATTTGTATGGAAAAAGTGTATGAGTATGCTGGCTATATTGCAGTAAACATCTCATCGCCAAACACTCCAGGTCTTCGTTCACTTCAATATGGTGAAGCGCTTGATGAACTGCTTTCCGAATTAAAAGCGAAACAAGCGGAGTTATCAGAGAAGTACAACAAGTATGTCCCGTTAGCATTAAAGATTGCGCCAGATTTAAGTGACGATGAAATCTGCCAAATCTGCGATTCTTTATTGAAAAACAATATAGATGGTGTGATCGCGACTAACACAACTTTGGATCGCACGATCGTAGAAGGGATGAGACACGCCAATGAGGCAGGTGGCTTGAGTGGTCGCCCTGTGCAATCACGCTCTACGGAGGTCGTACGTAAGCTTCATGAAGAGCTTGGAGACAAACTTCCAATTATCGGTGTTGGTGGTGTAGATTCCTATGTTGCAGCCAAAGAAAAGATCATGGCAGGCGCTAAACTTGTTCAAGTCTACACTGGCTTTATTTACCACGGCCCAGGTCTCGTACGTGATATTGTTAAGAATCTTTAACATATACATCAAAAACTACTGAAAAATCAGTACCTGTTACATAAAAAAGAGGACTTTGTTTCCTCTTTTTTTTTATCCGTTCGTTTGTAGAATTTAAAAATCA
This sequence comes from Vibrio sp. Vb0667, assembly GCF_033391095.1. Taxonomy (NCBI): domain Bacteria; kingdom Pseudomonadati; phylum Pseudomonadota; class Gammaproteobacteria; order Vibrionales; family Vibrionaceae; genus Vibrio; species Vibrio sp. Vb0667. The sequence continues at coordinate 306,092 of NZ_JAWPOL010000003.1, read as the reverse complement.
CGAGTAGGTAATTAAGCGTCTTACCTCTTTACCACTGATTTAACTAGTCAAGAGAGAACGGAATAATGCTTAAACCCAGCGACAAATGGAATTGGTATTTTGACGAGCAAAAAGCTTGCTTAATGCTGGATCTGGGGGAGGAAATGATTTTCCAAACCAATCTATCCCGAAAATTGTTGGTTAACTGTGCCTTCTCAAACAATGAATTTACCGTTGATGACGCCAGCGCATTTCAAACGTTTAATGAGCGCATTCGCTGTCTCGATATCAGTGAATATCGCCAAGCTGAATTAACACTGTATTGTGTTGCTGCAAAGCGTTTTCATAAACCTGTACAGCCTAAGAGCTGGTTCTTCGATGCACAGTCCTCTGATTATGAACCTCAAGAAGGGGACATGGTCTTTCTCACAAATCAATATTCTGATGGTATGTTCATCGTTCTAGAACCAGGCGAAACATCGAGCTTATGTGCTTATGTTAACCAAGAAGCCTTTGTTCTTGATGGCAATAAGGCGCTTCAATTTGGGCAGCCGATTAAAGTAATGCATGATCGCATGGCTTGTGCAAACCACCTCTTTGCAATGACCCCTATGGCAATGGTGGGTTAAAGCTGTTTAATTTTTCTTTATTTCGTTCCTTTGTTTGCCTTAATCGACCTTATTGGGTCGATTTTTTTTGTCCTTTCCTCTGACACTCCAATCCGAAAGACCATGAAACTGTTTGTTTTCTATGCATGCAAACATGAAGCTGGTCACTTTTATTTTACTTATTTCAATTTGATTACTCCTTTAATTAGGCAACCTAGCGCCTAAAACAACCCTATTTATTCCCCTATAAAGGGTATTTGTAAGTAATTTACATCAACCAATCCCAGCTGGTATATACCAAAATGCATGCAAATAAGTATTCACTTCTTCTAAAGGAAACAAAATACGTTCATGAATGAAAAACATTCAAACTAAAGATGTTGAAAGTTTTAGATCATTTGAGTGGTGATGATTTGAACTAACGGGTGGGAAAATACCTTTAAAAACGAGGCATTGATCGTAAAGTCAGGTATAATTGAAGCCATTTTTTATCAGCGAAAGAACACTATGAATCAATATCTCGCGGTAACTTCAAATGGCATGGAAAATTTGCTTGTTGAAGAACTGACTAAACTAGGCATTGAAAATGCGAAACCAGTACAGGCAGGCGTAAAATTTAAAGCGACAAACGAACAGGTTTATCGCTGTTGTTTGTGGAGCCGTTTAGCGTCTCGATTTGTACGTGTTTTATCTGAGTTCACGTGTAACAACGACATGGACTTGTATCTATCCACTTCCACTATTAACTGGGTTAACCAATTTCATAGCTCTAAACGCTTTGTTGTGGACTTTAACGGCACAAACCGTGAGATTAGAAATAGCCAATACGGAGCTATGAAGGTCAAAGATGGCATCGTAGATTGCTTTGAGAACAAAGGCTTGCCACGTCCTAATATCAGCAAAGAACGCCCAGATATTCGTATTCACGTTCGTTTGCATAAAGATAAAGCGTTGCTTGGGGTAGACATGGTAGGTAGTGGTCTTCATCAGCGTGGTTATCGACCAGAATCGGGTCGTGCGCCATTACGTGAAACGCTTGCTTCTGCGATTATCATGCGTTGTGGCTGGGATGGGCATCAACCATTACTCGATCCAATGTGTGGTTCTGGTACTTTGCTTATTGAAGCGGCAATGATGGCAGCCAACATGGCACCTGGCGTTAAGCGCAAACAATGGGGCTTCGAAGTTTTGGAAGACTTTGAACCGGAGACCTGGGCTGAGATTAAATCAGAGGCTAATGTTCAAGCTAGACGAGGTGTCAAGAAAGTTGACGCTAAGTTTTTTGGATTCGATAACGACCCCAAAGTATTAAAAGTCGCTCAAGAAAACGCCCGCAGAGCAGGTGTTGAAGAGTTGATTGAGTTTGCGCAAGGTGATGCTGCAACTATTACTCGTCCCGCAGGATTTGAACACGGTGTTATCGTTTCAAACCCACCTTACGGTGAGCGTCTAGGAACTGAGCCGGGGCTGATTGCGCTCTATACCGCGTTCGGTGGACAGCTAAAATCTGAGTTTGGCGGATGTAAAGCATCTATCTTCTCTAGCTCAGACGAGCTCTTGAGTTGCCTTCGTATGCGCGCTGATAAACAGTTTAAATTGAACAATGGTGCGTTACCGTGTCACCAAAAGAACTACAGCATTGCCGAGCGCAGCGCTGATGAAGTGAAAGGTGCAGATACTAACGTTCAAATCGCACCAGACTTCTCAAACCGTTTGAAGAAAAACATTGGCAAGATTGGCAAGTGGGCGCGTAAAGAGAAACTAGACTGCTATCGTATCTACGATGCAGACCTTCCAGAATACAACGTAGCGATCGACGTGTACGGCGATCAAATTGTGATTCAAGAGTACGCAGCACCTAAGAACATCCCTGAAGAAAAAGCCAAGCGTCGTCTAACGGACATTATCCGTGCGACGATTCAGGTGACCGGTGTCGAAGCGAACAAAGTTGTACTGAAAGTTCGTGAGAAGCAGAAAGGTCGAAGCCAGTACCAAAAATTAGGTCAGGTATCAGAGACGCTCGAAGTAAACGAGTACGGTGTGAAGCTGATCGTTAACCTTCATGACTACCTAGACACAGGCCTGTTCTTGGATCATAAGATCACTCGTCGTCGTCTTGGCGAAATGGCACAGGGTAAAGATTTCCTTAACTTGTTTGCTTACACTGGTAGTGCAACAGTGCACGCTGCAGTTGGTGGGGCGCGTTCCACTACAACTGTCGATATGTCAAACACCTACTTGAACTGGGCGAAAGACAATATGCAGCTTAATGGCTGTGTAGGGCGTCAACATAAATATGAACAAGCGGACTGTTTGCAATGGCTAGAAAACGCAAAAGGTGATTACGACTTGATCTTTATTGACCCACCTACGTTCTCTAACTCTAAGCGTATGGAAACATCATTCGATGTACAACGTGACCACATTAAGCTGATGAAGAACCTCAAACGTTTACTGAGAAGTGAAGGCACAATCGTATTTTCAAATAACAAACGTCATTTCAAGATGGATGAAGAATCACTCGCTGAATTGGGTTTGAAGGCTCAGAATATTTCTTCTCAAACGTTACCATTAGATTTTGCGCGTAATAAACAGATTCATAACTGTTGGCTAGTAACGCACGCGTAGTATAAACAAAAGGATTAATACGTGCTGATATTGTATAGCACGGAGGGATGCCATCTTTGTGAGATGGCATTTGCTCTAGTAGACCAAGTCGGTTTGGCCGAGCAAACAGATATCATCGATATTGCGTTCGATGATGTACTATTTTCTCGTTACGGCGTCACAATACCCGTCTTAAAATATCAAGATTCTGAGTTGAACTGGCCGTTTGACTTAGAACAACTCATACATTGGTTGGATAATAATGGCATTACTTACCATTCATAACGCACAACTTGCATTTGGTGACCACCCATTGCTAGATAAAGCGGAGTTCGCTCTTCAAGAAAACGAACGCGTTTGTTTAGTTGGTCGTAACGGAGCAGGTAAGTCCACGTTAATGAAAGTGCTTGCCGGCGACATTTTGTTGGATGATGGCAAGATTCAAATAACTCAAGACGTAGTAGTTTCTCGGCTTGAACAAGATCCACCGCGCAATCAAGAGGGTACGGTTTACGAATACGTATCTGGCGGTTTGGCTGAAATCGGCGAACAATTGAAGATCTATCACGATCTTCTCGATCTTGTTGCTCAAGACCCAAGTGAGAAGAACATTAACCGTTTGGCGAAAGTTCAAGAGCAACTTGATCATTCTAATGCTTGGCGCTTTGATGACCGTGTTAAGAACGTACTTGGCGCTTTAAAACTAAGCCCAGAAACCAAACTGGCCGATCTATCCGGTGGCTGGCAACGTAAAGCTGCTTTAGCTCGTGCGCTGGTTTGTGATCCTGATGTATTGCTTCTTGATGAACCAACAAACCATCTCGATGTGACAACGATCGAATGGTTAGAGAACTTCTTAAAAGACTTCAAAGGCTCGATCATCTTTATTTCTCACGACCGTGCATTCATCAAGTCGATGGCGACACGCATCGTCGACTTAGATCGCGGTCAATTAGCTTCTTTCCCTGGTAATTACGAACAGTATTTGAATGACAAAGAAGAAATGCTTCGCGTCGAAGAAATGCAAAATGCTGAGTTCGATAAGAAACTAGCTCAGGAAGAAGTGTGGATTCGTCAAGGTATTAAAGCACGTCGTACTCGTAATGAAGGCCGTGTTCGAGCCCTTAAAAAACTTCGTGAAGAGCGTCGTGACCGTCGTGAAGTTCAAGGTAAAGTTAACCTAAACATCGATGATGCTTCTCGTTCAGGTAAGATTGTATTTGAAGCAGAAAATGTATCTTTTGCTTACGAAGGCAAGACAATTGTCGACGACTTTAGCTTTAACATCATGCGTGGTGACCGTATTGCACTTATCGGACCAAATGGCTGCGGTAAGAGTACGGTACTTAAATTGCTATTAGGGCAATTGGAAGCGCAGTCTGGTCGTTTACACTGCGGAACAAAATTAGAAGTCGCGTACTTTGATCAGTACCGAGAGATTTTGGATCCAGAAAAGACAGTGATCGATAACTTAGCGGATGGGAAACAAGAAGTAATGGTTGGGGGACGTCAGCGTCATGCTCTGAGTTATCTCCAAGACTTCTTATTTGCACCTAAGCGCGCCAGAACCCCGGTTAAGGCACTTTCCGGTGGTGAGAAAAACCGATTATTGCTAGCCCGTATCTTGTTGAAACCAAACAACTTACTTATTCTTGATGAACCAACTAACGATTTGGATATCGAAACGTTGGAACTTTTAGAAGAAATGCTTGCCAATTATCAGGGTACATTATTGTTAGTGAGTCACGACCGTGAGTTCGTAGACAACACAGTAACAACCAGCTGGATTTTTGAGGGTAACGGTATAATCGAAGAGTTCGTTGGTGGTTATCATGATGCTAAACAGCAGCGTGACCAAGTTCTTGCTTCGCGCAGTCAGGTTGAAAAACCAACGAAGAAAGAGAAAGTGGTTGAGGAAACTCCCAAAACTACGCAACCTAAGAACAATTCGAAGAAGTTATCGTATAAGCTGCAAAGAGAATTAGAGGCTCTACCAGCTAAACTTGAACAATTAGAGTCGGATATCGAGAGCCTTCAGGAGCAAGTGAACGATCCAGAGTTCTTTGCTAAACCTGTAGAGCAAACTCAGCCGGTATTGGAACAGCTTGCTGCACTAGAGCAGGAGTTGGAAATCGCATTCGAGAGATGGGAAGAACTCGAAGCAATGCAACAGGATAGTTAAGAATTCAATGAATTGTAGTAATAAATTCAAATTGACCGCCATTGCAATGATGGTTGGTACCACAATGAACGCACAGGCGGCATTGTATCAAGTTGTTGAGGTTTCACCTCAGGATCATGGTTCAAACGGTGACTACCAAACGGCTTACGGGGTTGCAATTCAACAGGGCGATGCAGGTACAGAACCTTCAACAGGTTCACCTTTCGCTTTAGGCTGCTTTGATGCAGCAGCAAACTGCACGCCAGAGCAGTTTAAACTTGCAATGGAAACTCGCACTACGCCGATTTCAGCGACACAAGCCGTGGATGGGAACAGCTATCGTGAAGAAATCCCATTCGGATTAGACGCTGGCTTTTATTACATCCAAGAACTCAAAGACTTTGAGCGTTACTGTTACAACCAGCTTCGCTATTCCACCTGTGACTCATGGGCTTCAGTAAACTGGACGCCGTGGAATAAAGAACGTAGTAAAGACTTTACTTCTAATGCGTTAGCGTTCATAGAAGAAGATTCTGCTGCTTATAAAAATGAATATAACAATGTTATTAACCAGCTTACCGAGGGTGGTGCAGCTGTCGGTAATCAGAGTAAAGTTAGCACAGAAAATACTTCTACATTAGAAACACGAAATACCGTAGTTGCACCAGTAGAGCCAAATATTCTTACTGGCGATAGTGACGCAAGTGTTGTGCAAAGCCATGCTTGGAGCACAGACGGCATTTTTACTGTTGGCAGTGTTTCTCGAACAGCAAGCAATACCAATGGATCTCACCACACATCAAAAGCAGCGATTTGGGATCAAAGCGGAACCGTCAGTGAATTGGCTTGGCCTAGTGGCACATCTAAAGATGGAGAAAGGTTAGCTCAAGGGAGCATGCGTGACCTTGTCACTGATGGAACAACGGTCTATGGCGTAGGTTACAACACTTACAGTGATGATAACTACCTGAATGCGACTGTTTTTGTCGGAACTCTAGAAGCCGAAGGTAGCGTTGAAAACGCAACTTGGAAAAATAAAGTTGTTGTAGGAGCTAGACAGCGCGAAGGTGATGATACGGTTCATACAAACTCACGCTTAACCGACGTTAACTCTAATTTTGTTGCTATTGGTGAAGCGAAACGTTCGGGCGGATACTTAATGCCAACGGGCTCTGCTCCGAATCGTCTCTTTATCGTAGATGATGTTCGTAAGGATTCTATTAGCGCTTTTTACCCAACTACTGGCATTTTCTTTAGCGGTGCGGGCGGTAAGATGGGCGGTATCAACTCTTACAATGAAATCGTCGGGCAACTTGATGCGGAAACGACTCGTGAAGACGATGGCAAGCCACGTCGTAAGCGCGGTTTTATCTATCCATATAGCCTAGGTGGCGAGACTAGTGAACGTGCTGCAACATTGTTTAATGGAAAAGCTTGGTTCCTAGACAGTTTGACTAATGGCGGTGATTACTCTGAACAAAACAATCAGTTCCGTATTATCGACGCAACTGATATCAATGATGCAGGTGTGATCTCTGGTACTGCTATGAAATGTGCAGGTGGTTATAGCACAACAGCAAACAATGCGACATGTAGCTCTGAAGAGCAAATTGTAGCAGTCAAACTAGTACCTATTGCTGCCGCAACTAAGGACGACATCGTATCTCGAAGCATTGACTCAACGACGACAGAGCGTCAAGGTGCAGGCCTTGGTTGGTTAGCTTTGACCATGCTTGGATTGTTTGGGTTCCGTAGAAAATAGTTAAAAATCGTCAGTAATTTTTAAATCAAGCAGAGGCTCACACATTTGAGTCTCTGCTTTTTTTATGCCTTGAGAAATTGCCTACTTTGATCGATTCTTATAAGTGGAGTCATAAAAACTCCATCAAAGTTTCACAATAACAGCTGTACGTTAGTAAATGGACCTGTATGAGGAATTAACTATGAAGAGACAAAAGCGTGATCGCCTAGAACGAGCTCAATCTCAAGGCTACAAAGCTGGATTGAATGGAAGGTCTCAAGAGGCTTGCCCATATCAACAAGTTGATGCTCGGTCGTATTGGTTAGGTGGTTGGCGTGATGCCAGAGATGAAAGACAATCTGGTCTCTACAAATAAACTCTCCACATACAAAAAGAAGGATTCGAAAGGGCTCTACGGAGCCTTTTCTACATTATAGGGACATAGGGAAGTAGGTTAACACTCGATAACAAAAAGGCTCCTAAATAGGAGCCTTAATAAATCGATTAAAATCGTGATTAGAAGCTTGAAGTGTCTTGGAACAAGCCAACTTTCAAATCTTTTGCTACGTAGATTTCTTTGCCGTCCACACATACACGACCGTCAGCCAAACCCATCACAAGCTTACGGTTTACAACGCGTTTCATGTGGATTTCGTACGTCACTTTTTTCGCTGTTGGCAGGATCTGACCTGTAAACTTCACTTCGCCAACACCCAGAGCACGACCTTTTCCTTTGCCACCAACCCAGCCAAGGAAGAAACCAACAAGTTGCCACATCGCATCAAGGCCAAGACAACCCGGCATTACAGGGTCGCCAGGGAAGTGGCAGTCAAAGAACCACAAATCTGGAGTAATATCCAATTCCGCCAAGATCAAACCTTTACCAAAATCGCCTTCAGTCTCAGACATTTTAGTAACACGATCCATCATTAGCATGTTTGGCGCAGGAAGCTGAGGGTAACCAGGCCCAAACAGTTCGCCTTGGCTAGAAGCAAGTAGATCGTCACGGTTATAAGAATCACGTTTGTTTTGCATTATCAATTACTCCAATTTTTGATAGCTGCATCTTAGTGAACACGTGTACGCTAAACAACTCCGATCAGTACTAGACAAACCAGTTTTTGATGCGCTGCACAATTCCTTCTGGATGCTCATGTCTTTCAAAGTTTTCAATACGTTCCGCTATTTTGCCAATAATGCTATCGTCTTCACCTCTAAAAGGTTTATTCATTACAATCGGAATAGCTTCATCTACGGTAGAAACGGACCAAATATGGAACTCACCATTTTTAATGCTTTCTATTACATCTTTATGTAATGCAAGGTGTTTAAGGTTTGATTTTGGCATCACAACACCTTGATTTCCTGTAAAACCTTGATGTTTACAAACCTGATAAAAACCTTCAATTTTTTCGTTCAAGCCACCAACGGCTTGCACTCGACCAAACTGATCAACAGCCCCTGTAACCGCAACTTGTTGATTAATTGGAGATTCAGATAAAGCACTTACCAAGCAACAAAGTTCTGCAAGAGATGCGCTGTCACCATCAACTTCACTATAAGACTGTTCAAATACGATGGAGGCTGAGTAAGGCAGTGGTTCATCCAGTTTCAGAGCAGAGCTCAAGAAAGCTTGCATAATCATCATGCCTTTTGCATGTAGATTGCCTCCAAGCTCAGCTTTGCGCTCAACATCGGAAACATCGCCATCACCAAAATGAATTACACAAGATATTCGCGCAGGCTCACCATAGCTGACAGGGTGCCCAGCCATATCAATAACGGTTAGGCCATTGATTTGACCAACTTGTTCCCCAGTTGTCTCAATGATGACTTGTCCATCTAAAATATCGTACACGGCACGCTGAGGAAGGTAAGATTCTCGGTAATACTTATCGTCAATCGCTTTATCTAACGACTTGTAATCTAATGCGTGGCCATCACTGAACTGGCTAGCAAGCGTTAGAAGTTGAGAGTGCCACATTACTCCTAAAGGCAGATAATGTTGATCTTCAGTAAATCTCATACCGGCCAGCAACAATCTTCTAAAACCACATTCAGTTAAGTGAGGCAGCTGATATTGAGAACATATCCAGTTCACTAAACCAAAGTAATCTGTCAAATTCTGCTCTGACAGATGAATATCTTCTTCAACTTCCGTATACATGGCAAAGCCAGAACAGAAGTCTTCATCGATGTATTCTAGCTCTGCTAACTGACTTCTTTCTCCTGTTACAATCAGTTTTACATCATAAGCTTTAGCTTGCGGTACTGAAGTAGGTAAACGAGTAGGGCTTAGGTTCAGTGGCTCGATAAGGTTTTGTTGAATTGCAGACTTTATATTTGGCCAAAGCCCTGGGTTAGCCAAAATTAGATTAGCCGGTACAATTAAGTAACCGTTATCTGCCTGTGAAATTAAACCAGGTTGGAAGGCAATATCACCACTTACATCAACACTGTAACGGTCAAATAAACGTTTGGCATCAAGTGATTCCGAAAAAACTATCGCAGCGTTAGACTGGCTCTGAAGAGCTTTACTGATGAACTCTCTATATACAGAATTATCTACGCAGTTAATGAGTAGTACTCGCGTCAATCCGGAAATTTTTGAAAAACGAGATATCGTTGCCGACATTCTCGGTTGGAGATCAGTAAAAGACTTCTTTGGTAACGAAGGTGCAGACTTTAAAAGTGCTTCGTACTGCTCAAGTGAAGGTGTTACGTCTTGCCAATTAAGTTGGTTCATTAAAATTCATCGTAATTCAATCTTGCCGACATTATAACGAAACGGACTATAACACCCTAGCACCAATTTGGTTTGCTCTCGGCATTCATCTCTCAATGAACAATACTTAGACAAATGAGTGATCAACATCGATACTTCTAAGAGTTTTATTTGCCCAAGTAAACCATCTGGGTTACGCTGTCACTAGGTTATGTTTATGGGTCGGAACAAATGAAATATCAGCAGCTTGAGAATCTAGAATGTGGGTGGAAATGGAAGTATCTCATCAAAAAATGGAAAGATGGTGAAGCGATTACCCGACATATTGATACAAGCGAAGCAGATGCAGCGGTCGCAGAACTAAAACGCCTTGAACACGAGCCTACACTTGTCTTGGCTTGGATAGAAAACCACATGTCAGAAGAGTTAGATAATAAACTCAAGCAGGCTATCCGAGCGAAACGGAAACGTCACTTCAATGCAGAGCAAGTCCATACAAAGAAGAAATCCATTGATTTAGATTACCGAGTTTGGGAAAAGCTTTCTAGTAGAGCGAATGAACTTGGTTGTACGTTATCTGACGCAATTGAATATTTGCTTTCCGAAGCGTCGAGAAGTGAAAAAGCGAGTCAAAAAGTTACCTCAATTAAAGAGGATTTGAGTAAATTGCTATCTAGCTAGGATAGGGAGTGCCAAATGTTATATGTAATCTTAATTGCAGCCATCGTGATCTTTTGGTTGATCGCAGTCGATAGGCCGGTGTTAAAAGTAAAGTTCGATAATGGCCATATTAGTAACGTAAAAGGGCATCTACCTCCTTCTTTCAAACACAACTTACAGGATATTAGTGAGCATAACCCGTTTACTGGTGAAATGAAGGTGTATAGCCAACGAACAGGAATGCGCTTAAGCTTTTCCAAAGGCATTCCCAAAAAAGTTCAACAGAGGATTCGTAACGTTTTTCCGCACCAGGGCTTCAAAGCAAACAAAGGCAAGAAGCGCGCTTAATTACATATCAGTTACTTCATCATGTTAAATGGGACGCAATGTGGCGTCCCATTTTCGTATCTACAGAAAAATTACTTATCATCGAACAATCAACAACATAAACGGACCAAAACGATGAGATACGTTGTAACTTTAATGATATTGATCTTTGCAAGTAATTCAGTTTTTGCTGACGATTCAGAAACGAACCTGTTGGCTAAAAAGATTAAGACTAAGCTTCAAAAGAAAGTAGACAATAAGTTTGATAGCTATCAAGGTTATTGTGACGTCATGATAGAAATGGAGCACAAAAGTAAAAACGCAGTAATAAAAAGAGTAACCAGTAGTGGTGACCAAAAAGTGTGTAGGTACGTTAAGTCCAACTTGAAGAAAGGAAAACGCTATCGTTACAAATTCCCCGAAAAGTACATTCGCCTCCATATAACCACAGGCTTATAAATGTTTCAGAACGCCTTGATTAAGAGCGAGTGAACTGAGCTCGTGATTTTTGGCAGATTTCGTTGCGGAGCGATTAGAGCGTTTAGCTGATTTTTGCTGTTGTACGAGGCGAGTATGAAAGGCTTTTTTGTTTGGTAGCGCTTAAGTTAGTAATCGTGATGCCATTGAATGGCAAATTCAGTGAGTTGGCCATCATCACCATACATAGATTGATTCAGGTACTTACGGAAGAACACGCCAGTAAGTCGAGGACTACGCGCGCATCAATTTTCAATAAGAGATTTGATTTGCTTCGTAAGCATAACCACAAACCAAACTAGCGATTGCAAGTCCACAGGAACCTCGGTTAAAGCCTCAAAAGCCAACAATGTTGTTAATCTTAGGATGACATTTTAAAGTGTCTAAAACCGGACATTATTGCCTTGAGTTTACACTCTCCTCAGTGCGCATTATATGTGTTATGTTAAATTATATATCGCCGTACGCTAAATATTATCTGAGTATGCTCCTATTCCCTTGCAGATTTTAAATTTAAGGGCTTTAGCATTAAACATAATGGTTATTTACCATAAAATACTTAATATAGATCTTAATAATCTATCGATTGTTAAGATCTATATTAACGCCTTTTTACTTATTGAAATGACTGTATAGCTTCAAAGATATCTTGTCTTCTAACTGGCTTGGAAATGAATCCGTCCATACCGGCATCCAGGCATTTATCTCTATCGCTTTCTAGCGCATGTGCAGTTAACGCTATAATTGGGGTCCTGAGACCTTTATCTCGAATAAGTCTTGTTGCGGTAATTCCATCCATCACTGGCATCGAGACATCCATGAGAATCAAATCGATTAAATCCTCATTCTCTTCTAAAAATGTTAATGCCTCTGCTCCATGGCTTGCGATATGAACATTATGGCCAAGCTTATTTAAGATAAGCTTTATTACGAACTGATTCGATTCGGTATCTTCTACGACGAGAAGTTCCATTGCTTTTGTCGGTTGATTGGTTTCGATTCTAACTGGACGATTTTGATTACAACGAGTCAAAACTGGAATCGAAATCGTAAAGGTTGAACCAACATGCTCATCACTTTTAACGGCAATCTTTCCACGCATCATTTCGACTAAATGCTTGGTTATTGCGAGCCCCAGTCCTGTACCACCGAAGCGTCTCGTGATGGAACGGTCTCCTTGATGAAATGCCGTAAACAAATGCTCTTGCTTTGCTTTAGATATACCAATTCCAGTGTCAGATATTGAGATCACAAGTTCAGCATCTTGCTCAGATACAGAAACTTTTACTTCACCTTCGTCTGTAAACTTTATTGCATTCCCTATTAGATTAAACAGAATTTGAGATAACCGCGTGGAGTCAATCCAAAATTGTTTGTCATTAGTGACAGTACAGTTGAGCTTGAATTTAAGATTTTTCTTCTTAGCTATTTGTTTTTGCTGAGAAATAACAAAAGTGACAGTGTCTCTTAAGTTAATCCATTGTTCATTGAGCTGAAAGCGACCTGACTCGATTTTAGAAAGATCAAGAATGTCACTGATTATCGCGAGAAGTAACTCTGCAGAGCACTCCATTTGGCTCAAAGCATCAATTTGTTCTTCTGACAAGGTTGATTGCTTCAGTATATCTAGCATTCCAAGAACGGAATTTAAAGGGGTTCTTATTTCATGACTCATCATCGCTAAGAACTCCGACTTAGACCGGTTCGCAAGCTCTGCTTCTTCTCTTGCTTTAGCGAGCTGAGTTGTTCTTACTTCAACGATACGTTGTAACTTCTCTTTGGTCTCGATATCAATGACCGCCCTTTCAATTAAGGGACGAAACCGCCTCAAGGTTTCCTTATTCTCTATGCTAAAGTGCCCTTTCTGAGCTCCAATAAGTAGGATTACGGTTTGCGTTACTTCTGAACGTATACCAGTTAAAACGACCGAGTTTACATGGCTTTTTATAAAGCTGTTTAAGTTAACAAACTCAGCGAGTTTATCTGGCTCGAACAGTAGAATGCATTCACCATTGAGAGCTCTTTGATAGGTGTTACCGTGTAACCAGGATACATTATCAAATACGCTATTAGTTGATATCAATGTCTTGAAGGGATATCGTTCACCATCACGAGTCAGTACAATAAAATCATCGAAGTTGATGTACTTTTTGAGGACATTGTTTAATCCCGTAAATATCTCATGCCGATTCTTTGCCTCACTCATCGCAGATATCGCGGAAAGAATGGCCTTGTTTTCATCGGCGAGTAGTCGTTCTCTTTGTCTAGCCTGCTTTAGCTCAACTAACGCTTCTTGAAGCGCTTCCTGTTGATATATGTCTAAGTATTTATCTTTCATAAGGTTTATGGAATATAGCCGATGAAATCATCAGGTTTCCATGTCCATTCTCACCACCAATAAATCTACCTTGCTCGCCGAAAGTAAAAGGGCAAATAAAAGGCAAATGTTCTAGTTCTTGGTTAATTTGTTCACAAACGCTATTCATGTCTTGCATTAAGTGCAACATGGGACCTGCGCAAAAGATATTTATCACTCCAATTTTTCGAGACTCTTCTAATTTTTGGTTAAAAGCGGCATTGACGACTTTTGCAGCGCGCGCAACGAGATGCTCACGACTTCCTTTCATTAATGTGAGCTCGTCACCCTCTTCTATTCGTGTAAACAACTCGATTCCACCATCTTGCGTCTCACGGATCGGATGGGATAACTTGTAATATGGGCGATCATAGAGATGACCTGCGATCCGCCCTAATGGATAAGCACTCGAGTTTGTAAACAGCATATTATCTTTACCTACTTGGTTATCCTGGTGATTTGTCCACCTTCTATAAACATTGAGCGCAGGTTCGTTATCAATTTCAAGTAAGCATCTATCGTTGGTCTTGGTTGCAACACCTTTGATATTAGTTGGTGTATGTCCAGCGCTAAAAGCGATATCAACAGGTTGAGAGGAGTAAAAGAGAGTTAAGCTTAAACCTGAAGTTTGAGAACCTTGGGCGGTTATCACAGACCATTTCCCAGCGATGTTATTATCAGCGGCCGAACCACCAATAATTGGAATTAGAGTTCCAAATCTTTCATCTATAGACGCAATGATTGATTCCTCTTGCCCTGGTGTAGCATGAAGTAGAATTAAGTTTGGTACCTCTCCTACACGGTTTGCGTTCTCAAGGGCCATATCCAAAGCCTTGGTGACGCTGTCACCTGAGTTGTGATTAGAAATACCAGTACCATAAGCATGAGGACCTGTATCATAAACAGCAAGTGCCGCAATTACTGGGCCTGTATGAAAGCCCTGATCTGTCATTACGGCTTGACATGAACTGGCGCCATGAAAAGGCACACCAGGAAAATGCGCAAGAAACGCTTCTCGAATCAACTCGAAATTGTATTCTTCCGTGTAGTAACACATCACGTAAGACAAGTTCTGTTGTGTCAATTCGGACCTGAGCGTTTTTATCGCTGAGTCTTCATCTTTAATATGAGTAAAAACTGATTGGCAATGCATACGATTTTATAATTGGATATCACTCTGCTGTTATACCATTCCAACCAATTTTCTCTAGGTAAGAAGGTGTTAATTTCATTAATAAGTTACGATTATCTCGTGATAGATCGTATTTATAATTGAACTACAACAATGTTTTCACCTTTTTTAAAGGTGATTTTTTTCGATTCAGGCATGATGTCCCATTCTACTGACTTATGCTTTTCGTTGAGATTGATAAAATTACCAGATTGATTTAGATCAATTTTTAGAGTGCTACTTTCTGTCGTTTCGAGCGAAATTCCCATTGAGTCACGATTAATCGTGATTATTTCTCCTTCAATTGTTACATCGCATCGTTCTTTTTGTGAACAGTCAACGCTATTAACACTCTCGTGTGTAAAGGTACGCCAGAAAAATGCGCTTATTAAAACACTGAGCATGATTAAGATTTGTGCAAGTCGCGCCTTTGTTAACTTTTGTGCAGGCATAATTACTAATATCCTTGTTACAAACTTCAAACTTTTTAAATAAAAAATGATTTCCAGAGGTCCAGTAAGGTTACTACCCTGTCATTGAATTGTTAATTCAAGTATAGTGTCACGCTGAAAATGCCACTTTTTATTAAAGTCAGCAATGGAAATAAGGTGATGATAACACTTGAATTCTAGAGTTTACTTGGGTGGTGTTACGACGCAAGTCGTGTTGGAAGTAAAAGTGTAGTTAATTAGAAATTGGAAGCATGCAAATGAGCCAAGTAAAGCAGCTTGAACAAAACTACAACTATACAGTCGTTCGCCAATTTACCCTTGTGACCATTTTATGGGGCATAGTTGGTATGGCTGTTGGTGTTTTGATTGCCGCTCAATTAGTTTGGCCACAGCTAAACTTTGATACGCCGTGGTTGACGTACAGTCGCTTACGTCCACTGCATACTAATGCGGTAATTTTTGCGTTTGGTACCAGTGCTCTGTTCGCAACGTCTTATTATGTTGTACAGCGCACATGTCAAACACGTCTTTTTGGTGGCCCACTCGTTGCCTTCACCTTTTGGGGTTGGCAAGCAATCATCCTGGCAGCAGCCATTACTTTGCCTCTCGGTTTAACATCGGGTAAAGAGTATGCTGAGCTAGAATGGCCTATTGATATCGCAATTGCGCTAGTATGGGTATCATATGCGGTGGTGTTCTTCGGCACACTAGTGAAGCGAAACACGTCACATATTTATGTGGCAAACTGGTTCTTCGGTGCCTTTATTATCACAGTAGCAGTACTTCACATCGTGAACAGCATGGCTATTCCTGTGTCACTTGGTAAATCTTACTCGATTTACTCGGGCGCAGTGGATGCGATGGTTCAGTGGTGGTATGGACACAATGCGGTAGGTTTCCTACTGACCGCTGGTTTCCTAGGTATGATGTACTACTTCGTTCCTAAACAAGCTGAACGTCCTGTTTATTCTTACCGTCTATCTATCGTTCACTTCTGGGCACTTATTTCTCTATATATTTGGGCAGGCCCTCACCACCTTCATTATACAGCGCTACCAGACTGGACTCAGTCTCTAGGTATGGTTATGTCGCTGGTTCTATTTGCTCCTTCTTGGGGTGGTATGATCAACGGTATTATGACGTTATCTGGTGCATGGCATAAGCTTCGTTATGACCCTATCCTACGTTTCCTAATCGTTTCACTGTCGTTCTACGGCATGTCTACCTTTGAAGGCCCGATGATGTCGATTAAGACGGTTAACGCACTTTCTCACTACACAGACTGGACCATTGGTCACGTTCACTCTGGTGCGTTAGGTTGGGTTGCGATGGTCTCTATCGGCTCTGTATATCACTTGGTACCTCGCCTATTTGGCCAAGAGCGTATGTACTCTGTTGGTCTAGTTAATGTGCATTTCTGGCTAGCAACAATCGGTACCGTTCTTTACATCGTTGCGATGTGGATCTCTGGTGTAATGCAAGGTCTTATGTGGCGCGCGGTTAACTCTGACGGTACGCTAACTTACAGCTTTGTTGAGTCTGTAGAAGCGTCTTATCCGTTCTACTTTGTACGTTTCCTAGGCGGATTTATCTTCCTATCAGGTATGTTCCTAATGGCATACAACACGTACAAAACGGTAAGTGCACCTAAAGAAAGCCTAAAAGCTATCCCACATCCGGCATAAGGAGATTTAAGAATGAGTAATAATTCTAATAATCGCCATGAAATCTTAGAACGTAATGTCGGTTTGTTGGCTATTTTTATCGTGTTTGCTATCAGTTGGGGTGCTCTTGTAGAGATCACTCCTCTGATTTTCCAAAAGCAAACGACTGAACCTGTAGAAAATCTGCGCGCTTACACTCCTTTGGAGATGGAAGGCCGTGATATCTACATCCGTGAAGGTTGTAACGTCTGTCACAGCCAGATGGTTCGTCCTTTCCGCTCAGAGACTGAACGTTACGGTCACTACTCTGTTGCTGGTGAGAGTGTTTGGGAACACCCATTCCTTTGGGGCTCTAAGCGTACAGGCCCGGATTTAGCTCGTGTTGGTGGTCGTTATTCTGACGAATGGCACCGTGTTCACCTGTTAGATCCTCGTGAGCTTGTACCTGAGTCAAACATGCCAGGTTTCCCGTGGCTAGCTGAAAACGTTTTAGACGGTAAGCTAACTCAGAAGAAACTTGAGCTATTTCGTGATCAGTTCGGCGTTCCATACACTGATGAAGAGATCGCGAATTCGGCTAAAGAAGTAGAAGGTAAAACAGAGATGGATGCAATCATCGCTTACCTTCAGTCTCTTGGTCATGCAATGAAGTAAGGGGATCATATGGATTTCGGTACAATTCATAGTATTTATACCGTTGTACTCTTCGCTAGTTTTATTGGCATCGTATGGTGGGCATTTAGTAAAAAGCGTAAAGCACGCTTTGAAGAAGATGCCAACTTGGTGTTTGCTGACGAAGAACAAAAGACCCCTAATAACCAAGGAGTGAAGAAGTAATGACTACATTCTGGAGTCTCTGGATTATCGTGATTACTGTCGGTACGCTAGTAGGCTGTGCGATTCTCCTGACTTGGTGCGCTAAAGATAAAATGGGCGTCGAGGAAGGGGAAGACATGGGCCACGAGTACGATGGTATTCGCGAGCTAAACAACCCTCTACCAAAGTGGTGGACTTACCTGTTTGTAAGCACATTTGTGTTCGCAGCAGTTTACCTTGCCCTATTCCCAGGTCTAGGTAGCTTCAAGGGCTTTTTAAACTGGCAGAGTTCGGCTCAAACCGTTCGCTCACTAGAAGAGTCAAAAGAAGCCATCGCTGCAGCACAAGAGAACAAGCAACTAAACCAATATGCAAAAGAACTGGATGATGCCGACGCTTACTTCGGCGAAGCATTCCGTAAACTTGCGCACAATGACAGTGGTCTACGCCCAATTCCTGAAATTGCGCAAGATCCTGAAGCATTAAAAGTTGGTCAGCGTTTGTTTTTGCAAAACTGTTCTCAATGCCATGGCTCTGATGCACGTGGTCAGAAAGGCTTCCCTAACCTGACTGATGATGCATGGCTATATGGTGGCGAGCCAGCAGCGATCGTTACAACCATCATGCACGGCCGTATTGGTCAAATGCCAGCATGGAAAGATGCCCTTGGTGAGCAAGGTGTTCAAGAAGTTGTAAGTTACACACTTAGTCTATCTGGTCGTAAAGTAAATGCTCGTGAAGCCGCGGCAGGTAAAGCACGCTTCGTAGTGTGTGCAGCTTGTCATGGTACCGATGGTAAGGGTAACCCTGCAGTCGGTGCGCCTGACCTTACAGACCAAGACTGGTTATTTGGTGACTCTCGTGCAGCTGTAACAGAAACCGTAATGAACGGACGCTCAGGCGTAATGCCTGCGTGGAAAGACATTTTGGGTGAAGATAAAGTTCAGCTCGTTGCCTCATATGTCTGGAGTTTAAGTAACTCAGAGAGTAAGTAACTGAGATATTACGTAACATAGCAATAACAGCCCCTTTCATAGGGGCTGTCTTTCCTTTAAATTTAACGCCTTACATTTTTTCATTTAGCTGTTGAGAACTTTTTTATGGTAAAGCCTTGGTATAAACAATTTTGGCCGTGGTTCCTAATCATCCTTCCTCTTACTGTCGTAGTTTGGACTGTGATTACTGTGGTCGTTTTCTCGAACAACTCTGTTTCTTTAGTCGCCGAGGATTACTATAAAAAAGGCAAAGGCATTAATATCGACATTAGTAAAATGAATGTCGCTCGTGACCTAGGTCTTAACGCTGAGATTTCCTCTGAAAATAACAATGTTGTGATTGTTTTCGCTAAAGGGAAGCTACCTCATTACCCTGCTCTAACGGCCACTTTCACTCATCGTACTCTTCCTGATCGTGACTTCACAAAGCTTGTAACAGCGGATGCATCTGGTAATTACCGACTAAAAGCTGAGGAATCTATTCAAGGACCATGGTTTGTTGAACTACAACCACACGACAAGCAATGGATGATCCAAGGTAAAGTTGAGTTTCCTGCCTCTTCAACACCGTTAATGAAGTAAGCATATGTGTAAATCCTGTTATCACTGCGGTGAAGATGTACCAGCCAACACGGATTTCAAAGTAGAAATATTGGGTGAAATTCGCGACATGTGTTGTCCGGGCTGCGAAACTGTGGCGCAGACTATTGTCGATAGTGGTCTTGTATCATATTACCAATACCGCACTGCGCCTGCAGAAAAGGCAGACCTAGTACCAGAGCAACTCCAAGCTTTAATTCATTATGACAATGCGGATGTACAATCTGAATTCGTACGAAATCGCGAAAATGTTTCTGAAGTAACCCTTTCTTTGGAAGGCGTTTCATGTGCCGCTTGTGCGTGGTTAATCGAAAAGCAAGTTTCTAATACGGCCGGGTTGGTATCTATCCGTGTTAATACAACCACCAATCGAGCGTTACTAGCCTGGGATAAAACTCAGGTACGGTTAAGCGAGCTCCTTTCCGTTATTCATAAACTTGGTTACAAAGCTGCACCTTTTGAAGCAGATAAGCAAGAAGCCTCTTACCATCGAATGATGAAGCAATATCTATATCGGCTAGGTATTGCAGGTTTAGCAACCATGCAGGTCATGATGCTCGCCGTTGCACTGTATCTCGAAGTCTTTGGTGATTTAGAGCCAGAGTTTAAAAGTTACTTTCGTTGGGTAAGTTTGATTTTTGCTACTCCTGTTTTGCTTTATTCCGCTCTTCCATTTTACTTAAACGCATGGCGCAGTATCAAAGGCCGAACCCTTGGTATGGATGTCCCGGTTTCTATTGCGTTGATCTTTGCCTATGTTGCAAGTTTAGTTGCAACAGTAACTGAACAAGGCGAAGTCTTCTTTGAATCTATCTCGATGTTTACCTTCTTTTTGTTAGTAGGTCGATTCTTAGAGATGCGCGCTCGTCGCAAAGCTGCTGCAGCGAGTGGTAACCTTCTTAAGTTGATTCCGGCAATTGCTACAACGCTGGACGGTGATCAGATACCCGTGAAGACGCTAAAAGTTGGCGATCGTATTCGCGTTCTACCTGGTGAACATATCCCCGCTGACGGTAAAGTTATTTCAGGCCGTATTCATATTGATGAATCCATGCTAACGGGTGAGTCAGTGCATGTTGTGAAACGAGAAGGCGATATTGTTTATGCGGGAACGCTAAACGGAGACGAATCATTTGAACTTGAGGTAGTAAGCTCAAAGGCCGATTCAATGATTTCTAACATCGTGCGTTTACAAGATGAAGCTCAACACTCCAAACCTAAAATTGCGGAAATTGCAGACATTGTCGCCCGTTACTTTGTTGGTGTGATTCTTATTATCTCTGCTGGTACTTGGTTTTACTGGCATCAAACAAAACCAGATGATGCGTTTTGGATCATGCTGTCTGTGCTAGTCGCTACGTGTCCATGTGCGCTATCTCTGGCCACACCGACCGCACTCACTTGTGCTACCTCTAGAATGGGTAATTTTGGCATTTTACTTCGTAAAGGCCATGTGTTTGAGACATTATGTAAGATCAACCACTTAGTTGTAGATAAAACAGGCACTCTAACGAAAGGTGATATTGAGATCTGTGATACAAAAGTGTTGAGTGATCTTCCAAAAGAAGATTGTCTCTCTCTAGCCGCAGCATTAGAAGCTCATGCAAACCATCCTATCGCTCGCTCTTTTGCAAGTTACGCCAATGATGACTTTATCGTGTCTGATGTGCAAAACGTGATTGGGTCAGGGATTGAAGGGATATGGAATGGCAAAATCGTTAAGATAGGCAGTGCGGCTTTTGTTCAAGGCAAAGAAAGTGGTGAAAGCCAGGCGGTCTATCTGTCGGTTGATGGCAAGCATGTCGCTAGCTTTTACTACCGCGACCCTATCCGAAAAGAAAGCAAAGCCTTTATTCAACGTTTTGCTGACGCTGGAATTAAGACAACCCTGCTAACTGGTGATTCTCTCTCAAACGCCCAACCAGTGGCGAATGAAATTGGTATCGATCACATCGTCGCGTCAGCAAAGCCAGAAGATAAGCTTGCATACCTTAAGAGCTTGGACGAAAACAGTATCACTATGATGGTTGGTGATGGAATCAATGACGCGCCGACTCTCGCCGGAGCTCACCTTTCTGTCGCAATGGGCGGTGGTACAGATGTCGCTAAAGCTTCTGCAGATATGACGTTACTTGGGGATAATCTCGAAAAGCTACTAGAAGCACGTTTGCTTGCACTGCGTACAAGAAAGATTATTCGAGAAAACTTGGCTTGGTCTTTGGGTTACAACCTGTTAATTTTGCCTTTGGCGGTCGCAGGTTTAGTGGCTCCCTACATTGCAGTAGTTGGCATGTCTGCAAGCTCAATTATCGTTGTATCTAACTCTTTGCGCCTGCTCAAAGAGAAATAAGTAGAGAAAGCAAACATGGAAAGTCTTTATATATTGATTCCCATCGCTATCGTTCTCGTTTGTGTTGCTGTCGCCGTTTTTCTTTGGGCGGTAAGAAGCGATCAGTTTGAAGATCTTGAACGGCAAGGGCACAACATTCTTCTCGACGAAGAAGACCAATCTAATAGTGATAAAAAGTAGCGACCTTTATGACTCCTGATTTTATCGGTGCGTTGATGATCGGCTTAGTAGGAGCCGGTCATTGTATGGGTATGTGTGGTGGTATCGCGTCTCTGCTTACCATGGGCTCTTCTGCTAAAAATAAAACCACCCCTCTTATCCCCCTCTTCTACAACCTCGGACGATTGATCAGTTATACCTTAATAGGAGCATTAGTGGGTGGTGCTATATCAGGTTTATCTGAGCTTAGTGGGTTAACGCATTCTCTTGCTTGGTTAAGGCTGATTGCTGCGTTATTCATGATTCTGGTCGCGCTGTATATTGCTAAATGGTGGCAAGGCTTACTTTTAATAGAAAAGCTAGGGCAGTATCTCTGGTGCTTTATCTCGCCGGCAGGGAAGAGTTTGTTGCCATTAAAGCATCCTCTTCACGCGTTGCCATTTGGCTTTATTTGGGGTTGGTTACCATGTGGTTTAGTTTATTCAGCGCTTACTTGGTCGGCGGTTTCTGGTAGTGCGATGAACGGCGGCCTAATTATGCTTGCGTTTGGGCTCGGAACGCTACCTGCAATGCTTATTATTGGATACGGTGCCAATCATTTTCAGAAATTACAAAAATCATTAATATTTAGAAATATTTCAGCATTAATCCTTATTGGCTATGGTACGTATACCGCTGTAGGAGCCTTAGCATTACTCGGTTTCATATAACGTTAAACTCTATTGAGGTGACATTTTTGCTACCCTTTAGGATTAAGCGATGCTAAAATATTGATGTATATCAAATAGTGAAAGGTTGTTATGATTTCTGAAAAACCTGCAACAAAGCGTATCCAATCAGGCGGTTGCGCCATTCATTGCCAAGATTGTAGCATTAGTCAACTGTGTATCCCGTTCACTCTAAATGAGGCAGAACTTGACCAGCTTGACCAAATCATCGAACGTAAGAAGCCTATTCAAAAAGGACAAGAGCTTTTTAAGGCCGGTGATGAACTAAAATCGCTATACGCTATCCGCTCTGGTACCATCAAGAGCTATACGATCACAGAGCAAGGTGATGAGCAAATCACAGCGTTTCACTTAGCTGGAGACTTAGTCGGTTTCGATGCTATCACTGGTGACTCCCACCCTAGCTTTGCTCAAGCACTCGAAACGTCGATGGTATGTGAAATCCCATACGAAATTTTAGACGATCTATCGGGTAAAATGCCTAAGCTTCGCCAGCAAATCATGCGTTTGATGAGTAACGAAATTAAAGGTGATCAGGAAATGATTTTGCTTCTTTCTAAAAAGAACGCAGAAGAGCGACTAGCTGCTTTCCTTTACAACCTATCAACGCGTTTTTCTCAGCGTGGCTTCAGCCCTAGAGAGTTTCGTTTAACTATGACTCGTGGTGATATTGGCAACTACCTTGGTCTTACAGTCGAAACGATCAGTCGTTTGTTAGGTCGTTTCCAGAAATCTGAGATCCTAAGCGTAAAAGGTAAATATATCACTATCTTAGACCACGATGCATTGATGGAACTTGCTGGTGTAACTAAAGAATAATACACCCTAATTATTGATGTAGCTCGAAAATGAGCTACATCATATTTCTCATAAATTCCTTTCGAAAGTCCTCAAAAAGTTCTCCAAACTAAGCTACAGTAAAAATGTACGGTGAGTACTCCAAAATACTGATTTAATTTACATTCAGAATCTGGTTTTGCAATAGAAGTGGGCTTAGTTATGAGTATATACAGTAAGATCCTTGTTGTAGCTGACATCAATAATGATGAGCAGCCCGCACTTGCAAGAGCTGTTCAATTAGCTCAGAAAAGTGTATCTAGAAGCCGAATCACTTTCTTTTTATCCATTTACGATTTCTCGTATGACATGACGTCAATGCTATCAGTGGATGAAAGAGATGCTATGCGTCGAGGTGTCATTCATCAGCGTGAGCAGTGGATGCGTAAAATTGCTCAACCATACCTAAACGATGGCTTCGACTTTGATGTTTGTGTTGTCTGGCACAACCGTCCTTATGAGGCGATTATTGCTGAAGTCTATGCAGGCAATCATGACCTAGTCATCAAAGGCACACGTAAGCATGATGTTTTAGAGTCTGTCATTTTTACACCGACAGATTGGCACTTGTTGCGAAAATGCCCTATTCCAGTGCTTCTTATTAAGAATGCTGCTTGGCCGGAACAAGCAAGTATCCTTGCCTCAGTACATGTGGGCTCAGAAAACCCGACTCATATTGATCTCAACGATACGATGGTCGAGCGATTAAAAGAAATCACCACTCGGCTTGAGGCCAAGCCATATCTTGTTAACGCCTACCCCGTTACACCGGCGAACATTACGATTGAACTTCCTGAATTTGACCCAACGACTTATACCGATGCAGTGCGAGGTCATCATTTAACGGCTATGAAAGCACTACGCCAAAAACATGGTCTTGATGAAGAACAAACGATAGTTGAGCAAGGTTTACCTGAAGATGTCATTCCGGCAGCTGCAGAGCGCTTGAATGCTGCAATGGTTATTTTAGGTACTACAGGGCGAACTGGGCTTTCTGCTGTCTTTATTGGTAATACAGCGGAGCACGTAATTGATAAAATAAATTGCGATGTGTTGGCTCTAAAACCAAAAGGCTACATTAGCCCTCTCGACCCAAATACAGCAACCTAATCTCTCCTTAGTATTGCTATGTATTGAGCGCTTTCAAATAAGCGCTAATAAATCCCCCCAATACAGGGGGATTTTTGTTTGGGAACAGTTAAAGCGTTGGGTACAAAAAAGGAGGTCTAATTGACCTCCTTTTTTACGAGTTAGATGTTCGTAACATCGATGAACATTGATTCATCAATATTCGTCGAAGAAACGACAGCCTCATTAAATTCATACTCTTCGCGGTTACCTTCACGATCTAGCGGTAAGTTAACAAAGTCGAACAATTCGCGGTCTGCTAGTTGGCTTGGGCTTACGTTTTGAATTGATTTAAAAATCGCTTCCACACGCCCTGGCGTCTTCTTATCCCATTCAATCAACATTGCTTTTATAGATTGACGCTGAAGATTCTCTTGAGAGCCACAAAGGTTACACGGAATAATTGGGAAATCCTTGTGCTCAGCGTATTTGATCAGATCTTTTTCACGACAGTAAGTCAATGGACGAATGACCACGTTACGACCATCATCAGAGCGTAGCTTTGGTGGCATCGCTTTAAGGCGAGAGCCGTGGAACATATTCAAGAACATTGTTTCGACGATGTCATCCATGTGATGACCTAGCGCAAGCTTAGTTGCACCAATCTTCTCTGCAAATGAATACAGCGTACCACGTCGCAGGCGTGAACACAGACCACAAGTGGTTTTGCCTTCTGGTACCTTCTCTTTTACGACGGAATAAGTGTCCTTATCGACAATATAGTAAGGGATATTCAGTGTTTCGAAATACTCTGGCAGAATGTGCTCAGGGAAGCCCGGTTGTTTTTGGTCTAGGTTTACCGCAACCACTTCAAATTTGATCGGTGCGGCTTTTTGAAGATTCAGCAGGATATCAAGCATCGCGAATGAATCTTTACCACCGCTAATACATGCCATCACAACATCGCCTTCTTCGATCATGTTGTAATCAGTAATGGCATTTCCAACATGTCTTCTCAGGCGTTTCTGAAGCTTGTTGAATTCTAGGGTTTCTTTTCTTGTATCTATTTGGTTCATTGCGGGCTCTCACATCGCCGATAAATCGACTAGGACTTCCTAACATGGGTTTCTTTGGGGCGTGGATTATACGAGCTTTTTACGCAGGATTAAATGCTTGTCTTATTGAGTCTTTAAGAAAAGAGTGTGAAAGATACTTTAGTTACGGTCACAACTGAAAAAAGAGCCGCAATTGCAGCCCTTTCTAAACTCTCAGTGTTCACTTCTTTGCGTTAGGCAGATAAGGTAGCACTCGCATCGTCGGTTCTGGTAGTGTCATTGTGCCACCTTGCCCTATTTCACTTAGTGCGACTTGTATCTTGCCATTGACAATTGGCTTTTCGGTTCCGTTTGAGAAAATCACTTTATCATTCAGTTGATTTGCAAACTCCATCGTCACACCTTGAACTTCCGGTGTAAACCAACCCGCAAATATACCGCCTAAATCTTCCAGCATCGTCTGCATTTGAGGTAGAAGAGGCTTAAGTTGCTCGTAAGAAACGTTACCCTGTAATGGTTCTTTGGTCATCACGACAAGTGAGTAATCGCAACGTGTATCTTTTGGGGTATCGACAAAAACCAACGGATTCGCTGACTTTAAGTTTTTATCAACTGGTAAAGGCAACTCTTGTGAAGCAGGGATAACAAACTCTTCATAGTGCTCTTCTTTTTCCATCCAAGCTTTTTCTATCGTACAAATTTGTTTAGTTTTTGCGTCCACAAAAAAGACACCAACTTTCACATCGTCATGCCCTTCTTTATTGTTGTTTTTTAGTTGAGTATATAACTTTGAGTACGTGAACATGTACTCTTGAGCTTGGGTTATCGGCGATGCAAGAATTAGCGCCGCACTTCCCAACAGACTTAGGCTTAACTTTTTCATTTTATCCGTTATTTTATTGCGTCCAGTAGGCGTTGTTATGACGAATCATAGCGCGAAGATCGTGTACATAGGCGATGCCACGTTCAGAATAGGCTAGCAACCCATGCGTTAACTCTGACGCGGTTGCGACCGTTAACAAGCCCTTGTTCTTTTCAGCCAGAGATGTTCTGATTTCACGCAGGTCTGCATACGCTGGGTTTCGATTAACATTCATAAAGTAGCCATGAACAGACTGTTGTACAGAATCGAATTTTTCAACTTCATGAACTTTGTTAGCGCCACGTTGCGCTGGAACAATTCCACAGCCCTTTTTATAACACCATTGGCCGAACAAGTTGTTTGCTTGAGTAGCAAAACGAGAAGTGCCCCACGCAGATTCATTTGCCGCTTGAGTTAGAACCAACGCTTCTGGTAAGACGTTCACTCTCACAAGCATCTCGTCTAGCCATGCTTGATCAATCTTATCGTTACTCAAGGGCAACGAATACAGAGATGATAACCGCTGAGCATACTCTTGTTGTTCTTGCGTCACTTGTCCCACCTTTAAAGAGGTAAGAAAGGCCCGCTCATGACGAATTCGTTGATTCTCAAGAGCAATTTTAGGCCTTAAAAAATCAAAAAAAGCAGCTTTTTTCTCTTTCGTATCTTTTATTGAATTGAAGTCTGGGATATCACCGATGTATGGCAAGTGTGATAAATCGACATGCTTAATCTTGCCAGAGAGTACGTCAGGATTTTCCACATATTTAAACTGTTTCTCGTAGTGTAAATATGGGCCTATAGAAATGAAAGTGGCGGCTATACAGGTTGCCGCCACTCGTAAACTTATTGATTTCAAAGAATTAGGCATCAAACACCTGTGAGTTACCATCGTGATCATTATCGTTTTTCTGTGTTGTAACGATCTTAAGCTTAATTCCAAACATTTCGCGGTAGAGTATGCCTTTCAAATGGAAGAAGAATGGCAGCACAAAAATCAAGCCAATACCGTAGAACATTGCTGCAATAATAAACATTAACATCACGCCTAAGTAAAGCCCCGCGACCACAAAAATCTTCTTGTTGATTGCGCGAAGTGATAACAGCAACGCTTGCATTGGTGGCACCCTTTTCTCACAAATCAACAAAATAGAGTGACTAAATGCCAAGGAAAGATACAGCGACAGTAAAGGAAAAATCATACCAACTACACCTTGTAGCATTAAGCTCATGAGCGTTGCTAGAATAACAGGAATGGTGAACTGCAACCCCTTTCCAACATGGCGCAACTTAGTCTTCAGGCCAGCGACATGGCTCATAGCCATCAAGCTGATCCCCGCATAAATTGGTGCGCTAATCACCTCATAACTGAAATTCGCGACATAAATAGAAGACACAATATCGTTTGTGAACGACTCTGGGTTCTCAAATGCATCAAGAATAACGGTCAAATCGCCCAACTGCAGTTTTAATGCAATATAGAAAATACCTAATTGGACAAAAAGCAATACAATAATGGCAGGAGAAAATGATAAAAAGTGCTGGATGGTTGCTCGCCAAGCTTCGTTAAAAACCGCGCCAGCTTTAAGCTCGTAGTTGCCAGACAAAGCTCGCTCTACACTCCCCCCAAGATTGAAATCTTTCTCAAAATCGTCGTTCATAGTTTATCCAAGACTAACTTGTAAAATTTTGACTGGAATTCCAGTCAATTAATGTAATCGTCATTATAAAGAAATCTTTCCACATCTAACATCACAACTCACCTACAATCCTTGCAATCTCAACTGTATGGTTGATAATTAACCACTTTCAAGGTCATGAAATTGAAACAATTGTTGAACAAAGTTTAGTGCTATCAAACTGTGTCTAGATGCCAATTAATCTCATAAAAACAGTATGGTAAGGAATGATGGCTTTTTCCTGCAAAATTATTTCTGTTTCAAGATAAGAAAATGCTTTAATTTCACACTTTTGGTGATTATGATGCGCGCCTCAAAAGTGAATGGTTAGTGTCACATCAGCTGGGATAATCCCGGCTTGAACGTGGGGGAAATACAGACGTTGAACGCAAAACCGCAAGCAGGAAAGCCAGTTATTCGTTTATCTGGTATTAGTAAAAGTTTCGATGGTAAGGAAATCATCGGTAATTTAAATCTGGATGTTAATCATGGTGAATTTCTGACGATTCTCGGGCCTTCTGGTTGTGGTAAGACAACAGTTTTACGCATGATTGCAGGTTTTGAAACGGCAGATAACGGTCAAATTATTTTGGATGACCAGGATGTAACACAGGTTCCTGCAGAGCAAAGGCACGTCAACACGGTATTTCAAAGTTACGCATTGTTTCCACACATGACCGTATATGAGAATGTCGCTTTTGGTCTTCGTATGCAGAAAACGCCTACTGCGGACATTGAACCACGAGTAATGGAAGCGCTACGCATGGTGCGCCTAGAAAAAATGGCACAGCGTAAGCCTCATCAGCTTTCTGGTGGTCAGCAACAACGTATCGCCATTGCGCGTGCGGTTGTTAACAAACCAAAAGTACTGCTGCTAGATGAATCTCTATCTGCACTTGATTACAAACTGCGTAAGCAAATGCAAATCGAGCTTAAACAGCTTCAGCGTCAACTTGGTATTACCTTTATCTTCGTTACGCACGATCAGGAAGAAGCCCTATCGATGTCTGACCGCATTATTGTTATGCGCGACGGTGTTATCGAACAAGATGGCTCTCCACGTGAGATTTACGAAGAGCCGAAGAACCTATTTGTTGCTCGCTTTATCGGTGAGATCAACGTATTCAACGCAACAATGCTAGAGCGTATCGACGAGAAACGTATCCGTGCAGAAATCGAAGGTGTCGAGTCTGTTGTTTACTACGATCAGGAAGCGCAAGCAGGTGAAAAACTGCAAGTACTACTTCGCCCAGAAGACTTACGTATCGAAGAGATCAAAGAGTCTGAAGAAAAAGGCATCGTAGGTCACGTAACAGAGCGTACCTATAAAGGTATGACGCTTGATTCAGTTATCCAATTGGATTCAGGCATGCGTGTAATGGTTAGCGAATTCTTTAACGAAGATGATCCTGATGTGGACCACTCACTTGGCCAGAAAGTCGCTATCACTTGGGTTGAGAGCTGGGAGGTAGTCCTCAATGATAAGCAAGAAGATTAATCTTCAAAACGCGATCATTACCTTAATCGTCGGTTGGTTAACACTTTTCGTGTTGGTACCAAATGTGATGATTATCGGTACGAGTTTCTTAACGCGTGATGAAGCAAACTTAATCGAAATGACATTTACTTTCGACAACTACTTACGTCTACTCGATCCCTTGTATGCGAAAGTGCTGATGCACTCGTTCTACATGGCGATTGTGGCGACGTTGTTGTGTTTAGTAATTGGTTACCCATTTGCTTACATCATAGCGAAAATGCCAGAGAAATTGCGCCCATTCATGTTGTTCTTAGTTATCGTACCTTTTTGGACAAACTCTCTTATCCGTACTTACGGCCTGAAGATTGTTCTGGGTACACAAGGTATTTTGAACAAATCATTAATGGCGATGGAAATCATCGATAAGCCATTACGTATTATGTACACCGAAACAGCAGTAATGATTGGCCTTGTGTACATCCTGCTTCCATTTATGATTCTGCCGCTTTACTCGGCAATCGAGAAGTTGGACAACACTTATATCGAGGCGGCGAAAGATCTTGGTGCGAACAAGTTCCAAACCATTACGAAAGTGATTCTACCTCTTACAATGCCTGGCATTATCGGTGGTTGTTTGTTGGTTCTGCTACCAGCACTAGGTATGTTCTACATCTCTGACCTTCTTGGTGGTGCGAAGAACCTACTGATTGGTAACGTTATTAAGAGCCAAGTATTGAACGCTCGTGACTGGCCATTTGGTGCTGCGACCAGTATCGCCCTCACCTTCGCAATGGCTGTGATGCTTTACGCTTACTACAGAGCAGGCAAACTATTGAATAAGAAAGTGGAGCTAGACTAATGGGACGCACAGTTAGATTTAGCTTTATGGCGCTGGTGTATGCATTTTTGTATCTGCCAATCATCGTCTTAATTGTTAACTCATTTAATGCCAACAAATTTGGTATGAAATGGGGTGGTTTCACCACGAAATGGTACGAAACCTTAGTAAACAACGATAGCCTAATGCAAGCTGCATGGCATTCATTGAACGTAGCGGTATTCTCAGCGACAGCAGCAACCATCATTGGTAGCTTAACGGCCGTTGCCCTATTCCGTTACTCGTTCAAAGGTAAGGGTGCGGTAAACGGCATGCTGTTTGTCGTGATGATGTCTCCAGATATTGTAATGGCGATTTCATTACTTGCTCTGTTCCTGGTATTGGGCGCACAGCTTGGCTTCTTTACACTATTGATTGCTCACATCACCTTTTGTCTACCATTCGTTGTGGTAACTGTATACAGCCGCTTAAATGGCTTTGATGTGAAAATGTTGGAAGCAGCAAAAGACCTTGGTGCAAGCGAGTGGGTTATCTTGAAACAGATCATCCTTCCTCTCGCTAAACCAGCGGTTGCCGCAGGTTGGTTATTGAGCTTTACCCTGTCTTTGGACGATGTGATCATCAGTTCGTTTGTAACGGGTCCAACATACGAAATCTTGCCATTGAAGATTTACTCAATGGTTAAGGTGGGCATTTCACCGGAAGTTAACGCCCTAGCAACGGTGATGTTGATTGTTTCTTTGGTCTTGGTAGTAATTTCTCAGTTGCTAGCAAGAGAAAAAGTGAAGTAGAATCCGCACCTGTTAACATCACGAAACAGAATGGTTACATGCCATTCTGTTTTTCTATCTATCGTCCAAAATTGGACAACGTTTGGTTTGGAGCTAACGTCAATGAAAAAATGGGCTACTCTATTAGCTGGTAGTGCATGTGCGCTTTCTCTGTTCTCTGGTACAGCGACAGCGGATGAGAAAGAACTAGTATTTATGAACTGGGGTCCTTACATCAACAGTAATATCCTAGAGCAATTTACTAAAGAAACTGGCATCAAAGTGATCTACTCGACTTACGAGTCGAACGAAACTTTGTACGCAAAGCTAAAAACTCATAACCAAGGTTATGACCTAGTAGTACCTTCAACGTACTTCGTGGCGAAGATGCGTGACGAAGGCATGCTACAAAAGATCGATAAGACTAAGCTGAAAAACTTCGGCAACCTAGATAAAAACTACCTAGACAAGCCTTACGATCCAAGTAACGACTACTCTATCCCACACGTTGTTGCGATTACAGGCCTAGCGGTTAACGCAGATATGTACGATCCAAACGACTTCCAAAGCTGGGCTGACCTATGGAAGCCTGAGCTTGAAGGTCAAGTAATGTTGATGGACGACACTCGTGAAGTGTTCCATATCGCTCTGCGTAAACTTGGCTACTCAGGTAACTCAAAAGACCCTAAGCAAATCGATGAAGCGTACGCTGAGCTACAAAAGTTGATGCCTAACGTTTTAGTTTTCAACTCTGACAACCCTGGCGCACCTTACATGTCTGGTGAAGTGGGCGTTGGTATGCTTTGGAACGGTAGCGCCGCAGCGGCACAAAGTGAAGGCCTGAACCTTAAACTCGTTTTTCCTAAAGAAGGCGGTATCGGCTGGGTTGATAACTTCGCTATCTCTTCCGGTGCGAAGAACGTAGAAGCCGCTCACAAGATGATTGACTTCCTACTGCGCCCAGAAATCGCAGAGCAAATCTCTCGTGATACTGGCTACCTAACGGCGGTGGAAGAATCGAATGCTAAGTTTAAAGACGTTGCACCACTGTTCCCTTCTCAAGAAGACCTTGACCGCGTTGAATGGCAAGATGCGGTTGGTGATCTAACCGTTAAATACGAAGATTACTTCCTAAAGCTGAAAGCGGGACAATAATCTAGCTTGTGTAACAAGTCATCAACCATAGGAAAATAGGCAGCAATACGCTGCCTATTTTTGTCTTAGGCTGATATAATCGCGCGTTGCTAGGTTTGTTTGTCTTGGTATCATAGATTTATCGTCTCATAACAAGGAGACAACGATATTCAAGCTAAATGAACATATTTGTGCTTACTGCGATTTGGCTCAACTTGATAACTCCAGCTAGTATTGACTTGTCCAATCGCGAAACAAAACGGAAAACAAATGAAAAGTAAATTCTACGCAAGCGCTCTATGTGCAGCGACGCTCATCGCTACCCCTGCAATGGCTGCTGATCAAGAACTGTATTTCTACAACTGGTCGGAATACATTCCAAACGAAGTTCTTGAAGACTTTACAAAAGAAACTGGAATCAAAGTTATTTACTCTACATACGAATCTAACGAGAGTATGTACGCAAAACTAAAAACTCAAGGTTCTGGTTACGACTTGGTAGTACCGTCTACCTATTTCGTCTCTAAAATGCGTAAAGAAGGCATGCTACAACAGATCGACAAAGATAAATTATCTCATTTTACCGATCTTGATACTAACTTCCTAAACAAACCGTTCGATCCGAACAACAACTACTCTATCCCATACATTTGGGGTGCGACCGGTATTGGTATCAATGCTGACATGCTAGACAAGTCATCGGTTTCTAAATGGGATGATTTCTGGGATAGCAAGTGGGAAGGTCAACTAATGCTGATGGATGATTCTCGCGAAGTATTCCACATTGCATTGACTAAGCTTGGCTACTCACCAAACACGACTAACCCAGAAGAAATCAAAGCCGCTTACGAAGAACTGAAAAAGCTAATGCCAAACGTATTAGTATTTAACTCAGACTTTCCTGCAAACCCTTACCTTGCGGGTGAAGTTTCACTAGGCATGCTTTGGAACGGTTCTGCATACATGGCTCGTCAAGAAGGCGCGAACATCGACATCATCTGGCCAGAAAAAGGCACTATCTTCTGGATGGACAGCTTAGCTATTCCAACTGGCGCGAAGAACGTTGGCGCCGCTCATAAGATGATCGATTTCCTACTACGTCCTGAGAATGCAGCTAAAATCGCACTAGAGATTGGTTACCCTACTCCAGTTAAAACGGCACACGATCTGCTACCGAAAGAATTTGCTAATGATCCAAGCATCTTCCCACCACAAGAAGTGATGGACAGCGGTACTTGGCAAGATGAAGTTGGCGAAGCGAGCGTAATGTACGATGAGTACTTCCAAAAGCTAAAAGTGAATAACTAATTCGTTAGTTTTAAAGATATGAAAAAGCGGCTCATGAGCCGCTTTTTTGCTCTTAATGACAAGACAAAAACTCTTCCTGTTGAAGTTATTACGCTCTTTCTTTTCCTTCTAGAGCCAGTATCTCGTCAACTAATTTTGGAACCTCAACGCTTGCTTTTCCGTAGCGTTTCTCCTCAAATTCACTTTCTACCGCACTAGGTTCTAGGTTAATTTCAATGGTATGTGCGCCGTGCATTTTTGCATCATGAACAAAACCTGCTGCGGGATACACAACGCCAGAAGTCCCAATAGAAATAAACAAATCTGCTTCTTCTAATGACGCGTAGATATCACCCATTCGCAGTGGCATTTCACCAAACCAAACAATATGTGGTCGCATTTGTGAAGGGATCTGACAACAGTGACAAAGTTCGCCTGTCTTAATGTCCTCATTGTGCTCTACTACTTGGTTAGATTCACTACAGCGGGCCTTGAGCAACTCACCATGCATGTGAATCACATTCTGACTGCCGCCTCTTTCGTGAAGGTTATCTATATTTTGAGTGATGACCGTCACTTTACCTTCTAACTCAGCCTCTAGACGACCTAATGCTTCATGCGCTGCATTAGGCTTTATCGCATTATCTTGAAGTTTCTTGCGGCGTTGGTTGTAAAAGTCTTGAACAAGGTCCGGATCGCGAGCAAACCCTTCAGGCGTTGCTACATCTTCGATACGGTGATTCTCCCATAGGCCATCTTGCGCACGAAATGTTTGAATACCAGATTCGGCCGAGATACCTGCACCAGTAAGTACTACAATATTTCTATAAGGGAAATTCATAACTCATCCTTGCTGTTTTTTCATTAGCTTAACACTGAAAGAATAGCAACAGTAGTAATATGGATTAGACCATAGTCGTAATGGTCACTATTAGAATTACAATTTAAGAGGAACAGCAATGAGACAAGTATCTCTAACGTTTACATTGCTTCTGACTTTGGCAGGCTGTCAACTTACCAATGTTGACAGCGAAGTCGATGATGTAAAGGTAAGAGTCAGCACCAATGATGATGACCATCGAGGTAATGGTAATTTCTGTCCTCCAGGCCAAGCCAAGAAAGGCAATTGCTAAAAGAGCGGCTTTATGCCGCTCCCATATTGGCCTCAATCCTCGTTGGTCGAAGATATTTTATGAATGGCTAGGTCAGCGCCATTGAATTCGTCTTCTTCTGAAAGCCTTAGTCCCATACTGGTATTAATCGCGCCGTAGACTGCAAGCGCCCCAAGCACTGCGATGGAAAGGCCCAAAAGCGTTCCTAGAAGCTGAACGATAATGCTCACGCCACCTAGCCCACCCAATGCGCTTTGACCAAAAATCCCAGCGGCAATACCACCCCAAGCGCCACATACACCGTGTAAAGGCCAGACACCTAGCACATCATCAATCTTGGTTTTGTTTTGTAGGTGGGTAAAAAGATAAACAAATAGCACGCCAGCAATCGCACCTGTCACTAAAGCACCGATAGGATGCATTAAGTCTGAGCCCGCACATACAGCAACCAAGCCAGCTAGTGGGCCGTTATGAATAAAGCCAGGGTCATCCTTACCAGCCAACAGTGACGCGACAATGCCCCCGACCATTGCCATCAATGAGTTCATAGCCACCAAGCCACTTATGCCTGACACGGTTTGAGCTGACATGACGTTGAAGCCAAACCACCCCACACATAAGATCCAAGCTCCCAAAGCCAAAAACGGAATATTCGAAGGTGCAAAGTTGGTATGCTTTCCTGCTCGAACTCTGCCTTTTCTCATGCCCAAAAACACAACGGCAACCAACGCTATCCAGCCGCCAACACCATGCACAACAACTGAACCTGCAAAGTCGTGAAAGCCATAACCAAAGGTATTTTCAAACCAAGCTTGAACACCAAAGTTTCCGTTCCAGATCATTCCCTCAAATAACGGGTATACGATGCCGACAGTGAAAAATGTTGCGATTAGAATCGGATAAAAACGAGCTCGTTCTGCGATACCACCAGAAACAATAGCAGGAATCGCTGCAGCGAAGGTCAGCAAGAAAAAGAACTTCACCAACTCGTAACCATTGCCTTGAGATAATGTCTCTGCATCAGCAAAGAAGGTGCCGCCATAAGCGACCCAGTATCCAATAAAAAAATACGCGATGGCGGATATACCGAAATCAGCCAATATTTTAACTAAAGCATTAACTTGGTTCTTTTGGCGCACGGTTCCTACTTCAAGGAAAGCAAAACCAGCATGCATCAAAAAAACCATGATTGCGCCAAGTAGTAAGAAAAGTGTGTCGGAACTTTGCGTGAGAGTTTGTACAGCGCCGTGTACCTGATTGGCAGTTACACTCATTATGATTGTCTCCGTTGATCTGTAGCGCACTTATCCTGTGCATCAAAGTTAGGCTCATCACCAATTTGGTGAACTTAATTTATAGAGCGTCTAACAGAGCAATTCTCATTCCATAATTTATATTTCTAACACTTACGCTTTAATTTATTGTTTTGTATGAACTTTAATAAAATTACGTATTCTTGAAATGGTGTTTAACATGCTAATAAATGCACCAATATGGTTTTAGTGCACCAACATAATGCGCACTATATGGTTCAACAAACAGCAAACTCTCTACCATAAACGTAAAAGCCACCCCATGAGAGGTGGCTCATATACGGAATTGCTAACTAAAGGGGTTTATCGAGTGATCTTCCCTGCTTTTACATCTTCTAACCAACGTCCTTCGACAAGATAGGGAGGAAGCCAACCAGTTTCAACAGATAGACGGTTGCCTTTGTCGTACCACATGCAAGCCATGCCAAGCAGAGGGAAGTTGATAAAAGTTCTGATGCCTATCCTATCTGGTCCTAATTCTCTAAGATGATATTTCTCTTGGAACTGTAGGTTTTTAACGAGCACTTCCTCAAAATCATAACCAATGTTAGTAGTGAGCGCTGCGAAGGTTTCTAGGATCCCCATCGCAATTTCCAACGCCCAGTTATCCCCTTGGGCTACCGCTGCGTCCATTGCTGCGACGAGCTTATCAGGATAGTCCGATGTGCGATTATGAAACGACTGGATGACATCTACTAACATGTAAGACAATTCACCCGCTTTAGTAGAGCTTTGTCTCATCAAAGAAATCGGAAAGTTCGCCAATACGTCCATGCTAGGTTTATCACGCACAATCACCGAAGTAAAATACGCATCTAGCCACATTGAAGGACAAATGAAGCCTGTTTTTAAAATACCTTCCCCATCCCATGTCACTTCTGGATAGCCGAGTATCTGGATACTTAATGGTTCTTTCTGATACATAGCGAGCCGATGATAACATGCGCCCATTAGCGAAGTTTCATAAAGACGCAAGGTACATATTTGCTCATCTTCATGTGAGGCTTGAAACCAGGTATACCAGCGAACCTGGTCAATGGCAAAATCACCAAGACTGACCAGGTTTTCCCGCCTGATTTTAAGACCTTCTTTTCTGTTATCTAAGAGCCGGTTTATAAATTTTTTCCGATTCACAATGGCTTGAGTGTCAAGTTCAGGATTTGCTTTGCGCTCTACAACTTTGACCGATTCTTTGCTTTGCATTTTTACTTTAGTCCTTCTGAATCAATTTTAAATTCTGCCACTT
Organism: Vibrio sp. Vb0667; assembly: GCF_033391095.1. Lineage (NCBI taxonomy): Bacteria > Pseudomonadati > Pseudomonadota > Gammaproteobacteria > Vibrionales > Vibrionaceae > Vibrio > Vibrio sp. Vb0667. The sequence goes on along the minus strand of NZ_JAWPOL010000003.1, from coordinate 268,835 downwards.
CTAGTTTTACGTCCGAGGCTTTTCCACTTTCTGGGATGCTTGCTTGAGTATGTATATATCGAATAGGTATGCCGGAGAAAGCTGCAAATTGGATTTCGTCGGCAGCTAATTTTTCAGTCGTTCCTTCTTTATTCTCTGACATTAACTTAACTATTTCCGCCGCATATTTACTTGTCCCTTGCTGATATGCTTCATTGCCAATTTTACGACTGCCGAGCGGGCTGCTGCCCCCCTTAGCCTCAACGATGATGATTTCTTCAGGATCATCTGAGAGGTAAACCATATCAAAGTCGCCCGGCTTCGAAATTGAGGTTCCAATATCTTTGGGATGAAGCAGCTTAGCATTAGGACGTTTACTCCGGACAAAGTCATCCGCGGCCAACTCACCTATTTTTGCAGACTGTTGGTTAATATTACCAATTTGAGCGTTATATCCCTCTTCGCCAGCTCGAGCGTCGATTGCCTCTTGACGCTCTTTTAAGCATTCGTCAATTTTTTCTTTGTTTCTTTCTGTTAGCTCATAATCACTCGTATTGAGTTCAGAGTTTTCTTTATACTCTGCTTTATTCAGCACAAGATCTTCAGTAAAGATCGTGCAACCTTCTTCCCCGCCAACTTTCTCTGAGTCAAAAACATGCGCATTTACAAATTCCTCAATCCCAACAACATACTGCACTTCGTGTCGGCTGCCATCTGAATGATTGATATGACGATAAAAAGTAATTTCATTTTTCTCGCAATCAATATGGTCTAAATCGTATTCATATCGAATATGATTTTTACCTTTGGGTTTTCGGATTTTGACTTGCGATCGAACGCCATCTTCTCCGACGGATGACTCTTTTGCTGCTTCTAAAATCTGATCGCAAACCTCTTGGGGGACATCGCTTTGCGCTTGATACTCTGCCAACATTTGACCCAAGCGTTTTAGCCCTTCTTCACAAAGGAAACCTGTTGGATCAATCCACTGGATAGGGTTGACTGCATATTGGTAATGATTAATACCACCAACAATAGATATCGGATCTTGTTGGATAAAACGTCCTAGTTTAGGATCGTAATACCGAGCGAGGTTGTAATGTAAGTTGGTTTCTTGATCGAAGTACTGTCCTTGAAAACGCAGTGGATTTGCTACATTTTCAATATGTACATGAGCAAAGCCGTTAGCATCGTAGCTGGCACTCCATACAACATTCCCTTCGCAATCGATCAGTCGCTCTGGTTTACCAACTTGATCGCACTGGTACCAATAAATAACGTCATTTTCTAGCAGTGCCACTGGCGTGTAAGTTTCGGGTTGATATAGGTACCAACGGAAAGCACCTGAAGAGCGTTCACCAATTAAACGTTCACCTTCCCACAGGAACTCCGTAACGCCTTTTTGTGTAATTTTTTTCGTTCTGCGCCCTAATGCATCATATTCATATTGACTGATACCATCGTCGGTGTGAACTTCAATGAGCTGATTTAACGCATCAAATACGCGAGTCTGAACGTGTCCTTGCCCCTCACGTTTTGTCTGGTTTCCTTGCGCGTCATATTTGAACCTGACACCATCGTGTACTTCAATACGATCAGCGAATACCTCTGAAGTTGGCAAAGTAGGATTGCCAAAACTATCGTATTCAAATTTAGTCACATCTCCGGAAGCATTGACTCGTTTAAGTTGCCCTAAGGCATCGTACTGATAGTGTGTTGCTCCTGCCGTATTATCAATGATTGATGAAATACGGTTTTGCGCATTGTAAACGTACTTTTTCTCTCTATCTGGCCAATGCTGTTCAACCAAACGACCAACACCATCATAAATGATGCGCTCATTAAAATATGCCGTTTCAATTTGGGAAACTCGTCCCATTTCATCGTAATGAAATTTGATTTGAGGTAAATCTAGGTTTCCAAACCGAATCGCTGAAAAACGCCCATATCGATCATAAGAGAAGTTCAGCTCCGTATTATCTGGCAGTACCTGAGATACGCGTTGGCCAACTCTGTTAAACTCCTGCGTTATCTCAAACTGGCCTTGAATGCGCTTTGTTAAATGCCCGAATGAAGAGTATTGGTATTGCAATGTGTGATGGCGATTGGATGCGAAAGTAAGTCGCCCACCAAGCGTATAATTGAAGTGGTTCTCTACAATACTGCTACCATTTCCTGCTTTGACGTGCTTGAGATAACCCGCAGCGTCATAGCGATACAGCACCGTCCTATCGGCGACTTGCTTACGATGGATTCGCCCCATATGATCATAATCAAATTGGCTTTGTAGATTATCAAACCCGACAGTTCCTGACAGCTGGCCTTCATCGTCATACAGGAATTCGAACTCTAAGCCGTCACTCCGAACTAATTTAGTCAGGTTACGTTGTTGATCGTATTCGTAAGAAATATGGCTGCCATCGGGAAAGATGACTGCTTCTTGTTGCGCGAGTGCTCCCCATTGATACGAGGTAATGCCTGCTGGCGTTCGAATCTGAGCAACACGGCTGTGCTCATCGTAAGAATATTCTTCGCTATAACCGACTTTGTCTTCGTCGTTAAAATAACGAACTGATGTACGCCTGCCAAATTGATCATAAGCGAGTTGAGCAATACACCCATCGGGATAAGCAACGCCATTCACTAAATCTTCTTCATTGTAGCTATAACGAAGTAATGTACCGTCTATTTCATTCGCGATAAGTCTTTGTTGTTCATCCCACCACCACTGACTTTTCTTACCATCTTCAGACTCTTTTTTGACGACTTGACCGTGTTTATCGTAATCATATTCCGTGACACAGCCGAACTGATCGGTATCCCAAACTCTTTGACCGAGGCTATTGTAGTAAGCCTTCTCGATATCCCCGTCAGGTGAAACCGTTTTAACTAACTTACCTAAGCCGTCATAACCATATTGAATTTCTTTGCCAGAGGAATGAAACTTAGAAACTAATTGACCATGCTGATTATATTGATAATTGACCGTTGACTGATCAGGATAGATAGCTTGCGCTTTTCGCCCTAATTCATCATATTGCCATCGCCAAGTTCTACCTGTGGGGCTTATTTTCTCGAGTAAGTTACCCTGCTCGTCATGCAAGAAAGACCATTGATGATCTAACGAGTCAGAATAAGAAGAGTGATTTCCTTGATAATGGAAGCGATAGTCATAAATTCCTGCGTCCCCAACGTTTCTGATGCATTTCGCTTTTGCACCTTCGCCATCCCATTCAAAATAATGAGTAAAGCCAGTTGGTCGTACACGTTTAACAATTAAATGCCCGCGGTATTGATACTGTTCCTTTAAGCCTAAATGATTAGTTGCACTGACCAAATCATCGTGCTCATCATAGGTATAAGTTGTCAGAACTTTTTGGGACTTTGCATTTAGCAGTTCTACAAGGCGTCCTTGCTTATCATATTGACATTCAAGAACCGGACGCTTGTTGTATGCAATCTCGATCAATCGATGGTTTCGAGAATACTGCAGTTGAAACGTTGAAAACGTGCCATTTCTGACTTGTTTAACAACCCAACGATCATCTTTCTGTTCAAATCGATATTGATGCCCACTAGCGAGCGTCACGATCCGAGTTGCTGAATTTAGGAAATAACAGCTCGCACCAGCGTATATCTGGTAACTTGTTGCTCCAATATCTACTGGCTCAAATTCTGTGATATCGGCCTTATCGTCAACAAACTCCCAAGCGATAACATTGTCTTTCTCGTCCGTCTTTTCGCGTAATTCAAACTGAAATGCATGTCGCCAACCAAAGCCCATTCCATGATTTACATCCGACTGCGAAGAGCGGTAAGTACGCTGCCAAGTAGTACCTTGTTGTAGCTCGATATCATAGAGTTCGAGAATTTCTTCACCCGTCACAAGTGATACAGGATCACCGGCTTTCTCATGTTTTTCGCTGCTTTGTTGCTGAGGCTTGGCGGATGCGGCACTTCTGCCACTCTTTTTATTCGACTTCCCCTTTCCCTTCGATGGTTTTGCATTGACGGTATTTTGAGTCGGTGGAGGCGTAACCGCTGACGAGAGTGCGTAGTTTTCGCCGGTAGGTACAATTCGAGCGACATGCAAATCACCGTTCACCAAAGCATTGGCAAACGTTGAATTATAGTGTTGGGAAGTAAGCTCACCGTCAGGTATGTTTGGCTTGAATTGACCAATCGTATAGAACAAGTCCTCGACAGAGCGAAGGTCAAGCTCACCAAAGCTCTCAAGAAACTCTATTGCCTCTTGTTTGGTCACGAATGTTTTAGGTTCGCCGCTAGTAAGTAACTGACCAGAGAAGTGATAACTTTCGCCAAAGCGATTCGTGATAGGAATGACGAATTGAGGGATCATAGCCGTAACGTGTTTGTCCTTTTCTTACCTTGCCGCATCATTTAATGCTCGTTTCGCTCTTTTTATTTGTGAGAGCAAGATGCCTTAATCAAACATCCTCCGATAGAGATTCCTCTGTATGCGTAGACTGAATGTATTGATGGCAATTTTCACGTATGCAACTCTTTGAATTTCTGAGCGCAGCGTACTTTAACGGGACGATGAATCCTGAGTAAATGAACAATAGCGTGAGTGAGACTAATGTCTCATCGTGACGCGATTTTTTTACATGTTTCTTACTTAACTATGATTTTCTGCCCAGTTACGTAAATTCACTCAATAAGTTGCATCAAGTATCACCACTGCGACTCAACGCTTCATATTTGAGACAAAACAGCAACAAAAAAACCGCCTATTACGGCGGTTTTGCTTAAAGAATACTGATTAAAGGTTTGGACCTGTCGATGGTCTGTGTGGTTGGTTATTGAGCAGTTGCTGCATCCCTTGAAACATTCGCATAAACCACACCAAGATGGCTAATGCAGCAAACACCATCCCTACCCAAGGAATAAAGTAAGCGATGGTTTCAAGCAAAGTACTATGCAACCAATAATCACTCACGCCAACGAGTACACCGTTAGAAGTCGCGACGGTGACGATCAACACAACAAAAAACGTCAGGTAGAGAAAGAAGGTGCGAATTAAACCGTAGTAATGAGAAATCACTACGTCGCTGTCTTCTCCCTTATCTAATCGGTAACCCGCATAGATAATTGCGATAACGCCTGAGATCAGAAACGTAAACGGGGTCAGACAGCTCAGGATGTACGCAACCCAAATCCCGTTATGAGGTTTGTTCATTCGCTTTCGCTCCTTTTACTTCCGTTTGTGCCGTATCTGTTTCACCCATCGCTTCTTTGGACTTCACTTCCTCATACCAAAGATCGTGATGCTCTTTCGCCCATGTTTCATCAACTTCACCTGTCACCATGCCTTCTAGCGCACCTTCCATACCGAATAGACCAATATAGATGTGGAAGATAAAGCCACAGATTAGAATCAGCGCCGAAATCGCATGAACTAAGTTAGAAAGCTCCATGTCACGGCGAGTTTGGCCAAAGATAGGAAAGTCCAGAACTAAGCCACTCACTGCCGCGATAGCACCAAAGAAGATTAACAACCAATAGATTGCCTTCTCACCACCGTTTGAGAAACCAGCTGACGGATGTGTGCCTTTGTGTTTACCAACCATGCCGCCCATTTTCATAAACCAACGAACATCTGTCATGTTTGGAATCGACTTGCGCCACCATTTAAAGAGCACGAGCATCAGTAAAATGAAGAACAATGGTCCCATGTAATTGTGGTACTGCTTCGCCAACATGACGATAAAGCCCCAGAACTCAGTAGGAACGTACGGTTTTAAGAAGTGCTTACCGTAAACTAGCATCAAACCACTGAATGCCAGCGTTAAGAATGTAAACGCCACACTCCAGTGAAGCGCGCGGTCTAAACGAGACCAACGCTTCATTTTTTTACCAGTACGCGGCTTGCTAAGCATCAAAGGACCAACGAATACGTAAGCCATGATTACCATTGCAATACTGCCGAAAATCGCGACAGCACCAGCAGGAGACATCCATTTTTCTTTTAGAATGTACCAAGTCTCACCAGGTTTACTGATCAATACGCCATGTTCTGGCGATTGAGACGTGGTGTAGCCTTCTTGCCCCTCTCTGACTTCGCGCCAATAGTCTGCCCCGGCGAGTTGCGTGATCTCCTGTTGAATAACTTTAGAAGATTGTCCCTCTGCTGAAGCAGGCATTGCAAAAGTCAGCAGCAATGCCGTCATCATTGACAACATTGCTAGAGATGCACGTTTAAGCGTGTTTAACATGTGCCTCTCCTTACTTAGCTTTTCGTCGCATCGTAAGAAAGATCGTTTCCGTCTGTCCAACCTGCGTTTTTCGCGCCGCGTTCTACCACACGTTGACGGAAAATGTCAGAGACTTTCTCTGCGTCACCCGCAAGCAGCGCTTTGGTTGAACAAAGCGATGCACACATCGGTAACTTGCCTTCTGCGATACGGTTCGCACCGTACTTTTGGCGTTCTTCCTCAGAGCCAGGCTCTGTTTCTGGGCCGCCCGCGCAGAAAGTACATTTATCCATTTTGCCACGTTCACCAAACGCCTCTTGTTTAGGAAATTGAGGTGCGCCAAACGGACAAGCAAACAAACAGTAACCACAACCGATACACAGATCTTTATTGTGAAGAACGATGCCGTCTTCAGTATGTTCGAAACAATCAGCTGGACAAACTGCCATACAAGGCGCATCGGTACAGTGCATACAAGCAACAGAGATAGAGTTTTCACCAGCTTCACCGTCGTTTAGTGTTACCACGCGGCGACGCTGAATGCCCCATTCAAGCGCATCGTCGTTTTCGTTCTTACATGCAGTAACACAGCCGTTACACTCGATACAGCGCTTGGTGTCACATAGAAATTTCATTCGTGCCATTGTCAGACTCCTTACGCTTTACGAATGTTACATAGGGTTACTTTGGTTTCCTGCATCAAGGTAACCGGGTCGTAACCGTAAGTGGTTGCCGTGTTGGCCGATTCGCCAACAACGTAAGGCTGTGTACCTTCTGGGTATTTAGGACGTAGGTCTTCACCTTCGAACTTACCGCCAAAGTGGAACGGAATGAACGCCAAACCAGGTTTCACACGACGTGTTACCATCGCTTTCACCTTGATTCGTCCCTTCTCTGCACCTTCTACCCAAACATCATCACCATCTCTGAAACCAAGGTCGTTCGCGTCTTTCGGATTTACTTCGACAAACATTTCTTGTTGAAGCTCGGCAAGCCATGGGTTTGAACGCGTTTCTTCACCACCACCTTCGTATTCAACCAGACGACCAGAAGTCAGAACGATTGGGTACTCGCCCGATTTGTCTTGCTCTTGAATGGATTTATACAACGTAGGAACACGGAAGATTGCATCTTTGTCTTCCCAAGTTGGGTAATCCGTTACAAGGTCACGACGTGGTGTGTAAAGTGGTTCACGATGCAGTGGCACACGGTCTGGGAACGTCCAAACAATCGCACGCGCTTTCGCGTTACCAAATGGAATACAACCGTGCTTGATCGCGACACGCTGAATACCGCCAGAAAGGTCAGTCTTCCAGTTTTTACCCTCTGCTGCCACTTTCTCTTCAGCAGTTAAGTCGTCCCACCAACCAAGTTGTTTCAACAACTTGTCAGTGAACTCTGGGTAACCGTCTTTGATTTCACAGCCTTTCGAATAACTGTCTTCTGCAAGAAGGCTCTTGCCTTCAAATTCCACACCAAAGCGCGTACGGAAGTTACCGCCACCTTCTGCAACCGTCTTGGACGTATCGTACAGAATGTGTGTACCTGGGTGTTTCATTTCTGGTGTGCCCCAGCATGGCCAAGGTAGACCATAGGTTTCACCGTTGACAGGGCCACCTTCCGCTTCCAGTGTGGTTTTGTGGAACGTATGCCAGTTTTGTTGGTGCGCTTTCAAACGCTCTGGGCTTTGGCCTGTGTAACCAATCGTCCACATGCCTTTGTTGAATTCACGCGTTAGGTCTTCAATCACCGGCTGGTTGTTTTCAACACGGATGTTTTTGAACAGAAGATCGGAATAGCCCAGTTTCTTCGAAAGCAGGTACATGATTTCGTGGTCTGGTTTTGATTCAAACAAAGGTTCAATCACCTGATCACGCCATTGTAGAGAGCGGTTAGATGCGGTAACGCTGCCGTGTGTTTCAAACTGTGTTGTTGCAGGAAGCAGGTAAACGCCGTCGGTACGGTCGTTCATTACCGCAGCAACCGTTGGGTATGGGTCCACAATCACCATCATGTCCAACTTCTGCATCGCTTTTTTCATCTCAACACCACGTGTTTGAGAGTTCACTGCGTGTCCCCAGTAGAACATTGCACGGATGTTTTCGCGTTGACGAATGTTGTCTTTGTTTTCCAGTACACCATCAACCCAACGAGATACAGGAATACCTGCACTGTGCATTGGTTTCTGACCGCTATAAGCGTTGTCATCGAAACGACCTTTGATCCATTCGTAATCGATTTCCCACACTTTTGACCAATGACGCCAAGCGCCTTCAGAAAGGCCGTAGTAGCCCGGTAGCGTGTCAGAGAGCACGCCAAGGTCGGTTGCGCCTTGTACGTTATCGTGACCACGGAAGATGTTTGCACCACCGCCTGATTTACCAATGTTTCCAAGCGCTAGCTCAAGCACACAGTAAGCACGTGTGTTGTTGTTACCAGTAGTATGCTGAGTACCACCCATACACCAAACAATACAGCCCGGGCGATTTTCAGAAAGCAGTTTTGCTGTTTGGTAAACGTCTTCTTCGCTTACGCCTGTTACGCGCTCAACTTCTGCTGGCGTCCATTTCGCCACTTCAGCACGGATCTCATCCATACCGAATACACGTTGACGGATGAACTCTTTATCTTCCCATTGGTTTTCGAAGATGTGCCACAACACACCCCAAATGAATGCTACGTCAGAACCAGGACGAAGTGAGACATAGTGATCCGATTTTGCTGCCGTACGTGTACGACGAGGATCCGCTACGACGATCTTACAGTTGTTCTTCTCTTTTGCGATCAGAATGTGCTGCATCGCTACTGGGTGTGCTTCAGCTGGGTTTGAACCAATGAATAGCATCGACTTACAGTTGTGCATGTCATTGAAAGAGTTGGTCATCGCACCGTAACCCCAAGTATTCGCTACACCCGCCACGGTTGTTGAGTGACAAATACGCGCTTGGTGGTCAACGTTGTTCGTACCCCAAAGTGATGCCATTTTTCGGAACAAATACGCTTGTTCGTTGCTGTGCTTTGCGCTTCCCAAGAAGTAAACCGAATCAGGGCCGGACTCTTTACGGATGTCCATCACCTTGTTACCGATTTCTTCGATCGCTTGATCCCAAGAAAGCTTTTTCCACTTACCGTTTTCAAGCTTCATTGGGTATTTAAGACGGCGCTCACCGTGGCCATGTTCACGCAGTGCTGCACCTTTTGCACAGTGACCACCGGCGTTAAATGGGTGGTCGAATGCAGGCTCTTGACCCGTCCAAACACCATTTTGAACTTCTGCGTAAATACCACAACCCACTGAACAGTGAGAACAGATAGTACGTTTTACTTCTGTTTTCGCTTCTGGATCGACTGATTTTGCTTGCGCTTTTTTCATCATTCCCGGTGCGAATAGACTAGCACCAACCACTGCGCCACCAGCGGCAAGCGAAGTGTTTTTCATGAATGCACGACGAGATACGCCAAGCTGGTTCGTTTCTTTGCTCACACTGTCGGAGCGTTTGACAAGTTTCATCCGTTATCTCCTAAAGTGTGTCGTAGTAATCGCGAATGTGTTGAGTTTCACGATACCCTTTCTTCTTCACGTCGTTTTCAGAAGGCTCAACCGTTTCTGAAGCAACGGCCACTTTCGTGGTTCCCGCAACAACAGCACCGGCAACGGCAGCGGTTGTGAAGCCTTTTAGGAGATCCCTACGGCTTGTGTTTATTTCTTTATTATCTTTCATCATTGCTTCCTTACCTTACGGTAGATCTTTGGAGACTCATGCCTCTCTATCGATATGACCAAGTACTGCTCGATTACTCGTAATCAGTGACGTTTTTCACATCAATTTTTAATTTGTTCTTACTGCTTTTGGTGTTCACGCTAAAGCGCACTTGCTCTAACGTTAAAAACGCATCGCAAAGCTGTGCAGCTGGCTTGTAGAAGTTCACGCTTTCTGCGCTCTCTAGTTGGCGCGTAAAAGATTGGAACCAAGGGGCAATGTGTTTGTTAAACACCGCTTGTTGAAGTTCTTCCTCTTCACCTGTCAGCATTGCCATCACTTCGCACAGTGCAGAAATATGGTCTTCAGGCTCTTTCACGTTCTCTTCTCGTTCGATGCCTAAAAGATCCAAATCGCGACGAATTTCCGCTAACGGCTTTTCCATCATCGAGCCAGTACGATGCCAAGATCCGAATGGCACAACTTCACCACGTCCAATGCCAATAAACAGATCTTGATATTCTTCTTCTAACGCTTCTCGCTGCGCTTCGTTCGCGGCTTGTTGCAGTGCGAGCCAAGCTTTTTGCATCGCGCTCTCAGACGGCTCAATTTCTAGCGATTTCAGGAACGCCAGCATTTCATCACTAGGCGCACTACGAAAAAGTGCGGATAAAACGAGATAAATGTCTGTTCTCAGTGTTTGTTCTTGTTGTGTGTCCACTGCGAGCTCCTAGTATTTCAGTTGTTTCATTGGGTCTTCTGCCATCGACTCAAACATGTCGATCACACGGCAGTCTTCACACATCGCGATACGATTGATCGCCGCTTCATCAGAGAAATGAGAGTGACCGCGTAACTTGTTTTGTAGCATGTCGATCATAGACTGAGGTGCGAATGGCTTATGACAGCGAATACATTCCGCTGCTTTCTCTTCGTGAATCACAACCGCTTTTTGGCGCTCTTTTTTCACCCAGTTCATACGAGGCGTAAGCGTCAGCACTTTCTCTGGACACGCTTTCTCGCACAGCCCACATTGAATGCAGTCTTGCTCGACGAATTTAAGCGACGGAGATTGACCATCGGTATGAAGTGCACGTGTAGGACAAACTGCCACACAGCTCATACACAACGTACAATCTTTGCTCTCACAAGAAACATTGCCGTAAGGCGCGTTTGCTGGCAGCTCAACAATGTTCTCGACTGGAATACGAGAAGACGACAACGCATCCAACGCCGTAAATAGACGCTGACGTTTGTTACCTTGCAAATCACCTAATGCCAAATCAAAAGACTCAGTACAAAGTGTCGGAGCACCTTCACGTAGTGACTCTAGATACAGAATGTCGATGGTTTCTTTGGCGATACCAAGCTGACCGAGCAGCTCTTGAGCAATACCAACTTCGCTATTAAGCACACGAATAATGGTTTGAGGCATAAAACGTGAAGCCGCAAACAGCACCTGAGTAGCACCATTCACAAGCGCGGCGAACCAAGTATCAATACCAACCGAAGGCAGTTCTTCCACCACAATTGGAATCACATTATCTGGCAGTGCTTTTAGTGCCATCACGTTGTAGCTCTCGTGGCGAGAACTGCAAATCAATACGATAGGATCTAAACCACCCGCTTGCTCATAGTTGGCGAGCGTACGTTCAATAAACTTTTGCGTATCTTCAGGGTTTGGCAGTGCGTAATGAATTGCTTCTGTCGGACACGCTGTAGCACAAGTACCCACGCCTTGACATAGGTATGGGTTGATCTCGATGCGATGGCCCGTTTTGTCGCTGCCTTCACTCGATAGTGCCCCTGCCGGACAAGCATCCACACACCGTTCGCAACCTTTTACGCCACGAGAGCTGTGTGCACATAAATCGGTATCTAAACGGAAGAATTTCGGTTTATCGAACGTCCCCATTAAGGTTGGAATCTCTTCCAACGCTTCAGCCAGTTTCGGATAGCCACGACCTACTGGGTAGTAGCCCGGTACTGGGACTTCTTCCGACATGCAGCTGTTAAGGCAAAGATCGAGTACGATATCGAAACAATCGCTATTGATCGCGACCTTGGCAAGATTGTTGGTCGAACCATGATTTTCAATCAGAACTTCAAACGTACCTAAGAACCCTGAAACCTGAACCGAATTGGCGTAATAAAGCTCGGGATTTGTGCCCTTTTCGCCATCGGTAGAAAGCAGCGTTAGGCTGTTCATTTGCGACAATTGCGCTGCCGCACTTTCGATGATTGCTGTTGGGCCCACAATCAAAGTATTACCGCCGCTTTCATAGCTTACGGTTGGTGGAATAAGATTGGTCAACTCTACGGTATTTTCGAAAGCGTACAGCCTCGCTTTACCGTTATTGGAAGTTGCTTGTTCTAATAATTGTTTCAGCATTGCTCAATTCCATTTATGAACATGGATAGTCTTTTCCATCTCTTAGTGTAGTTAGCGCCGGAGATTCTGCTGATTAACTTATCAATGAGAATTCTTATTCCGCCATCTATAGGCGATGAATACTACGCAGTGCGTCCGTACTAACTTCAACCAGATTGGTATTGAGCAACAAATAGCAAGTGTCATGCCAATAAAATATCAACTGAAAATCAATAGGTTATCAATTTTACTGACAAATAGTAGGGATAAAAAAACCGGTTGAGACATTTTGTCTCAGCCGGCTCATTGAGTGTTTAGTCAAAATGTACCTATTATTTATGTGGTATATTTTGTCTCACCTCGTTAGACTGTGATTCTTCAGCAAAAGTATCACTTTCACTAGACACTGTGTTTATATACAGTTCATTTTCATCTTGAGTAATTTGGGCATTTTTGTCGGTGTTTGACTCTGCGTCTTCAACTACCTCAGATGCGATATCGTTAGCGTTAAGCTCAGACCCTTGCGCAGTTTCAGCGTCTGGTTCGTCTTCCACTTTGTCTTTAACCCAATCACGCAGCGTCTCAGCGACGTCTTGAGAAAGTGACTTTAAGTTACTGTAATCATCATCGTAATCGTCTAGGCCGTCACGCACGTTAAATTCTTCGGACAAGAACATTTTGCGCAGCGCAGCTTTCTTGACACTTTCTGAAGCTTCAGAAACCAGCAGTTGCGCCACAGACATTTTTTCGGTTTTTTCAGTCTCTACACTCGCGGTAATGTCTGGAGCCTGACTATCCTCATTGACGTTCAAAGCATCTGAGCTTTCGTCAGCGTTTGAAAGCGCTGTGACACTATCTTCGGATTGCGCCGTCTCTGCTATCGGCGTGATCTCTTCATCATGTTGGGAAGATTCTTCTAACTTACGTTTCGACCAACGGCTTAAAAAACTAGTTGCCATTTGCTCTGCCCGCTCCTTTGCGTTTCTTACGTCTTACTTCTAACAACTCACCGTGGCGACCGATAAAGGCTTCCATCCAAGCCTGAACGGCTAACGGCATATCGTTAGATAGTACAAGGTTATCACCATCCATATATTGCGCCGCAACAGATTGTGAAGCCGTCAGTAACTGTATCGCTGGTTTTTCACCAGACTCGACGTTATCCATCACTAAAAAGAGTTTAGGTTGCAGAGAGCTTAAGTTAAAGCGGTAGTCTGTACGTTCATCTTTATGTAATTGCAACGGACAAACATCTGGAGTCTCTTCCGTCGGATTCAGCGCAAATCCTGTCAACTGCCATTGGGTTGTCACCCAAATCCCTGTACTGATCTCATGCTCAACAAGCTCTACGCCGATTGGCCATGTATCCTCAGTCTTTTCGTAATTTTTTTCGAAATCTTTCTTATCCGACATAACTCACCCAGTCTTTCTATTTTTGGTCTGAAAACACACAGGACATTTTGCCCCCGTTTTCGACCATTTTTATTGTCTTCGAAGCAATAAACGCGCCAAGCTGATATAACTTAGTCTATATACTCCCTCAGGCTATAAGTACCAAACTAGACGAAACTCAAATGTATTGATGTGTCATTACTGCGAACTCGCAGTTTTAATGCATTGTTGACATAAAACCTCGCAATTTCTGTGGGAACCGCTATTTTGGAATGAGATTTGCTAGCCATTTAAAAAGCTAAAATGCGTAGCAACCTAACGCTCTTAATCACTAGGACACGACTGTGCTGAAACCAAATATTATTAAAACCAGTGAAAATCCCCTGCAAACCATTGAAGTCGATGTGTATGACGAGTACGGCGAAAAGCTCACGAAGCAAATCGCTTGCGAGCGTCCTCTTACGGTCATGCTGAACTGGAAAGAAGTGGTCACGCTCATGACGCTAGGTTCGCGTCCAGAAGCACTAGTACTGGGTTATTTAAAAAACCAAAGCTTCCTGTCCGATCCAGCCGCGATTGAATCCGTTATTATTGACTGGGAAACGCATTCCGCAGCGGTGATTACTAAAGAAAACACTGAGCACTTAGAAGGCGCCCTGAAAAAGAAAACCGTCACCTCAGGTTGTGGCCAAGGCACTATGTATGGCAACGTGATGAAGCAGCTTGAAAATTATCAAGTGCCTCAAGTTCCTCTTAAGCAGTCAGAAATTTATTCTGCGCTGGAAGCGTTAACTCATTACAACGACACCTACAAAAAAGCGGGCGCAGTACACGGCTGTGCGGTTTGCAAAGGTAATGAGGTGTTATCATTTGTGGAAGATGTCGGCCGTCACAACGCAGTGGATACACTTGCAGGTGAGATGTGGCTCAAAGAAGAAACAGGTGAAGATAAAATTTTCTACACAACTGGTCGCCTTACATCAGAGATGGTGATTAAAGTGGCTCAAATGGGCATTCCTGTTCTGCTTTCTCGCTCTGGCGTTACTCAAATGGGGTTAGATCTAGCGAAGCAATTTGGTATTACGACCATTGCGCGTGCGAAAGGTTTGCGCTTCCAAGTGTTTACAGGAGCCGACAAGGTTGAATTTGATGTAAAAGGCAACCAATAACACCTTTTCAGTGTAAACTAAAACCAATAATGCGGATTCACAGAGGATGTGGACTATGAATAATGACCAATTGTGGAATTTTCTGCTTACGCCCAGCGGTATCATGCTTTCTATGATTATTACCTTTGGCGTGGTCGGGATCTATGCGTATATAACCGGTCAGTTTAAGGATTAAGGCCAAATATCAAAAAAGCCTCGCTAAATAGCGAGGCTTTTGCTTTTTAAACGCTTTGCGAGTAATTACGCGTCAACGCCACGAGATTTTAGGAACTCAGAGTAAGTGCCTTTAAAGTCTGTGATTTTACCATCGCGGATTTCGATAATACGCGTTGCTAGTGAGTCTACGAATACACGGTCGTGAGAGACGAAGAACAACGTGCCTTTGTATTGCTCAAGCGCCGTGTTCAAAGATTCAATTGATTCCATGTCCATGTGGTTGGTTGGTTCGTCCATTAGCAGCATGTTTGGCTTGTGCATCATTAGCTTACCAAGCAGCATACGACCTTGCTCACCACCAGACAGTACTTTTACTGACTTCTTAATGTCATCTTGACCAAACAGCATACGACCAAGGAAACTACGAACGACTTGCTCGTCATCACCTTCTTGACGCCATTGACCCATCCAATCCGTTAGATTCATATCTTCTGCAAAGTCATGCGCGTGGTCTTGCGCGTAGTAACCGATGTTTGCATTTTCAGACCATTTGAACTCACCAGCACGCGGTTCAAGTACACCAGCAAGCGTGTTTAGAAGTGTTGTTTTACCCACACCATTTTCACCGATGATCGCAACGCGCTCTCCCACTTCAAAAATTGCATTGAAGTCTGAGAACAAGTCCTCTTCAAAACCTTGGCTCAGGTTTTCTACAATCAGAGCGTTACGGAACAGCTCTTTAGACTGTTCAAAACGAATAAATGGGTTTTGACGGCTAGACGCTTTCACTTCGTCCAGTTTGATCTTGTCGATTTGCTTCGCACGAGATGTCGCTTGTTTTGCTTTCGATGCGTTTGCAGAGAAACGCGCAACGAAAGTTTGTAGCTCAGCGATTTGTGCTTTCTTCTTAGCGTTGTCGTTTAGTAGACGTTCGCGAGCTTGAGAAGCCGCCGTCATGTACTCGTCGTAGTTACCTGGGTAAACACGTAGTTCACCGTAGTCCAAGTCAGCCATGTGTGTACATACTGAGTTTAGGAAGTGACGGTCGTGCGAAATGATGATCATTGTGCAGTTACGCGCGTTTAGCGTGTCTTCCAACCAACGGATTGTGTCCATGTCCAAGTTGTTGGTAGGTTCGTCAAGAAGCATCACATCTGGGTCTGCGAATAGAACCTGCGCTAGAAGCACACGAAGTTTCCAGCCTGGTGCTACTTCACTCATTAGACCGAAGTGCTGCTCCATTGGAATACCCACCGCAAGAAGAAGTTCGCCCGCTTTGGCTTCTGCCATGTAGCCGTCCATTTCCGCAAACTGAACTTCTAGGTCAGCCACTTTCATGCCGTCTTCTTCACTCATTTCAGCAAGTGAGTAGATACGGTCACGCTCTTTCTTCACTTCCCATAGCTCTTTATGACCCATGATAACGGTATCGATTACCGTAAATTCTTCGTAAGCGAACTGGTCCTGGTTCAGTTTTGCAACGCGCTCGTTTGGATCGTAGCTTACGTTACCACTGGTTTGCTCAAGCTCGCCGCTGAGGATCTTCATAAAGGTTGATTTACCACAACCGTTAGCTCCAATTAAGCCATAGCGATTGCCTTCGCCGAACTTAACTGAAATGTTTTCGAATAGCGGCTTAGCGCCGAATTGTTGAGTAATATTCGCTGTGGAGATCAAAACCTTTACCTTAGCAATTGGGGTGTATTTAGAAAAACCGGGCAACGGTACTTGTTCATGCTACATACTGCAAGTGTTGTTTTTATTAATTCACTCCAAGTAAAATCATTGTAAGGTTTCTAAGAAGCAAAAGCGCAAACATAAATGCGTCATTAAATACAAAAAAGAGCCACTATCGTCAGTGGCTCTTTTTCCATTAATACTTCAAAAAAGTGACTAAGCGATGTTCGTCACCTCTAGGATCAGTTCGGCTTTTTTAGGTAAATAAATACTGAATTTACTGCTTTTTCCCCATTCAGACTCTGCTTTTAACTCACCACCCGTTTGGCTGAGAATACTTTGGGAGACCGATAGCCCTAACCCTGTGCCTTCTCGTTTCGTTGTGTAAAATGGCGAGAAGATTCGACTCAAGTTTTCTGGTTTAATACCGCAGCCCTCATCGATAACATGAATCGCGGCTCCTTTCACTTCTCCCTCGTCAATCCAGTCTTCACTGACTACTGTTAACGTGCCTTTACCGCTCATTGCGTGAATGGCGTTCATTTGCAAATTAACTAAGATTTGTAGCAAGTGGTGACGGTTTATCTCGACGGACGTATGCGCTTGTAGGTCAGTCACAAACTCAACGTCGCGTTTCTTGGTGCCAGTTTTAACCAAGGTGATGCTTTCATCAATGATAGGATTGACATGTTGCCAAGTGATTTCATCTTGAACACCGCCTTGGCGACTGTATTGCAATAAACTGCGTGTGATATTGCGGATACGATCAATTTGCGCGTGAATCGCATCAATTTCTTCTTGTACTCGACTTGCATCGTCACCCAACTCAAAATGGATCAATTCTACGTTGCCAAGAATCACGGCGGTTGGGTTATTAATTTCGTGAGCAATCCCCGCGGTGAGTTCTCCCAATGCTGCCAGTTTTTCATGAACAACGAGTTTGTCGCGAGTTTGGTTAAGCAATTGAATATGCAGCTCAAGATCTTGGGTTTTTTCTCTCAGGCTTGCCGTACGCTCTTGAACTTTGCATTCAAGTTGAGCTGCGGAGTTTTTCAGTTCAATTTTGCGCTCTTCTAGCGCGTCTAACATATCATCAAACTGTCTGGCTAACTGCGCAAGTTCATGATCGGCATCTAATCCTAACGGGCCAATCCGTTTTTCTTTACCTTGTTGGACCTGCTTCACCACTTTGTGAATGCGTTCGATCGGTCGAAACAGATCATAAGAACCGCGATATACCATCACGCCAGAAACCAGCAATAACATAACCGTAATCAAGCTGATTTCGGCAATGTTGGTCATGTAGGCTTTAACGAATGGCCACATTAGGTAACCGGTATAAAGCATACCAATGACGTTGTCGTATTGGTCTTTGATCGGTTGATACGCCGTAATATACCAAGCGTCATACACATATGCTCGGTCAACCCACTGTTCACCCTTCGAAAGTACTTGGTTATACACTTCTGCGCTCACGCGAGTGCCTATGGCGCGCCCTAGTCTATGATCGCTGTCTAGAGGAACGTTGGTGCTCACACGCAAATCATCGAGAAATACCGTCAACGTACCCACAGGGCGAAGGCGGTCATTATCACTTAAGTAAATGAGATCGCGGATTTGATCCACCAGCACTGTACTATTGTTAAGGAGCAAACCACCATCCAGAAAGCCGATCAAATCATTCGCTTGGCTGTATACCGGAATCACGGTTCGACTGACTAACCCACGCGCCTCCCTGTCACCATCAGCAAGAATAGGCACTTCTGCTCGTTTGGCGAGTTCAGGATCGAGGCGTTCGAGTTCTTCTTTATTGAGTACATCAAAAAACGATTCGCGCTTGGTGAGATCCATAAAGCGGAATTTGTTTTCCATGGAATTAACGCGTTGGAAAGAGAGAAAATCTAAAGCATATCTTTTCTTCTGCTCTGTGACCCACTTTTGCAGGTCACCTTGTGGCGTTCCTTTATTAATGCGAATACGGAAATCGTACGAATCGGCAAACGCCCGCACGTAATTGGCTTGCTTTTGCTGTAACAACGTTACACTGTTATTTGCAACACCAAGACGTTCCGAGACATCAAGCAGCGCATTTTGCCACGTGTAATGAATAGACCAATAAATGGTAATGCCGATCAGAGCTAACAATGTGAGGAAAATCGGCGCAGAGGTTAAGAATAACAAGCGATAACGCACCATGGTTTTAAAACGGTGCGTCCATTTTGACAATCCTTTGTACTGTGGGCCGTTAGTCGGCATATTCCTCATCCTCAGAATCCCATTCTTTGTATTTACGTTCTAAGGTCTTGCGAGCTACGCCCAAGTCACGAGCAGCAGCAGACTTATTGCCTTCATGCAAGTTAACGACTTGTTTAATATGTGCTTTCTCGACTTCTTTTAACGTCCAGCTGTTTGGATAGCCTTCGCCAGTAAATTCTTTGCCTTCTCTAAAGGTTGGTAACTCAGCAGAGTGAGAAACAGTAATCGATACATTAGGCAGTGAATGCCCGCCATTCAGCTCTCGCCAATAGTGTGCAGGTGGTTTGCCAAGCAAGATACAACGCTCAATCAAGTTTTTCAGCTCACGAATGTTTCCCGGCCAATCGTACTCACTCATGGCTTCCATGTCCTCGTGCGCCCATTTGGGCGCAGGCATACCGAGCTCGCGCGTCAGCATGTTGCTGAAAAATGGCACCAACTCAAATAAGTCGGTTTTGCGCTCTCGCAGCGGACACACTTCAATTTTCAGAACGTTTAAACGGTAATAGAGGTCACTGCGGAAATTACCTTGATTGACCTCTTCTTGCAGGTTTCGGTTGGTTGCCGCTACGATACGGACATCAATACTGATCTCTCTTTCTGAACCGACAGGGCGAATCGTACGCTGCTCTAACACACGTAATAATGATGCCTGCATTGCAAGTGGCATCTCCCCGATTTCGTCAAGAAATAAGGTGCCACCGTTCGCAACACGGAACAAACCTTCACGCGATTTTTTTGCACCGGTAAACGCGCCCGATGTATGACCAAATAACTCACTCTCTAAAAGCTCAGGTGCAATCGCGCCGCAGTTGATTGGCACAAACGGGCCCGTTCTCCCACTCGCCTGGTGGATACCTCGTGCAACTAGCTCTTTACCCGTACCCGACTCACCTTCCACCAAAACAGAAGCGCGTGATGGTGCAAATTGGTTAATAAGTTGCTTAAGCAGGCGCGTTTTTTCTGAGCCGCCGATGATCTCTGAGGTATTGTGACGTTGGTAATCGCGTGTCATGGCGTACTGCATGCGTTCGTTCAAACGGCGATCCATACAGCGACTGACCGCTTTTAACATCTGCTCAAGGTTGAATGGTTTGAGGATAAAGTCGGAAGCACCGAGCTGTAGCGCTCGAATGGCAATTTCTAAATCCGCATAACCCGTCATAAAAATCACATCGGCACGTTTGTCATCATCTTCAAACGCTTCTTCCCACTCAATTCCAGAACGCCCTGGCAGATTAATATCCAGTAAGATCAGATCATAATGTCGAGAATTACGCAGTTGTTCTGCTTCTTCGATGCTACCAGCTGTATCGACATGTGAAAAAAGCTTACCCAATGCCTTTTTCAAGATGGCTTGCATGCCTAATTCATCATCGACGACCAGTACGGAAAAGGCGCTATATTGTTGGTTTGTACTAAGATGGGATTGAGTAGACATATTTACCCCAGATGGATTTCGATGGGACAGAGTGTACCAAGTTTAAACAGAGATACCCTACAAAAAGTGCGACATTTTGTACCAACGCAAACTTTTATGCAAATAACCCCATGATTTAGTGCATAAACCAAGCACTTTAAGCTTGTAAAAGGTTGGCATCTTGTTTGCTATAAGGTGGATACGGAGCCCATTTAAGTGATCTCAGGATGTTGATGTTTGCTTATTCCAACACCCTGAGACAACTTGCGTATTACGCTAATCGCTCTCGTCCAAAAAGGCTTCTCCCTAAAACCTGGAGAGATTCCAAAGAATCATTGGAAAGGAACACATAAAAATGAAAAAAATTGCGCTAACTCTGGCTGCAACGTCAATCACGCTTGTAAGTTACTCTGCGTTTTCTGCTCAAGACGGAGAACACGTTCGCCTTGCAACCACAACCAGTACTTACCATTCAGGTTTACTTGATTACCTGCTTCCACAATTTGAAAAAGACACGGGCTACAAAGTCGATGTTATTGCTGCAGGTACTGGTAAAGCCTTAAAAATGGGCGAAAACGGTGACGTAGATTTGGTGATGACACATGCACCAAAAGCTGAAGGCGCATTTGTTGAGAAAGGCTACGGCGTTTTACCTCGCAAGCTAATGTACAACGACTTTGTGATTGTAGGCCCGAAAGCTGACCCAGCAACAATCAAAAATGACGAAGGCGTGTTAGATGTATTCAAAGAGATCGCAAACAAAAACGCAACGTTCATCTCTCGCGGCGATGATTCTGGTACACACAAAAAAGAAATGGGCTTCTGGGCTCAAACTAAAATCGAACCGAACTTTGGTGGCTACCGTAGCGTAGGTCAAGGTATGGGCCCAACTCTAAACATGGCGTCTGAAATGCAAGGCTACACCATGACGGATCGCGGCACATGGCTGGCTTACCAAAACAAATTGGATCTAGAAATTCTGTTCCAAGGCGATGAAAAACTGTTTAACCCGTACCAAGTTATTCTTGTTAACCCTGAGCGTTACCCAACGATTAACTACCAAGGTGCGAAGGCATTCAGTGATTGGTTGGTAAACCCTCGCGGACAGGAACTTATCAATGGTTTCCGCCTAAACGGTAAACAACTGTTTGTTGCGAATGCTGAGAGCAAATAACGCAATATGAATCTTGCTGATACAACACTGGAAGCGCTTCGCTTACTGGTGAATTTTGATGCAGACCTATGGGAGATCGTTGCGGTCTCCTTTAGTGTTTCTATTACGGCAATATCTTTGGTGGTATTGCCGTCTATTTTGATGTCCTTTGTCCTTGCCTACACCGACTTCCGTGGTAAGTGGTTCTTGCTGTCCATTGTGAACACCTTACAGGCGGTGCCAACGGTCGTGATTGGTTTGCTGTTGTACATGATGCTTTCAAGAGCAGGGCCTTTGGGTGATTGGCAAATGCTGTTTACGCAAAAAGCCATGATCTTAGGACAAATGATCGTCTGTTTTCCGGTTCTGGTTTCCATGATGCACGGCGCGCTTCAATCGAGTGACCGTCGCGCAGTTGAAACAGCGATTACGTTAGGTGCGTCAATCCCTCGTATCGCTGCTACTATGATCTGGGAGACACGTTTTCCTTTATTGGCGGCTATCATTGCGGGATTCTCACGAATCGTCACAGAGGTAGGCTGTTCAATGATGGTTGGTGGCAACATTATGGGCGTAACCCGTAATATTCCGACTGCCATTGCTATGGAAAGTAGTAAAGGTGCTTTTGCGCAAGGAGTTGCATTAGGAATTGTATTACTATCGTTAGCGTTAGCGCTCAACTTCCTCTTATCGAGCATGAGAGGCAAAGGCTATCTAAGAACATGAAGCAAGCAATCGACTCGCCATCGACCCAATGTAAGGGTGAATTATGACTATAAAAATTACCGCCGAGCAATTGTCCATGCGCTTTAAAGAGCGTGTGCTTTTCCACATCCCTGAATTGGCCATTGGTCCAAACGACGCGATTTACCTAAAAGGTGACAATGGCGTTGGTAAAACCACCCTACTCAAGATCCTTGCAGGTTTGCTCAAGCCTTCAACGGGTAAAGTGGTGGCACCGAAAGATACTTGGTTGAAGAAGTGGACGCGTCGCAATGGTCGTGTTGACGTGATTTATCTCCATCAGTCTCCTTACCTTTTTGACGGCACTGTTTATGAAAACGTCGTTTATGGAGTAAAATATCAACAAGACACGGCAAAAGATAAGCGAGCTCAAGTTATTAGTGCGCTACGCATGGTAGGGTTAGAAACCTTAGCCGACGAACACATCTCTGTATTGTCCGGCGGTGAGAAGCAACGCGTAGCAATGGCACGAGCTTGGATCTTAAAACCATCGATTTTGTTGATGGACGAACCAAGTGCCTCTCTCGACCAAGAGTCGATTGAACGTCTGGTTATCATGGCAAAAGATCTGCTTGATCGCGGTTCTAGTATTGTTGTGACTAGCCACCAAGCGAACGCGTTGACGGATTTATGTAAAAAACAGTGGTGGATTAAAGACAAGACTTTGGTAGAGTCTCCACTCTTGTATGTCATACCAAAAGAAACATCCCAAGAGAACGCATATGCTTCAGCCAACACAAACTAGTTGGGTCATTTTGGCTGGTGGTCAAGCCAGCCGTATGGGTGGAAAAGACAAAGGTCTGATCGAACTGAATCAGAAGCCACTCATCGAACACGTTATCGAACGTTTATCTCCGCAAACACCACGCATTCTAATCAATGCGAACCGAAACCAAGACGCCTACCGTGCGTTTGGTTTCGTCTTCAGCGATCAATTTAAAGATTTCCCAGGTCCGATGGGCGGTATCCACGCGGGCTTGGTTCATGCAGAAACCGATTGGGTTGGCTTCGTCCCTTGTGACAGCCCTCAAATCAACACTGATCTTGTTGAACGTTTTTGCAGCGCAGTAAAAGAAGACACCGATATTTTGGTTGCTCATGATGGCGACCACCAGCAGCCTGTCTTCACGCTTTATCACAAGCGCGTACTGCCAAAGCTGACCGCGTTTTTAGAACGTGGCGATCGTAAGATCATCCTACTCTACAAAGAGTGCAACACCAGTTACGTTGACTTTAGCGACTCACCAAACTGTTTCGTCAACTTAAATACGCCTGAAGAATTGGCGCAATTTGGACAACTCGAATCATGAAACACACGCTAAACATCCCTATTCTTGGTTTTGCTGCCTACTCTGGTACGGGCAAAACCACGCTACTTGAAGCCCTATTGCCAAAGCTGACCGAAGCAGGTTTACGCATTGGCATGCTAAAACATGCGCACCACAACTTCGATGTCGATAAGCCGGGTAAAGACAGCTACCGTTTACGCAAAGCTGGCGCATCTCAAATGCTGATTGCTTCTCGCAACCGTTTTGCGTTAATGACAGAAACGCCAGAAGCCGAAGCGGAGTTTGAATTCCTATTAACACGTTTTGATGAAGACATGCTTGATGTGGTTTTGGTCGAAGGCTGCAAAAACATCGCGTTTCCTAAAATCGAATTGCACCGTGAAGAAGTCGGCAAGCCTTGGCTTTATCCAAACGATGAAAACATCATCGCTATCGCTTCAGACGGCGGCGAGTTGGACTCTGAACTGCCACAAATGAACATCAATGATCTTGAAGCGATTGCTCAGTTCGTTATTCAGTATGTTCAAGAAGCGAAAGCACCAAAAAACAAAGAGAAAGAAGCCGCATGTTGCGACACACTTTCTCCTGCTTTCCTTTCTGTGGTTCAAGGCCAAGAGAAAATCCTTTCTTTGGTGAACACGGTTTCGGAAATAGAAGCATGCAAGATTGAAAACGCCTATGGCCGCGTTCTTGCGGAACATATCGTTTCACCAGTAAATGTGCCGCAATACACCAACTCCGCGATGGACGGTTATGCCATCCGCAGTGATGATGTTGACCGTGATAGCTACCAAGTGGTTGTTGAAGTGATGGCGGGCCATGCTTACGATCAACCTCTGGACGTTGGTCAAGCGGTGAAGATCATGACTGGCGCACCAACACCACGTAACGGCGACACAGTGGTCATGCGTGAGCAAGCCTCTCAAGAAGGTGACAAGGTCACCTTTAACGGTGCGAATATCAAAGCAGGCCAAAACGTTCGTCAAGCAGGTGAAGATCTCGCTATCGGCAGTGACGTCTTTACCGCAGGCACTCGCCTAGCCTCTCCAGAAATGGGCATGATCGCTTCGCTTGGTTTTGGTGAAGCGAATGTGTTCCGCAAAGTGAAAGTTGCCGTGTTCTCCACCGGTGACGAAGTACAAGCGCCGGGAACAGAGCAAAAAGCGAATTCTATCTACGATTCCAACCGTTTTACCATCATGGGCATGCTTGAAAAGCTCGGCTGCGAGATCTTGGACTTCGGTATTCTGGAAGACAACGAAAAGTTAATGATTGAAGCGTTGGAAAACGCATCGGCGCAAGCGGACGTGGTTATGACTTCTGGTGGCATATCTGTTGGTGATGCGGATTACATCAAACTTGCCTTGGATAAACTTGGTCAAATAGATTTTTGGCGAATCAACATGCGTCCGGGACGTCCATTAGCGTTTGGTCAAATCAACAACAAGCCGTTCTTTGGTCTGCCGGGCAACCCTGTTGCCGTGATGGTTTCATTCATCAACTTTGTCGAGCCTGCACTGCGTAAGATGCAAGGCGAACAAGGCTGGAAGCCTCTGAAAGTGAATGCCATCGCGACTGAAAACCTTCGCTCTCGCCAAGGTCGTACCGAGTTTAGTCGAGGAATCTATGAACTGGATAACACTGGCCGTTTAACCGTTCGTACAACAGGCAAGCAAGGCTCTGGTATTTTACGCTCAATGAGTGAGGCAAACTGTTTGATCGAAATCTCCCCAGCTATTGATACAGTAAAGGCGGGAGAAAGCGTGACAATTATCCCACTTCAAGGCAGAATCTAGCTCAAACTAGAAATTCAAAGGTCAGCGAGTCTGGCCTTTTTGTTTAATATACAGAAACCTTTTCAGAGAGACAGCTATGGCTCGCACCATTCTTTACACTTACAAAGACCAAGACAAAGAACTGACGTTCTCATACCAGCAACACCGCAACATTCAAGAAGCAGTTGCAGAAGCCGAAGGTATCGATATCACTGAGTTCCTAAAGATGGAGCAACAAATCGAAGCAGTGTCTGACACTAAAGCGGTGCGAAACTACCGCGACAACTACTTCAGAAAATTAGGCTTTAGCAAAATCACCCTAGCTCAAAAAGAAAACCTGGGCGTAGGCAAAAAGAACAAATAAGCTTAGCTGCAAACAGAAAACTCACGATTCGTCGTGAGTTTTTTATGCATGCTACTTTTGTTCATGATCCATACCCGAGCATACCGAAATTACTTAGGTATATGAGTTACTTGGGTATACAAGTTACTTCGGTATATAAGTAAAAGCCCCGTTTAACCTTGAAAGTCTAAACGGGGCTTTAAATTTCTTCTTACTTTATATCGAGTAAGGTTTAAGTCATTACTTGATGTTTAAGAACGCAGCGCCGCGTACACCACCTGAATCACCGTGTTTTGCTTTGATGATCTTAGGACACTTAGCCACAGACAATAAGTGTTTAGGGATGCGTTTTGGCATCTCTTCGTAAATCAATTCGAAGTTAGATAAGCCGCCACCAAGTACAACGGTGTGTGGGTCTGTTGCAGTAAACAGGTTTGCAAAGCAGATCGCTAGCAGCTCCATAAAGCGCTCGACGTGCTCTACTGCTTTCTCTTCACCCTCTGCGTGCGCTTTAATAATGTCGATCGCTTTCTTCTCTTCGCCGTAGTAATGCGCGTAAAGAAGCTCGAAACCACGACCAGATAGGTAACTATCTAAACAGCCTTTGTTGCCACAGCCACAACCCAGTAATGGTGCGTTTTCGCCTAGGTGGAACCATGCGTCGATAGGAAGACGTGTGTGACCCACCTCACCCGCTACGTGGTTGCGGCCAGAGAATACTTTGCCTTCGTAGATAAAGCCGCCACCAAAACCAGTACCAAGGATCAAACCTAGTACAGATGGTTCATCTTGAAGATCTTCGTCCCAGGCTTCAGAAAGCGCGAAACAGTTTGCATCGTTTTCAATTTTTACGCTGCGACCGATTTTAGCTTCTAGATCAGCACGAAGTGGTTTGCCTTTTGCCGCAGGAACGTTAACTGTTAGTACCGTTGCATCATCGGCGTCTTCCATACCTGGTAGGCCAAGACCAATCGTACCTTCGCAGCCAAACTCTGTATCGTATTTATTCACCAATTCCGTAATGGTATCAACCAGCAGCTCGTAGTTGTCTGTTGGTGTAGGTACACGTTCCGTCGCTACACGCTCAAGCTTCTCGTTAAATGCACCAAATTCAATTTTAGTGCCACCGACATCAAAGCCGTAATACATGTATTTCTCTCCTAAAAAATGCTTCAAACGACTCTCAAAAATGGCTAGAGTCAAAAGTATAAACTGATGGCATTATCCATATCTGTACGCCTGCAAACCGTGACCGAATGCAGATTTATCCCCTCACCGAAGCCAGTTGAACAACATACCATCAACAAAAGCTCATTCCTTAGAGTCAGCTCTCGGTTTTCATCCACTCTTTGAAACGTTTCAAGTGTGGCTGGTTAGGGTCGTTTTTGACTCGAGTCTTGCTCAGCATGTAAGTTTCTCTGAAGGCTTCAAACCACAATTGAAGGCATTCCGCAGCTTTCGGCTCACCAGCTTGTTTTAAAACTAATGTCGCGACTTCGGCGGTTGAAAGATGCTGCTCATTCTCGGAGCGGCGCATGATGTATTCAGACAGAGATTCCGGCTCAATGGAAAGCACAGGCAAAGATTTAAGAAAATCAGAACGACGGAATATCTTTCGCGCCTCACGCCAGCTACCATCAATAAAGATCAGCAACCATTTTTTGTTCTCGACATCTTCTTTTACCAATCGCCCTGGCTCTAGATCTTCAATTAAACGAGAGGGATCATCCACATAGTCTGCAGGAAATACAATCACCGGTTGGTAACTGTCATCCTGTAGTAGCGCTAGCATCTCTTCAGACGGTTCTGTTCGGTTCCATTGATACACGTAAGTCTCTTGAATCGTATCAGCGATTAGACGACCGGTATTACTTGGCTTAAACACTTCGTTTTCAGAAACAATCAACATACATGCAATATTGGCCTTGATGTTTGGCTGAAGGTCGCACAAACAGTGTTGCTCAGAAACCTGGCAATATTGACAACGAACCACTT
Source organism: Vibrio sp. Vb0667 (assembly GCF_033391095.1). Taxonomy (NCBI): domain Bacteria; kingdom Pseudomonadati; phylum Pseudomonadota; class Gammaproteobacteria; order Vibrionales; family Vibrionaceae; genus Vibrio; species Vibrio sp. Vb0667. The sequence continues at coordinate 241,200 of NZ_JAWPOL010000003.1, read as the reverse complement.
TACATCCACGCGCGTTGAAAGGCTTGGTTGAGATAGATTGTCGGTACTGATATAAACGGTGGAAAGCGTGAATTCTCATGGTAAGTAATGCCAAGTAAAAAGTAGAGCGCGATTCTACTGATATTATGGTTTCGCCTCAAGATAAGCCCATCAGCAGTGTGTTGAAATAATTTCACTCTTATCTCGGTCATAGATAAAGAAATAAATAAGGGAATGACAGTGACAGAAACGACATTTCAAGAACCCTCATGGCTCAGATTAGGCTTTTTCCTTGGCGTATTATTGCTTTGTGCCATTTGGGAGAACAAATTGCCTAGAAAAACACTGACCGCTTCGCGCAGGTTTCGCTGGGTCAATAACTTGTCATTGGTTGCTTTTAACAGCCTAGTTATTGCTTTAATCATGCCTATCGCCGCCTTTCAAGCTGCGGTCATAGCTCAGGAGCAACAATGGGGGCTGCTGAATATTCTGTCCCTCCCCGCTTGGTTAAATATTTTTCTAACCGTCATTTTGCTTGATTTCGTCATTTACGCTCAGCATGTTGTCTTTCATCATGTAAAACCGCTGTGGAAGATTCACCGAATGCATCACGCCGATCTCGACATAGACGTCACTACAGGCGCACGCTTTCATCCCTTCGAAATAATCATTTCAATGGGAGTAAAAATTGCAGCCGTGTTTATCTTAGGTGTTTCACCTATCGGAATTGTGGTATTTGAAATTGTGCTTAATGCGAGCGCGATGTTTAATCACAGTAATGCAAAACTGGCTTTATCTATGGACCAAAAACTGCGAAACGTCATCGTTACACCAGACATGCATCGCGTGCACCATTCAGTGATAGTAAAAGAGACCCACTCAAACTTTGGTTTTTTCCTTTCAGTTTGGGACCGCTTTCTTGGGACATACCGAGCTCAGCCTAAGTTGGGTCATGAAGATGTTGTTATTGGTGTGCCGGAAATTAGAGACGAAGAAGAGCAAAGATTAGATAAGCTGTTAACGCAGCCCTTTCGCTACAATAAAGAGAAGAAGTAATGGTTGAAAAAATATTGTTGGATGAAGTATGTCAACAAAACGAATAGACCAAGCCTAAACCCCAGTTAAACACTACTTCATCCTCATGATGTGTAAGAACAGATTAGTTTTCTGCTAGCTGACGCTTTTTGTTTAGCTGAGTAATACCAACAAATAAACCAACAACACCAAGCACTGCAGATGCCAAAGCATTGGTGTTCATTACTTGCTGTGCCTCTATTGAGCTGTATAGAAAAGCAAGGCTGAAGAAAGTGGTGGCAAAGCTCAAACCTGTCAGTACGCTGAAACCAGCAAAACTGGCCAAGTCTTTAAAATCGTTCATAACGAGTCCCTGTTTACAATCCTTAATCGAGTGTTGTGAAAATAATAATTAACGAAATATTTGGCGCGATTGACTATGTTTTCGCGCATTCCATAACCAGATAGATACCCCAAATGAGAACCCTAAAAACAGTGTCTTCATTTGTAGGGCGACGTTGTTATCTAATATTTCTAATGTATAGTGAGCGTGGGAACTAAAGATAACATTGGTTATAAGAATCAATAACATAACGACTATGCCAGAGCGGCGATGCTTGACCAATAGATACACTGCTAATAAGTCCAATAGTCCCAAAGCGCTCCAATACATATTCAACCAGCGTGGCGCAAAATCGTAAGGTAAAAAGCCACCAACAATGTTGTCATAAAGATGAACCACTCCGCCAACTGTCATAAAAAGGCATAAGAGAAACAAGACGAATTTATCCATTACCGTTTCCTTATCTGAATGAATGAGCAAAGCATATAGAAGTCACTTAAACATTTGTAATCTCATCGCCATTTTTGAGATCGACAGTGCCATTATCAACACGATGAGAACAGTAACGGCTACTCTACCTTCTTTATTTGCTTCTAGTAGAAGCATAGTGTTTGCTTTGTCATTGTCCCAAATCCGCCAATGCAACGACAGAATCCTCCTTTAAATCACGCCTTGGTTTAGCAACTCTCGTACCTTTTCCAACCCGCGCTGAAACACAGTATGTGCATTCGCGGGAAGGCCGCTCTCGACATCGTGCCAGAAGAACGCGAAATCATGTCCACCATCGTCTTGCGTATGAAACAGCCATGAATTAGCGAGATCAGCACACTCACACAAAACAAAATGCCATGCTTGATTTTGAAAGCCACTGTCCCATGAGCATAAATATCGTGCGGAACGAACATGTGTGATACCAGACTCCTCAGCGAGCTCCCGCTTGGCCGCTATGATGTAACTTTCATCAAACACTTCAACAGTGCCCTTGACGAGCTGAACACCCGCCAACGGATGTTTAAAAAGTAGGATCTCTTGATTTTGATTACGTAGAACGACGGGGCAAACTTTATCGATCACAAAACCACTCCTTCTTATGGCTTTAGCTTTCTCTGGATATAAAAAAATCGCATGAAGCTGCATGATTCATTCCTTTGAATTCTGGCGACATTCTAGTCAACGAGTCCCTCGAACAAAGCATTAACATCACGTTGTGATAACTAAACCCTTTAGAAATGAACGAGATGAGATGTAACTCACTTTTGCGATGCAAATAGGAGCCATTAAATGAGTAGCCGTAACAAAAAAGCAGAACCGAGGTTCTGCTTTTAGTCGGTGGAAACATCTCATTTACTTGGTCTGATGAAGCTCATACTTGTGCAGCATTGCTTGCTGGTGCCCAGCAATTTCCGCCACTTGCTCAGAACTCTCAACCATAGACTCAAGCTGCAGCTTTGTGCGTTCGCCAAGATCAGAAATATGTGTGATGGATTGAGATACATCTGCCGTCGCTCGTTCTTGTTCTTCTGTAGCAACTGAGATTTGCTCAACACGTTCTTGAATGTGCTTAACCGCGAGGTTGATATCAGAGAATGTCGATTTCACTTCATTGCTGGACTGTAGCGCGTGGGTCATTTCTTCTCTTGAATCATTAACTGCTTGGCGCGAGCGCTCTGCGGCAGTAATAAGCTCGCTCATCATTTCTCGGATGTTCGTAGTTTGTTGAGAGGTATCACTTGCAAGTTTGCGAACTTCATCAGCGACAACCGCAAATCCACGCCCTTGCTCACCAGCACGGGCAGCCTCTATTGCCGCGTTGAGAGCAAGTAAGTTGGTGTTGTCCGCGATCCCACTGATCATATCCACCATTTCACGAATCTGTTTAACACGCTGGTCTAGCTCTAACATTGACTGTTCATTTACATCCAAAGAGCTTTCTAATGACTCCAAACGTTCGCGGTTTTGTTCCACGACTTGAACCCCTTTTTCAGTGTGTTGGGTTGCAAGGAGCGAGTCCTGTGAAGATGCATTTGTCACCATTGCTATTTCACGAATAGAGGCTTCAAGCTGCGTTATGGTCGTGATCATACTCGACAACGCTTCATTTTGTGTTGCCAACCCATCACTTGTTTGTTCGGCTGCACTGTGACTTACTTCTGCCGTCTGATAAAGCGTTTCACAATTGCGCGTCACCGTTTGAATGGAGTCATGTGTGGAATCGATTACTTGATTCAACTTTCGTGCTACTTCTTTCAGCTCATAGGGGCCGACTTCTTCTGCCTTGTCACGAAAATCATGTTCGGTAAGTGCTGAAAGACGCGTTAGTACATTCCTTAACCCTCGGTTTGTCCATGACTTGAGACTAAACCAAGTAACCAGAATAATAAAAGAAATCACACACGCCGCAAACACGAGCACAACGCTGACCGATTCAATGGTCTCGTTGACCACCCGCTCTTTTTCATCGATCAACTGACCAGCGGTTTGGGAGATTTGATCAAGTAACCGCATGGTTTCATCCGCAAGCATCGAAGCCTGTTTAAACTCTGAACGTTGCAATTCCCCTTGTTCTAGTTTGGCGAGGATCAAACGCAGCACGCCCTTTTCACTAAAGCCTTGTTTCACCATCTCATATGGTGCGGTTAAGCTTGCATATTCACTTACTTCAGGATGGAAAGATTGGAAGTCTTCATAGGCGAGTTTAATACCTGCTATGCGATTTCGCATTTCTCGGTATTCTTTTTCGGCTTTGTTTAATTCTGAGTGCATCATCATGACTAAGAACGTACTTTCCATTGAGCTTGCAGAAGCAATGAAACGGTTAGCGGCATCGCTCGACTCAGGATTATCAGCACTAAGAAACGAACTGATTCGATTCATTTCCGGACCGATAGAGCTAAGCCCATAGCGAAACCCACCAACAGCGGCATCAATATCCATTTGAATTTGTATCACCGAAGATTGCTTCAACAAAATGGACTGCGTGATGTTATGTAAACGCGCTAGTTTGGTGTCTAACTCCTCCGAGAGTTGCTGAGCTACACCAGACGCTTTCACAACCAAAGTTGTGCTTTGAGTTGCAAGAGAGTCGATTTGCTCTTTTATGAGAGGCAACTCTTTCGGCTCAGTAATCTGCATACCATGGTTGAGTAGCTTAACCATCTCCAATACATTCCTGGTTAACTTTGCGTTTGCCATCGCGATTGGTAATGCTTTTTGCGACAAGTCTTCAAATTGTTCCCCTACCTGTTCCATTCCTTTGAAACTTGAGACAGAAAGGGCTATAACAAGAGCAATGATAGTTAAAAATGTTGCACTGACAGCCTGAATCAGTGAGAGTGATGTGCGTGAGCGTTTTCGCTTTGCCATAATCAATTTTTATTCTTTCTTAAGGTCGAATCGGTTCTGCAGTGATTCCGTCACATTTGTGAGACAAAACCGTGATTTGCAGCCCATACTATGGATTGGTTATGACACTAATATTTCAGTTGTGAGTCATAGAGATGACAGGTGGTGATTTGCGTCGAGTATATTTTCCTTTGATAATCAGTGTGCTACTAAGCGCCTGCTCTTCTGGGCCTGAGCCTAGTGAGCAAGCACAGGTGACAACACCTACAAATCAGCTATTGTCGGACAACCCTGACTTGTTCGACTTTTACACAGAGTGGCACGGCACGCCTTATCGCTTAGGCGGGACACAGAAATCTGGAATTGATTGCTCAGCATTTGTACAAAAAGCGTTTATTGAGGCTTATCAGCTCTCGTTACCAAGGACAACGAAGCAGCAATCAAAGCAAGGTGTGGAGTTAAGTTGGACGGATGCCAAGCAAGGGGATCTAGTGTTTTTTAAAACAAGACGTACAACTTATCATGTCGGAATTTACTTGGGTAACAAGCAGTTCATGCATGCATCGACGTCTAGAGGTGTGATTATTTCAAGAATCGACAACCCATACTGGGCATCTAAGTTTTGGCAAATAAGAAGAGTTACAATGTAACTCCTCTCACTCTTTAACCGGACATTGCTGTAAGTTAAAACAATATCAGTCGTAAGTCGCAACAGCATTATCGAACAGATTTTTGACCAGAGCGATGTATTCATCAAGGAACGTGATCTGTTCATTGGTCGCTTTTTTATGCCATACCCCAGCCAATATCTCACCAAGATCTTCAACAACTGCATCAGCCTCTTTCAACAATTTGAAGCGTACGCTCGAGTGAAGTTCTGGATTTTGCTCAAAAATCGCCATGATGTTTGAAGCCACCATATCGGTGACAACATCTTCGATGCTTTCGGATCCAGTGTCGCCAATTTCGGTCGTAAAAATATCTAGATTTAGAGACAAGTGCTCGATAAGAGCGAGATATCCATCGGTTTCTAAAACCACTGTTTTTCTCCGTTTATTGCAAGCCTTCGAAGCTGAAAGCAGAATAGTTTCAATAGTAAGACATGCCGAGAAAATTTCATTAACTTATTTCATATTAACAAACATTCACGAACCAACTGGATGATTTTCAAACAATTGAGCTTTGCTTCACTGAATTCGGATACAGGGTTTCTTCAAACCTTTTTATATTTCAGTCATTTTCATGCAAACAGGTTTGGTTACGACCATTTTCTTTTGCACGATACAGCGCAGCATCGGCACTCTTTAACCATTGAGTGTGAGTTTCAAAATAAGGCTTATACTCGCAAACACCAATACTTATCGTGTAATTAATCAAAAAATCTTCCACTTTCACGATCTCTTGCTCAATTCTTTTGCGCAAACGCTCTGCGAAATAGCAAGCTTGCTCCTGGTTTGTGTGAGGAAGTAGTACCGTAAACTCTTCACCACCAAAACGACCGCAGATGTCACTGCTTCTTGCTGTTTTTCTCAACAAGGCAGAGGTTCGACGAATGACTTCGTCCCCTGTCGGGTGACCATAAGTATCATTCACCTTCTTAAAGTGGTCGATATCGAATATTACTAATGAGCATGGTCCGTCGATAACTTTTAAGTGAGCAAACTCATCTTTCAATGATTGCTCCCAATAAGCGCGATTAAATAAACCTGTTAAACCATCTTTGCGACTGATTTCCGACAAATGTTGATTTGTTTCTTTCAAATGAATGCGATTTCTCGCAGTTTCAGAAACATCATTGACTTGAATCGCTATGTGGCTGACCTCTCCTGAAAGCCCAATTAACGGCGTGATCACGATATCTTGATACATAAAATCACTGCTGTTTGAAACCGGAGAAAAATTGTTGAACTTAAAAAGGTACGGTCGGTTTTCCCAGCTAGAAAAAGAACGAGTTTCCAGATCGGCGGCAGCTTTTATCTTGGTTTCTAGCCAAGTTCTTGGCAGCTCTTCAAAATGCTCAAATAAACATTCACCAAGAATTTCTTGTGATAGAACGCCACTGTATGACTGCATAAAACTGTTCCACACACACACTTTATACTCTTGATCCAAAACAATAAGCCCTGAATCCATCGTATCGAGAATTTGTGTGACCCAATGAAAGTCTGCTATGTCCAGCGTGATATCGGACATTAGATTAGCTCCATGATTTCATAGATTATTTCTACGGATGGCTTATCAATTAAAAACAGTACCTCGCACTCGAAATCGAGCGCTTCTGCCATGTAGGTGTATTCAATAGTAAAGAGCTCGCCCAACTCGCCTTGCTCTTCACAATAAGGTGTTAAGGTATCCACAATGCCTGGCTGACGAAGTGAGAATTGCTTGTCGAGTTGATCGCCTAACGACGTGAGAAATGACGAAACCAGTAGGTTAGAGATATTCAAGATGATTTCATTATGAGGCGTAAACTCAAGAAGGTAACCTAATTTTTCCCCAATCTGATTGATATCCCTACCACGTAAGCACACCAGTGCCTCCCCGTGAATACCACCACCGACAAACCTCTGCGCTACCGCAACGGAACTGTCACGCCCAACCACATCAACCAGTGTCATATGAAGCTCGCCGTAGGACAAAGGTCCAACATGAGGAACAGGAAGTTGGATGAACTCATGTAAATGGTCGGCCATAATCGCAGCCCCTTTACCAAGGGCAATGTTCGCAATTTCACGGAATTTGGCTAGTAAGGAAAGCTCTTCGCAACCCTGGTTTTTAGAATCAACCGAATGACTAGGTTTGAACGCATAATGCAGTCCTAATTGTTCGTATAGTGGGAGCACCTGCTCTTCTGTCAGAGGCTTAGCGATAAAAGCTTGAGCACCAAGATCGAGACAGCGCTGTTTTGCCTCTTGTTGAACATCTCCAGAAATAATGACGATGTTGGTCGGGTACTGACTAACAGGTAATGATTCGAGGACCTCAAAACCATCCATTATGGGCATCGTTAAATCGAGAAACAAAATATCGATATTTTGCTCAGCAAGAATATTAAGCGCCTCATAACCATCTTGCGCTTCAATAAGATGCAATGATGTATCTTGTACGATAGAACGCGCAATAAGCTTTCTTGCAACAGCTGAGTCATCACATATCAGTATTTTCATGCCACCAATGGAACTAACGTCAAAAAAATCATAATACCTGTTGTAAACGTTCATCTCCATATGCTAAGCCAACAAATCAGAGGCTTATAAGCGATTTGATTCACATTTATACAAATTGACTACACTAAGAGGAAGGTTTCTTTACTAAGTATGCTCAACATAGCGCCAACTCCCTGCTATTTATCCTAAACTATTGGTGGTCAAATAGATTCGCGAGGTTTTGTATGTGGCAAGCAATATCGCAACAGCTTTCTGATACTTTATTGTTCGATTACCAGATCACGGAAAAAGTAAGGCTGTCTGGGGGGGATATCAGTGAAAGCTACATGATCAATGATGGCGAGCAACGTTATTTTGTGAAAATTAACGATCGCGAGTTTTTGTCTAAATTTGAGGTAGAAGCTGAAAGCCTGCATCTTTTGCGTGAAACATCAACCCTATTTGTACCTGAGGTGGTATTGGTTGGTAAAACCAAAAATGCCTCATTCCTAATTCTTAACTACCTTCCAACGAAACCATTAGAAGATGGTCCCAACAGCTTTAAATTTGGGCAGCAATTAGCTCACCTACACCAGTGGGGCGAGCAAAAAGAGTTTGGTTTTGATACCGACAACTATCTCGGTTCGACTCTACAGCCCAACAAATGGCACAAGAAATGGTGTGTATTCTTTGCTGAGCAACGCATAGGTTGGCAATTACAGCTCCTTAAAGAAAAAGGCGTCACCTTGGTTGATATCGATGACTTTATCGACGTCGTAAAACAGCGGCTAGCAAACCATGCTTCGAAACCTTCTTTGTTGCATGGCGATTTATGGAATGGAAATGCGGCACTCACTGCATTCGGTCCTATCTGTTACGATCCTGCGTGCTATTGGGGGGACAGGGAGTGTGATATTGCGATGACAGAGCTTTTTGGTGGATTTCAGCCAGAATTTTATCAAGGCTACGAATCGGTTATGCCACTTTCTTCAAGCTATGAGGAACGTAAAGATATCTATAACCTTTACCATGTTCTCAACCATTGTAATTTGTTTGGCGGCCATTACTTGGAACAGGCTCAACTGGTTATTAATAAAATCATTTCTTATTAATTTGGAAGCCACTGCATATTTCAAGATGTAAAATCTCGAGGCACATCACTACAGAAAATCACCCTAAGCTCAAGGTTGAGTTTGGGGTCAAGTTTTGTACTTATTTCGACTCAATTAGCAACAACTCTGCCTAATATCAAAGGAGACTTAACTTTGGATTGTGCCTATTTTCCTTGTAGGCAAAGTAAGTAAAGGGCTGTACTTCATTGATGAATAGTGTGTTTAAAAGCCCTGCGAGATTAGGAGTTGTTGTATGAAAAATTATACCGAAAGGTATGTAAAGTGCCCGCATTGCGGACACTCTATCGGCATTACATTAGATGCAAGTAATGGTGACCAAGAGTTTTATGATGATTGCCCAGCTTGCTGCCACGCTATCCACCTAAATATGCGAGTGGATGAGTTACAAGATAAGGTCGAACTATTTATCGATGACAATTACGAATAACAGCTCGAGCATGTGAACATCAGAAATATAAAAACGCTTAAATGAAAAAGGAGCACTAGGCTCCTTTTTCTCATTCTAAAGCTGTTTTGCTGCAAGAACGCGCTCAACAGTATCAACAATTGCTTGAGTCTGAGGATCAAACTCAATATTAACACGCTCCCCTACTTGTCTCACTCCGAAAAGCGTTCGCTGCAAGGTTTCTGGAATTAGGTGTACCGAAAAACGACACGCTTCAACTTCACCAATAGTTAGCGAGCAGCCATCTAAACCAATGTAACCTTTCGCTAATACATATTTCATTGATTCTTGCGGCAGTTGGAACCAAATCGTGCGGTTATTGGGCGTATCGATGATATCGACAATATCTGCCGTTAAACTAATATGACCAGACATACTATGCCCGCCTATTTCGTCACCAAACTTAGCCGCGCGCTCAATGTTTACGCTATCCCCTTCCACCAGCCGACCTAAATTAGTAAGAGCCAATGTCGCTTGCATTAAATCAAAACTGATAAGGTTGCCTTCGATCTTAGTCACAGTTAGACAACATCCGTTGTGTGCAACGGATGCACCAATTTCTAACCCTTTACAAAGTTCATCGCTTAACTCGACAACGTGCGTTTGAAAGCGTTCTTTTTTATCAATTTTAACGACCTTCGCCGTACCCTGAACTATTCCTGTAAACATTTCTTTTTACCTATTGATTTAATACCAACTGTAGTCGAAGACTAAGCCCTAAACACTGCGCTACAGGTCGGAAATAAAGACCGCAGACGATAAAGCCATGGCTTAATGAACACTGGTTTGTTCTCATGCATGCTTCAACATTACCATGATTCGCTGCTGTTCTCAGTAAAAGCGTATCCTTAGCGTGGAGAGCGTCCAGTCAGTGTTATCGACTATTAGCTACCTAGCTATGGAATATAAACATACAATTGTTTATCATTTGCGCGGAGTTTCTCCGAGGCATTTTTTCACCTTATCGTGACTAAAATCAACCATCAGATCCGTTCACCACATCTTTTGCCCTCGAGTACTCTCATTCTTTCAACTTATTGTTCCGCTCTGGAGTATTTTTCGTGCATCGCTATAAAGAAGAAGCATCAAGTCTTATCAAATTGGCGACCCCGGTATTGATCGCATCTGTCGCTCAAACTGGTATGGGGTTTGTTGATACCGTAATGGCTGGCGGCGTTAGCGCCACCGACATGGCTGCGGTTTCTGTCGCTTCAAGTATTTGGCTACCATCCATTTTGTTTGGGGTGGGTTTATTAATGGCATTGGTCCCTGTTGTCGCACAGTTAAATGGCTCTGGTCGTCGAGTGAAAATACCGTTTGAAATTCAGCAAGGCGTCGTTTTGGCATTGCTGATCAGTGTGCCGATAATTGCAGTCCTGCTTCAAACCCAGTTTATTCTCGGGCTGATGGATGTTGAAGCACTGATGGCTGAAAAAACGGTGGGATACATTCATGCCGTTATATTAGCAGTACCCGCTTTTTTACTTTTCCAAACGCTTAGAAGCTTTACGGATGGTATGTCATTGACGAAACCGGCAATGGTTATTGGCTTTATCGGTTTGCTGCTCAACATTCCTCTAAACTGGATTTTCGTGTACGGCAAGTTTGGTGCACCTGAATTAGGCGGTGTTGGCTGTGGTGTAGCAACCACGATTGTTTACTGGGTCATGTTTGCCATGCTATTGCTGTATGTGATGACATCAGAGCGATTGAAAAGCATCAACCTATTTGGAGAATGGCATCGCCCACAATGGAAAGCGCAAGTTCGTCTATTCAAGCTCGGCTTTCCTGTTGCAGCAGCGCTGTTTTTTGAAGTGACATTGTTTGCTGTTGTTGCACTGCTCGTTTCACCACTGGGTCCTATCATTGTGGCAGCGCATCAAGTCGCGATTAACTTCTCCTCGTTGGTATTTATGCTACCAATGAGTATTGGTGCAGCAGTAAGCATTCGTGTCGGCCATCGACTTGGTGAAGAAAACGTAGATGGCGCGCGCGTAGCGTCACGAGTCGGCATTATGGTTGGTCTAGCATTGTCCGTTCTCACAGCGATTTTAACCGTCTTGTCTCGTGAGTGGATCGCCGAGCTTTATACTAGCAACCCAGAGGTAATCACTCTAGCGATGCACCTGCTCGTGTTTGCCGCTGTTTATCAATGTACGGATGCGGTTCAAGTGATCGCAGCTGGTGCATTACGCGGCTATAAAGACATGCGAGCCATCTTCAACCGTACTTTTATTGCTTATTGGATTCTTGGCTTGCCAATTGGTTACGTCCTTGGCCGTACAGACTGGATTGTTGAGCCAATGGGAGCACAAGGCTTCTGGCTTGGTTTTATCATCGGCCTATCTTCTGCGGCCTTTATGTTAGGCGTCAGAATGCGTTGGATGCATCGCCAAGAGCCAGAAGTGCAATTGAACTTTTCAGTTCAATAAAAAGTAAAAAAAGCCAGCATCCGCTGGCTTTTTTGATCGAATAATCACACGGTTGAGTATACTTATAACAAGATTACGAAGCGGTTGATTTTGCTCTCTAGACAACGGATACGAAGTTATAAAAAAGGATATTTGTGCGGTCTATTTTATTGTTCTTAATCTTGATTCTTAATGGTTGTGATAACTGGTTCAATCCAGAGAACGCCATGTTTGATAAGTATCATCAACGTGTAGCCAATGTATTGGACGTTCCTGCTATTCCAATAGAATTACAGTCTACGGTAACGATTCCTGCGAAACGCGTTTTGTTCGAGCCATTGCCAAGGCTATCTATTGGCCTGCTAGAGAGCTATCAATTACGACAGTGCGGACTCTTCAATTTACTTGCTGAGAAAAACTCGCAACTTGGAAAGGTGCAGGATGCCTTTCATGATTTTGATTATCAAACTGCCCTTTTAAGAGTCATGCATCGATGTTTATCCGAATTTCCACTTAGCGATGAAGAACGCGCGACATTGACAGAGCTTTACTCAACCAAGTGGCAACATTTAGACATTCATCTCGACAACTTACTACTCGTAAGTGACGCCATGCAAAAGCAACTAACTGCCTCTGATTGGCTATCTCAAAATACGACGAATGATATTGCACGCATTAACGATGTCTATCGTATTTTCAGCGAAATGTATGATTTACCCCACCGCGCGGTCTCACGTCTACCCGATGTGGAAGTTACGCACTATCAAGAAGAGTTAGAGAAATCTCGTTTACTCGGACGACTTTACTATTCAATGGTAAACACATCCCTTTGGTTAAAAGCGACAACTCAGCTACTTGAGCAGAACCAGAGCAATGTATTGTGCGGGCCGAACAGAGACACCACCCAGTTCCGCTACTTAAGAAATGTCTTTCAATCCATTTACGTTGAAGAAGTGCAACCTTATTTGGCTTATTTAGACAGTACCTATCAACAACTTAATGATGGTGCCACTTTGGTGGAGAACCGTATGCAACTCCATGGTCACCAGTATGGCATCATTGAGGCACATAGGACATTTAGGCAAGAAACCCTAAACCACGTTCAGTTTTGGCAGGGTCTCTTCAAACGATGTGGCGTAACCGTTGGCAACTAGTAAGTGCAGAGCGTTCTATTCCTTCAACCTTTCACGCAAGAATCGAGCAAAACGTGGTTTACCAGTATGTGTAAAACCGTTATATCTAAAAGTAATGGTTGAACCAATTTTCGGAGGCTGGCGACGCACTTCATCGGTAAATCCGCTACCGATGTAAAACTCAATGCCATTTGGTAAGCGAACTAACATTGCTCCCATCATACCTAATAAGCGCCCTGTTCCTGGCTTATAACCCACAACTAACGCTTCATCATCTGCGTATCGTTTTAGTTTAAGCAAATCACTACCGCGTCCAGCCTGATAGCGGCTTGATACCTTCCGCAACATCACCCCTTCACCGTCGGATATTGAAATTTTATCCAACTGTGTAAACAGATGAGCTTCATTTTGAATCGCTCGGTGCTCGACATATTTGATATGAGGCTGGTCGACTTCAAGCACTAAGTCTTTGATGTTGTAATAACGCTTCCGATAATCACCAGCGGAATATGGCATATCAAAGATCATAAAGTCGATGTGTCGCCAAGCAGACTCTACAGGAGTTTTATCTAACACCGTTTGCTGAACAAGATGGAAATTACCTCTCCCAGCCCAAAGTTCACCGTCCAATGGATAATCAGGTAAAGGTCCTGTAAACCAATCTGGGGCGTAGATTCGATTACCATTTCTCGTCACGAGATGTTGCCCAGTCCAATAAGCGCGAACACCATCAAGTTTTTCGCTATACCAATATTCAGACACATCAATGCCATCCTGATAGCTTTGTGCAAGAGAAACTGGTGGTGCGAGAGAAGTATCCGCTTGAGGCTGTGAAGACGCAGCCATAACAGCCAGCGCAATTAATGTCATTTTTAATGGCATAAGAAGACCTTGTACAAAAAATCGCCTTTATTGAAACGTAAGTCCTCTCGATGACCTATTTATTACTAGTTATTCTTCGACTCATAACAATCAACATTAGTAATAATTTGCAAAGATAATCATAAACTTTAGACAGGTTTTGCATTTAGTCGTTACACATTATTCTCGTATGGCGGATGGTTCGTCAATCGAGTTGGAATCTAATCATGACGTGCCTCCCCCGGTCTAACGACTTCTTTCGGCTCAAAACCTCTTATAAGCAAACCATTTCTCTGTGCGTTTTTGATTCTCAATTTGAGAATCAGTCCTTTCTCAAATTGAACAATATAATTAACAATATTTAACTGTTTGATTTTTCATTAATTTCAAATTGGCACGTTACCTGCTCTATATCCAATTAGAAAAACAAACGGAGACAGAGTCATGGAATTACGCAAACTAGAAATCAATCAAGACAAGTTAGCCATTGAGTTTTTTGGTGACTTAGACGCAAGTGGCTGTCGACAAGCACAACATCACATTGATGAAGTAATTCACAACAATCATCACAAAGAAGTCGAAATTAACCTACAGCACGTCCAATTTCTTGATTCTTCAGGGATTGGTGCCATTGTTTACTTATATAAGCGTCTAGTTGAACGTGAAAGAAGCATGAGTATTGAAAACGTATCAGGCCAACCTTTAGAAATCATGAGCTTGCTTCGTATCAACCATGCCATTCCCGTTAACTCAAAAGGACACTAAAAATACCGGTTTAAACGGAGGTTGGCATGGTAAATCTTTTACGACGATATGCAGTAAGCGGTCTTGTTGTCGGCATGTTTGGTTGTTCGTCGTTTGACTACCCAGAACACGGGAAAGGTGGCTTGGCGGAAAGCTATCAAGATATCTCGATCGAGAATTATCAGTTTTCCCCAGTAATGCCTGACGAGCCTTTAGGTCCAGAACATGGGTTAAGGTTTGATTGGCAACTGACCAAGTTACATCTAGACGCACTAATCCAAGAGGGCGCGCGCTGGTGTTTTCCTGCGGCAGTTGTTCAGGCCCTTGAAAAACAAAATAGAATTGCGCGCGAGTTAGAAGGTGGGCTTTTACTCGACGCTGCCAACGACCTTGTGATTCAGCGTCGACGCTTAAACCAGCTCGAACAACAACTCGACTACGTACTGAGCCAAACAACTTGCACACCGCCCGATGATATTGAAGCACTACGTAGCGACCTAAACATAGTCTCGGATATCTATGCACTACTTAATATCGACAACCAGTTTGCTGTCGATTCAGCAGAAATCAACCCGAAGTACATGGGACATTTGGCAGAAGCAGCCTACATTTTACGTGACCACCCCAACCTATCTCTTGTAGTAACGGGGCATGCGGATGCAACTGGAACACCCGATTACAACCAGAAACTTGCTCAAGCGCGTGCGGAACAAGTAAAGCGTTACCTAACCGTATTTGGTATCACTTCAGAGAGAGTCACTACCAAATCTGTCGGAGATAACCTGCCACTCTATGAAGGTGAAACATCCGCCGTGCGTTTAACTAATCGTCGAGTAAGCATCGAGGTTATTAGCCCTAATTCAGATAGCGATACCTCAATAAACCGCAACCCAACGGCAGGAGGCGCGCTATGAACACGATGAAACCATTTATCCTCTTAATGTTGTTGTGTCTGGTCGCGTGGGTACCTTCTTCCATAGCGGATGAGAGCAATACTGTTAAGGTCGGTGATTTAATACAGATTAACTTACCTGGAGAGGCGTCGTTAAACCAAGGGTTTCAGGTTGATCGTCGTGGACGAATTAATTTACCAGAAGTCGGCCCTGTATTAGTGGCCGGCTACAATGAACAACAACTCCAAGACGTGATTATCGACAGGCTAAAGACCGTGTATCGTGACGTTAACAACGCTCGAGTTTTTATTAAACAGCAACAGTTGTTAGTGTCCGTTCAAGGCTACGTGGTCAAACCCGGTGAATATACCTTACCTTTTGGGTCCAACATTCAAATGTTTGTGTACGAAGCTGGCGGCCTGCGCGCTGGGGCTCAGCTTGATAAAATGATCGTGAAACGTGGAAATAAAAACATTGAATTTGACTACAAACGCTTCCTTGATACGGGTGACAATAGCCAACTGCCAAAACTAGAATCACTGGATGTCTTATTTGTCCCCGCTTCCCCACTCGTAGGGAATATTGAGCAAGAGTTTGATGCAGCAAAACTCGCGAATTCAGGTGACAGCGCAGATTCCGCTCGTGCAATCAAAGTCTTTGGTGAAGTCAACGCACCTGGCTCGTTCTCATACAAGCCAAACACCACGCTAGTTGATGTCGTAATGCGAGCTGGCGGCGTGACACGATATGCCAGTGTTGAGCAAATTCGCGTGATAACAAACAATAACCCAACCATGTTTAACCTGAAAAAGTACCTTGATACTGGAGACCAAAGCCTACTGCCAGAGATCCTGCCAGGTGCCACCATCTTTGTCCCAAAACAGGAAGAAGAAATCAAAGCAGGTGCAAATGTGGTTTACGTGATGGGTGAAGTCGCCCATCCTGGGGCATACGAAGGCAAGCAAGGCGCTAGCTTCATGGATATCCTCGCCAACGCTGGCGGGCCCACTCGCTACGCAGAATCTCGCCAAATTCGCGTTATAAAAGCCGATGGCAAAGTCATCAAATTCGATCTTACCGCGCATACAGAAGGACTATCTTCAGCCAGACCACCAAATGTTGGACCAGGAGACGCGATTTTCGTACCGGAGAAAACCGATTTCAATGAGAAGTCTTGGTTAAAAGTAGCACCTAGTCGAGCGGTCGCAGTGATGGGAGAAGTTGTTCGCCCTGGACGCATCGAGTGGTCAGACGAAATGGATTTGATTGATCTGCTTGCACACGTTGGAGGCCCAACTCGACGAGCTGATACCACCAAAATTGAAGTCGCCAATAACGGTCAAATGACACAATTTGACTTAGACCAATACATTCTGGATGGCTCGCCAACATCAAGCCTACCTCGAGTTTCCGCTGGTACAGTCGTAAGGGTACATGCATTGCCTGACGACCCATCCGATAATAAATCGCAATGGGTAAGCCAAAGCTCTGACGCATCAATATACGTTTTCGGACAGATCAATGCACCTGGGCGCTATCGTTTCACCGAAGATATGCATTTTCTGGATATTTTGTCTGCCGCCGACGGACCGACAATGGATGCAGATATTCACAACATCCGTGTCACACACCGAGGCCTAGGTTATGCCAAAGTGAGTAAATTGAATTTATCGATGTACTTTGAAACAGGCGATGAGTCAATTCTGCCCCACGTTCGTCCTGGTGATACCATTTACATTCCAGAAAAAAACAAAAACTGGTTAGATCGTTCAAAAGAGTCCACGGTACGCGTATTAGGTGAAGTAAGAGCCCCAGGGCGATACGTATTCAATGACAACATGACAGTGCTTGATCTGTTAGCGGAAGCAGGAGGACCAACTGACAATGCCTACCTTGAAAAGATCAGTGTGGTCAATATGTCTTGCTGCCAAGGCCAAGCCCGAACATTTGATTTGGTGAACTTTAGTAAAACAGCCAACATTTATGAGCTGCCAGTCATTCGCGCAGGCGACACGATTTACATTCCCCATAAAGACGAGAGCTTTGTTGAAAAAGCGAGGGCAGGATTAAGAGATATTTTACAAATCACCACAACCATCGTGTTAATAGGAGCGTTGTAATGACTATTCCTGCAACTCACGCTGAGATTGAGCAAATTTATCTTCAGAGTGAACAGAAAGGCCACAAAACGATTTGTGTTGTGGGTTGTAAATCTGAAGATGGTGTCACTTCCGTGGCGTCATCTCTTGCAGAGCGCTTGGTTTTAGCAGGCCACAATACTTTGTATGTAGACCTTAACTTATTCAAACCCGCTTATCACACTGTTCACGAATTTGATGATGACGAGAAGGTTGGCCATTTGATCACACGAGAGAATACACATCAAACTTTAGTCGGCCTCCCTGCTCCATCTCTCGCCAGCACTCAGTTAGCGTACCGAGACCCAACAACGCTGAAACAAAACATTGCACAATGGTTAACGCAGTACGAGCGCGTCGTGATAGATACATCACCACTTCTCAGTGTCAACCGAAGCAATATTGCGCCTCAAGTGATTGCTGGCGTATGTGATGCTACTTTGTTAGTAGCGCATTATGGCTCTACGACTACAACCCAGCTCGAGCAAGCCAAAAAGCTACTCGATGCTAGCGATGCGAACTTGATTGGTTCTGTACTGAACATGAAGCACACTCCAAGCCTGAAAGATGAGTTAATCCGCCAAGTTTCCAAGCTGCGTTTCTTACCAAAAAAGTGGAAAGAAAAACTGTCTCAGCAAATTAAAAAAAGCGAACTGTTTATGTTATAGGGAGCGCTATTATGACGATAAATAATACATTGACTATCGAGCAAGAATTAGTGGATGAGCATATTCTTCAGCAAATGATCAAAGATACGTGCGCCGAAATCATCCCTACCTTGATTGATCACTATGTCGAAGAGTCACGCGATCGCATGGAGAAAATAGAGCAAGCATTAAGCACAAAAGACCTTCAAACATTAGAGTTCGAGGTTCACACACTGGGCAGTTCTGCTCTCGCTTTAGGCAATCGAACGCTTTCAAGACAAGCAAGAATGATTGAGAAGTACTGTGTCGAAGGAAAAATACCAAAAGCATTGGAGCTTTGTGAAACACTTCCGCAACTCGCCAATGAATCGTTTGATGCGTTAGAAAAGCGAAAAGCTCAAGGGTTTGAGTAGTATTAGTGTCTTACTCCCTAGCGAAGCATCGCGTTTGATAAAGCGCGATGCCGACATCATCTCAGAAATTTAGGCTCCAAATTCAGTCACCCTCTCCAAGCCACATACCTTGAAATTATTTGGGTATAACTTAATCAATTAAAAAGTATGGATTTTTCGCAAATTTCCTACCTTGTGCTAATACTTAAATAACGCTTTTCTCAAATTGAGAATTTTCAGCACTAGAGAGCTATAAACCACTCATAATGCCAAATAGTAGTGCTGACAAAAATCATAAAAAATGAAACAAACTACGTTGGGATGGGACTATGAGACCAAGGGTGTTACTGGTAGAGGACTCTACTT
Organism: Vibrio sp. Vb0667; assembly: GCF_033391095.1. Lineage (NCBI taxonomy): Bacteria > Pseudomonadati > Pseudomonadota > Gammaproteobacteria > Vibrionales > Vibrionaceae > Vibrio > Vibrio sp. Vb0667. The sequence continues at coordinate 222,213 of NZ_JAWPOL010000003.1, read as the reverse complement.
CACTAGCCATACTTTATAAGCAGTATGTGAAAGACGAACCTTATGACATTTTTCATGTCGAGACAGGTCGCGAAGCGATTCAATTTATTGAAAGAAGCAAACCTCAGCTCATCATTCTCGATTTGAAACTGCCCGACATGTCTGGCGAAGACGTGTTGGATTGGATCAACCAGAATGACATTCCTACGTCCGTTATTATTGCTACGGCACACGGCAGCGTCGACTTAGCCGTTAATCTAATTCAAAAAGGTGCGGAAGATTTCTTAGAAAAGCCCATAAACGCTGATCGCCTAAAAACATCAGTCGCATTGCACCTCAAACGCGCCAAATTGGAAGATTTGGTGGAAAATATTCAGTCCAAGTTTGATCGCCACAACTATCACGGATTCATCGGTTCAAGCCTCCCGATGCAGGCGGTATACAAGACCATTGATGCTGTTGCGCCAACTTCTGCCAGTGTGTTTATTGTGGGAGAAAGCGGCACAGGTAAAGAAGTTTGTGCTGAAGCCGTCCACCGCCAGAGCGACCGTAAAGACAAGCCTTTTATTGCAATTAACTGTGGGGCTATTCCACGAGATTTGATGGAAAGTGAGATTTTTGGTCACGTTAAAGGGGCCTTTACTGGAGCAACAACAGATCGAAAAGGTGCGGCGACGCTGGCACATGGTGGTACGCTTTTTCTTGATGAGCTGTGTGAAATGGAACTTGAGATGCAAAAGAAGTTGCTCCGTTTTCTACAAACGGGCACTTACACCCCTCTTGGTGGCACTCGAGAAATGAAAGTAGATGTGAGAATCATTTGTGCCACTAACCGAGATCCATTAACAGAAGTAGAAGAAGGTCGTTTTCGTGAAGACTTATACTACCGTGTGCACGTTATACCTATCGATATGCCCCCATTACGTGAACGAGGAAGTGACATCGTCACGCTTGCCAAGCACTTCTTGACCACTTACGCCAAACAGGACAAAAAGAAATTCTCAACAATCGACAGCGAAGCTCAACATATCATCAAGCATTACGAATGGCCGGGTAATGTAAGGCAACTACAAAACATCATACGTAACATTGTGGTGCTTAATAACGACGAAAAAGTCACGGTGAGCCACCTACCCGCTCAACTTACTAAAAAGTCTAAAGTGACGAAAACAACGACGCCTGCGCATGTTGCTCAAGAGTCAGCAAACATTGCACCAATCACACCACCACCTGTTTATACTGAGGAACCTTCACCTTCTGCGGTCGAACCGTCGATTACCGCAGCGGAGCTGCCTGGTACACCGTCCTCTGCTGCTACCTCACCGTACTTTAACGCTGATGGAACCATTCGTCCTATGTGGCAAGTAGAGCGTGAAGCAATTCAAAACGCAATCGCGTACTGTGATGGCAACGTCCTCAACGCCGCTGTCATGCTGGAGTTAAGCCCATCTACGGTTTACCGAAAAAAACAAGCGTGGGAAGCGGATGAAATTAATCTCGAACAATCTTGATAAACCTGCCATTGGTGAAATTTGGATCTTGCTTGATAGCCGTCTATTCGGCGGCATTGAAAGTCACGTTATCGAGCTAGCTCGGGGATTAATCGCCTTTGGAAACAAAGCTCGAGTTGTGCTAACCACTGAGTATTCGCCAGCCGCTCAGATTGTACAGAAGGCAAAAGAAGCCGCGATCCCTGTGAGTTACTTAAACTATTTGTCTGGCGAGCCCAATAAAGCTTTAAAAATTAAGCACCTAACAAGCGCCGTCGCCAATCACCAACCCTCAGTGGTTCACTCCCATGGTTATAAAGCGTCGATTTTGTCGCGCTGCGCCAAACTGCTCACCCGAACGTTTCCTCGTTTGATTTCAACTTATCATGCTGGTGAATCGTCCTCAGGGAAGCTATGGCTATACGATTGGCTTGATAGAAGCTCAGGCAGCCTATCTGACCATTGCTTTGCTGTCAGTCCAAGTATTCAGCGCAAAGTTTTTTGTTCTTCAGAACTGCTGAATAACTTTGTTTCGATTCCCAACAGTCAACTCAACTATCAGGAAATCGCTTTTGTCGGCCGATTGAGTCAGGAAAAAGGCGCCGATCAATTTATTGAGGTAGCGAGGGTCTGTCCAACATTACAGTTTAGTGTGTACGGTGATGGCCCAGAAAAAGAGTCGCTTAATCAAACTGCCCCTTCAAATGTGACTTTCTTCGGCCATCAAACCGATATGGAAGGTGTTTGGGAAAATATCAGCGTACTTATTATCTCTTCTCGTTATGAGGGTCTTCCAATGGCGGCGCTTGAAGCCATGTCGAGAGGCATTGCCGTGATGAGCTTACGTGTAGGTCGTCTTCCAGATATTATCCAAACGGGTAAAAATGGTTTTATCGTCGAAGACATTCCCTCTCTTGCTAAATGTCTTCATGACTGGATGTCGATTGGTGAAGCGCAACAATCACTCATTCGCCAGAATGCTCGACAAACCATCATTGATGATTTCTCAGCGCAAAGTGTGATTCCCGTATTGCTACAAAAATATCAAATTGAAGCGGATCACTAATCCATATTGGTTCTCAATATGAGAATGATGAGTTCCAAACATAAATATCATATAAGATTCAATCACATAAACTAATGGCATATTTTGGCATCTCTATTGCAGCTCAGCAGTTAACGCAGATTAATGATGAGACAGAGGTGACTTATGACTACGCCAAAACGCATTCTATATGTTCATTATGGTGATAATTGGATTCGCGGCAGTGAAGTGGTGCTTCTGGATCTCATTTCAGGAATCGACCGCAATAAGTTTGAGCCATTCGTATGGTCAAACTGCCAACCATTAATCGATAAGTGCCAATCGCTCGGAATTGAAGCGGAACATTCAGCCTTCAATTTGGTGGGTGGTTGGAGCGCTCCACGCTGGGATATTAGCGGGTGGAATAGCCTTATCAAACAAGGCTCAGATTTGATCGAAAAGCACAGCATCGACTTGGTACACGTCAATAGCGGCGGCCCTTGTCAATGGATGTGTTTGGCTGCTCGCATGAATCATATACCACTTGTCACGCAACTTCATTGCCATTATACATTGCGCGATCGCTTCTCTCTCGGACTTCACCTCTCTCCAAAATTGATTTGCGTTAGCAAAGATGTTGGACGCGAAATTATTCAGGACGGCTACCCACAAAACCAACTTCATGTCGTACACAACGGCGTGTCACTTCAAGGCGTGGATACACCCATCGACATTAAAGATCGCCTCGGAATCCCATCACAGGCCTTTACCTTTCTGTCGGTGGGTTCGCTGATTAAGCGCAAAGGGTTCGACCGCCTTATTCGCGCAATGCGCATGCACAACTACCACCACCACAACCCTCACCTTGTTATTGTTGGTGACGGCGAAGAAAGAGAAGCATTGCAACAGCTTGCCGCGGATCTTGGTATCCAAGAACGAGTGCACTTTGTCGGGGAGCAACACAATGCCGGAGCGTGGATGTGTGGTAATGCAGACGCTTTTATTAGCGGCGCCTATGAAGAGGCCTTTGGTCTCGTGCTCGGGGAAGCGGCTTTAGCTCAACTGCCTATCGTGGCTCCTAAAACGGGAGGCATTCCTGAGTTGTTCGAGCATAATCACTCTGCATTGCTGTACCAGAACAGTGGAATGGCGAGCCTGTTAAACGCGATTCAACAAGTCATGCAAGACGCGGCATTAAGAAACAAGCTGGCGGAAAACGCTTACCTACATGCTAGCCAGCACTTAACGACGACTGCATCTATCAACGCTATTGAACGTATTTACGAAGGTGAACTTAATAACAACGCCATTACACCAATGCCAATGACTCACTGCATGAAGCCTCTTTCACGCTGGTTGAGCATCAATTGAGGAGCCCGGTCATGAAACGTGTATTGATGTTCGACGCCATCCCAATGCAAGGTGGATCCAAAATCGCGAATGCAGAGCTCCTTAAGCAGTGCGATAAGCTGAACGTGATTGGTTATCTACTCACTACAAATCCAGAGCATTGGGCGTCACTGCTTAGTGATACACCGCGTGTGCAAGTTATAAAAATAAAACCATCACCATTTAACTCGACTCATGGACTGACCTACTGGTTGATGAACGCTTACTACTTTCTCCAACTTCTCTACGCGTGCATGAAGCTGCCAAAAATAGATAGCTTTTTGGGCCTATCTTGCCCAAGTAATGATATGCCTTTGTACTTACTACGATTAATTAGCAAAAAGCCTGTGGTACAGATGGTTCATGGCCCTATTGGACGATCGAGATCTGCTGGCTACTGCTTAGTAAAAGCATCGGCAATTTACTACTTGGCAAACACCCGCGAATCAATGGTAGAAGCATTACAGGCCTACCTCAAAACAGAGAAGCCAGCCACCGAACGCTATTGGTGTGGTTTGAATACATCTACGTTTGTTAATGGATTATCGAAAGATCGCTGGCCAAAACAAGCGAATCCGATTTCAAGCCGCGTTTTCTGGGCAGCTAGCTTACTAAAATGGAAGAACATCGATCTTTTGCTTGATGCTTTAACACTTGATGAGTCGAAAAAGATCAAATCCACCGTGTGTTACATCAAACCTAACGTGGCAGGTGTGGAATATTCAACACCGGACTTCAACACACAAGGTGTTGAATGGCATGAGTGCCCAAACAACTTAGATGAATTGCGTTCACAGTGTGGTGTGTTTGTTTCCACCAGTCTCAACGAACCTTTTGGGTTATCTATTTTGGAGGCGCTCGCTGCAGGTATGTGTGTCGTCATTCCACATGATGATAGTTATTGGGACCGCGTGTTAACTCACGGCCGAAATTGTATTAAATACACGCCTAACAATGTGGCTTCGTTACACAACGCAATTCGCCTTTTGAATGAATCGCCGTGGATGAAAGTAACGATGGGTATCGAAGCACTCAATGTTTCTCAACTATACACAGCCGAACGTTGTTATTTGCCAATCGCCCAGCACCTTGCTGCCGAAATTGCTACCAACAATGATTGCACACTCAAGACACCGCGAGACATCAAAGGATATGACCATGTCTAAAGCAATGACCAACATGACGCTATTTGCTATCGCCTTAGTGATCAATAAAAGCATCAGCCTAATCATGCTGCCTGTATTGCCCCACTTTCTCTCACCAGAACAAATGGGCAAGCTTGAGCTTTTAACAACCTTTGGTGTTGTTACGACCTTGTTTGTCAGTTTCGTTTTGCATGAAGCGCTTTATCGATTCGTCGGCGTTGAAAAGGATAAAAATACACGCACAAGCCTACTAAACCAGCTGTACTCACTTGCTTTACTCATCGCTGGCGTCGTCGCTCTTAGCTTGCTCACTATCATTTTAATCGCCCCCATTCCCGCGCCTTTTACGCGAGTCGAATTTGCTATTGTTATGTTTGCTATCGTTCTAGAAGGCAGTATTGCAATCGGCACTGCCTGGTTAAGAACACAAGACGACAAAGCAAGAACACTGCTTAACGTCATGGTCACTACCACCATTTTTCAGGTCATTTTTATCGTCGCGGCGCTGTCTGTTCATCCCCATGTTATTTCTGTTTTGTGGGGTGGCTTGTTGGCTGCTATTACTCAATTTGTTTGGCTGCACATCGTTAACCGTTACAATGTCACCCTTCCTAAACTGACATTGGCAAAACAATACCTAAACTACTGCCTACCAATGATGATGGCCGGTTTAGTAGCATTTTGTCTCAATGGCGCTGAACGCTGGTTCATTGGTGCCAACACTTCTCTTGCGACGTTAGGGATTTACGCGATAGCGGTAAAATTTGCAGTGGGCATGTGTATTTTAGTGCAGCCATTTGGCATGTGGTGGATGCCACGTCGATTTAACTACTTAGAAGGGCGCAAGAGCACTGAAGCAGTGCGCATCACACACTTAGGTATGATTTACATTACAGGTTTGAGTGTAGTGGTCGGCACATTAGCAATGGTGATGATCACCCACTTACTGCCAGAAACCTATCATGACGCGGTATTATTCAGCTTATTCTTGCTGCCTATCTCCATGTTAAAAGAATGGAGTGAGTTGATTAACATCTCCATTTTGTACAAGCGTCGTACTCGCTGGCTACTGGGTATAAATGTCGTCTCTGCGTGCGTTGCGATTGCTTTGCTGTTTGGCTTATCTTCTCTGGGTATTTATGGTGTGTTCATTGCGCTTTATTACGCACAACTGTGTAAGCTGGGCCTGACTTATGTAGTAGGCCAACAATGTATGACGTTGCCTTTTCACCTCAGTCTGATGGTTTTATTACAGATTATATCCGGTGTGGCACTGTTCCTGCTTCACTCTTCACAATCAATAGGAATCGCCATCGCAATTTGCATTTTGACATGCAGTTTGCTGGCATGGATAGCCACTCGCTACATGAGTAAAGAGACGCTCAATGCTCTCACTCGATACATAGTGAAAAGGCGTGGACAGGTGAAGAGATACTCGTTATGAATGAAACCAAGGTGAGAACAAAACAGTCCATCGCAGCACTGACGATTACAGTCTGTATCGGCCTGCTTTGGATTGTTATGCCTCATCCCATTTTGATTGTTGCGTTGTGTTTCGCACCACTCGCGTTACTGTTTGTTCTCAATCAAACGTTTTGGCTTGTCACACTGTTCGTTATTTTTTCATTCTTTCGTATTCACGAAGCCTTTCCTGTTATCTATAACTTCAAGATCCCATTACTGTTATCACTGGGGGCACTCGCCGCACTCGCCTTTCACCTTCTTATAAGCCGCCAGATTACAGCTTTTTGGCACCCTTCATTAAAGTGGCTGTGTATATTTTGGGGTCTGGTGATCATCGGAATAATATTCGCTTCCAGTCGTGATATCGCAATAACGGTGTTCAAAAATACCTATTGGAAAATCATCATTATGACGTTGGCCATCACCTGGCTTATTACTAAACCTTCACAGCTCGCTCAGATGTCAAAAGCAATTATTTTCGCCGGATTATTGATTGGCTTAGTGGCATTACAAAACGCTGCGAATGGCATTGATTTAGTCGAAGGAACGCGCGTGTCAATAGGACGATCCATAGGTTCAGTACTTGGCGATCCTAACGATTTGGCACTAGTGCTGATGTTTCCCCTTGCCTTTACCGTTAGTCAATTGATGGAGAAGCATTCCCCCAAGCATCTCAGGCTCTTTGCCCTTATCACCTGTTTGGTTTTGTTCTTTGCGATAATTGAGACTCAGAGCCGCGGTGGGTTACTCGGTTCACTGTCTGTATTTGCCTACTTTGCTTTTAAACACATCAAAAGCAAAACATTAGTCTTGGTACTAGGCGCCATCGCAGCGATCGTACTCTACGCATTCGCTGGTATTTCAGGACGAGAATCGGGGGGAGCCGCTGAGGATGGTATAGATGCCTCTGCGATGGGGCGACTTTATGCGTGGGAAGCGGCATTTAAAATGGCGCTGCATCATCCGTTGACTGGCGTAGGTCTAGATAACTTCTACTTTAATTACTATTTCTACAGCCCACACTGGGATGGTATCAACCACGCCGTCCATAGTACTTGGTTTGGCGTGTTAGCAGAAACGGGTTTTGTCGGGCTCGCGGTGTTCATTACTTTAATTGTGTCATTGATCCGCACCTCTTTGCATTCCATCTCATTGCTGACACCAAAATCAGATTACACCCTCTCTGTAGGAGCAAACGCCGTGTTAAGTGGGCTTATCGGTACCATCGTATCAGGTACGTTTCTGACTCAAGGTTTCACTTGGCCAATTTACATTCTAGCGGCATTAACAGTTGTCGTTAGCCGTATTGTTCAAAGTGACTGTCAAAATGAGAAATCCTAGTTTCAAACATAAACAAAACCCATAACTCACTGTTTTAAAATGGCTAATTCCTTGGCACGCATTGTGATTACTCACTTAATTAGTAATCAAATAACCAAGACTCAAGGAGAGCCACATGACGGACATCGTAGTATTTGGAGAAGATTTTGGTGGGTTACCCTCTTCCACTCAGCATATTGTCAAGCAACTAGCAGCGAACCATCGAATCCTTTGGGTGAACTCCATTGGCCTTCGTCAACCTAAGCTGGATTCTAAAGACATACAGCGTGCGTTAAACAAACTCACTCGTGTATTTCATAACGTAGGCTCACACAAGCCAACATTGGACTCTGAAACAAGCCCAAACATTCACATCATCAACTTGCTCACCATTCCTGCCCCTAGTTCTGCATTAGCAAGAAAAGTGGCCGCTAAGATGATGAAACACCAGCTCAATAAACAATTACAAGCTCTTGGTTTTGATAAGCCTGTATTTTGGACGTCGCTCCCGACTGCTGCCGATCTTTGTTCAGAAATGAACCCACGTGGACTGATTTACTATTGTGGCGATGACTTTAGCGCTTTAGCTGGTGTTGACCACGACACGGTGGCCAAGCACGAACGTACTCTTGTTAATGCGGCCAGCGTTATCTTTACGGCAAGCGAAACACTCTCCACCAAATTTCCATCTGGTAAAACCGTCACTTTGCCTCACGGTGTCGACTTTAGTCTGTTTTCTGAGCCAGCACCTAAGGCTGAAGATTTTCCTAATAATGGTCGCAAAGTGCTGGGCTTTTATGGCAGTTTGTCGGAATGGTTAGACTACGACTTAATTGCCCAAGTCGCAGACCAAGCGCCTGACTGGGATCTCGTGTTCATCGGCCCTAACGAGTTCAGTGATAATCCACTTCCACAAAGATGCAACGTATACTACCTGGGCCCGAGAGCGCATCACACTCTGCCACGTTACTCCCAACACTGGGATGCCAGTTGGTTGCCCTTTGTTGATAACGCTCAAATCAAAGCGTGTAATCCGCTTAAACTTCTTGAGTACTTGGCAACAGGAACCCCTGTTATCAGCACACCGTTTCCTGCATTAATGCCCTACAAACATATGCTTCATGTGGTTCAAGATGTCGAAGACGTGCGTGCCAGTCTCGATCACCTCCTACCGCCACCGACAGATTCAAAGTCATTTGTTCAACAGCAAAGCTGGGAAGCAAGAGCCAACCAAGTTGATAAATTAGTGAGGGCGCTATGAACGATTTGAGAGAGAACCTTAGTGTATTACTACATGGCGCTTGGCGACGTCGTTACATGATCGTTATCCCTATGCTTGTCTTGCCGGTGCTGGGCTTCATCGTAAGTAAGCTGGTTCCGACGACTTATGTTGCTCATACCAGCATGCTTATTCAAGAGACAGCGAAAATGAACCCGTTCCTTCAAGACCTTGCCGTCTCAACAATGCTTAAAGACCGATTGAGCGCACTCAGTACTCTGCTAAAAAGCCGACACGTTTTGTATTCTGTCGCAAAAGAACAATCGCTGATCAATGACGAGATGAGTGCAAAAGAGCAAGAGTTCATCATAAAAGATCTTGCGTCGCGCCTGTCTATTCAGCCACTCGGTAAAGACTTCATTCAAATTCAATTGCAAAGTGGTAAATCAGAAGGAATGGAGTCGATGCTGCTCTCTGTCAGAGAGCATTTTGTCGAACAGCTTTTGGCTCCTGAGCGTTCTTCGATTAAAGATTCGAGTCATTTTTTGACTATCCATATCAACAAACGCAGGGAAGAACTAGACAAGGCTGAACAAGCTTTTGCAGAGTATAAAAATACTTACTCAGACGCGACACCCGAAATGCAAGCTCAAAGCCTTACTCGCCTTGCTAGCCTCAAACAAACGCTAGCCGAAAAGGAGGCGGAGCTTGCTGGTGTTTCACGAAGTCTAGGCAGTTTGGATCAACAACTATCCAAAACGAACCCGGTTATCGGTAAACTGGAAGAGCAAATCATCGACATTCGTAGTGAACTTACCCTGCTTCGCGCTAAATACACAGAGGCGCATAGTTTAGTTCAAGGTAAGTTGCGAGAATTAAACCGGTTGGAGCAGGAACGCTCGGTACTCTTGAACTCTAAACAACCAGAACTAAACAGTGCTCAACTATGGGATATCGCGAGCAATACCACAGTAAACAGTCTTGGCGAAGCACAGCCTCTACTTGTCTCCCAACTACATCAATTACAAATGATGCGTGGACGTTTTGAAGCACTTACGGAAGAAACCAACAGCTTGCGAGACATGATCCAAGAATTAGAGCGAAATGCGCACCAATTTGGGAGCACAGCAACAGAAATCAACCGCTTAGCTCGTGACGTCGCAGTGAAGAGAGAAATGTATGATGAACTCGTCGAACGCTATGAGATGGCCCAACTAACGGGTTCTTTGGGAGAGTTTGAAGAGAATAAGCGCGTAAAAATCATTGATGAACCGTTCACGCCAACGATTCCAACTAACTTACCTAGTTTTGTATTTGTCATTTTAGGATTTATTGGTGGCGCTGGTTTAGGCATTGGATTAGCGACGATACTTGAGTTAGCCGATAACTCTATCCGCTCAAAAAGAGCATTAGAAAAACACCTTGGTGTTCCTGTCATCACCACTTTACCTAACGTAGTGTACGGAAACTAACCGCCATAAGAACTCATTTACAAGCACTCGGTCGGCGAGTGCTTTTCTTTTACTACTGCCTTATACAGCCTCATAGCATGTCCACTAATATGAATCTCAAATTGAGAATAAACATAGAACCTCACACGAACTGAAGCTAACTTATTGTTTTTAAATGTTTAATTTCTTGGCACGTTGTCTGCAATTCCTAAATAAACAAAGAACTCAACGAGGGTTTGAAAATGGAAGTCAGACAAAAGCACAATAACACTAAGCACAGCAAAAAAGTGATATTACACGTCGTGCAGCACTTAGCTCCTGGCGGCTTAGAAACGCTCGTACTAGAAATGCTTCGTTTTGCGCAGCCAAACCATTCCGTTTTTGTCGTAAGTTTAGAGGGAAGCAAAGCGCAAGCACTGCAATGCTGGCAAAAACTATTGCCCTACCAAGGCCAACTGCACTTTCTTAATAAAAGACCTGGATTCAGCGGGAAGACCATCGCTACACTGACTTCAATGATAAAAAGAATGCGACCAGACGTGGTCCACACCCATCATATCGGACCACTCTTATATGGTGGTATTGCTGCACGTTTAGCGCACGTACCTGTAGTGATTCATACCGAGCACGACGCATGGCACCTTAATAACAAAAAATCAGCTCAACTACAGTCCCTTTTGCTAACGATGATTCGCCCGCAAGTGGTTGCCGATGCTAACTTCGTCGCCCATCAAATACAGACCAAGTTAAAGTATCGCAAAGTTTGTACTATCCATAACGGGATTGACTGTCAGAAGTTTAAAAGCGGTGACCAAACGGCAACAAGACACTTGTTTGAACTTCCAACCGACAAAATCGTGATTGGCGTTGCCGGGCGTCTAGAAGCAGTTAAAGGCCATAAAGTGCTTATCGAAGCATTCTCTCATCTTACGCCAAACACACACCTAGCCATTGCTGGAGATGGTTCTCAGCGAGCTCAATTGGAAGCACAAGTTAGAACGTTAAAACTTGAAGATCGAGTAACCTTTTTAGGCTTGGTCGACGATATGCCCAGCTTTTACCAAAGCCTAGACTTGTTTTGCTTACCATCACTTCAAGAGGGATTTCCTCTCTCAACCCTCGAGGCTCAAGCATGTGACATTCCTTGCGTCGCGACGGATGTTGGCGGCGTGAAAGAGACGCTCTGTCCGAACAACAGCACACTGGTTGAAGCAAATCGCGTGTTTTCGTTGGCCGAAGCGTTATCACAGCAACTGGAATCATCACACCATTCTCCTCGAACTTTTATTCTCAAACACTTTGATATCAGAGACATGGTGAGTCGCTACTCACGTTTGGCCAAGGAGGCTAGCTATGAATGATTTACTTTGGATTATAGGGTTTGGTTTATCCGCGTTTTTGATTGTCTATCATCACGTTGGGTATCCACTGCTCCTTAAGTGGCTTCCTTTAAAACAGCAAGACGAAACCAAAGCACCATTTGTAGAGCGAGCTTACAAAGCCTCCAAAACAGACAGCCAGCTACCCTCTATTACTGTCATCGTGCCCGCCTACAATGAAGAACAATGGATAGCAGAGAAGATCCGTAACCTTGCGAGCCTAGATTACCCAAGGGATAAGTTAAGAGTAGTGATCGCATGTGATGGCTGCACAGATAACACAGCCGAGATTGCTCAAGCGACAATTCAAGAAGCAATCTGCTCTGATACTCTGTTCATTATTAATGATCACCAAATCAATCGCGGTAAAGTTGCCCTACTCAACGAAGAAATGCGTCATGTTAGCTCGGACATTACCGCACTGAGTGACACGTCGGCATTGATTTCTTGCGATTCTCTGTTGCTAGCTAGTCAGCATTATCAAAATGAGAACGTTGGAGTGGTTAACGCAACATATCAAATAATGAGCACTAATAACCAAGGTGAAGCGGCGTATTGGCAATACCAGTCTCGAGTAAAGCACCAAGAATCCTTGTTAGGTTCAACGATTGGTTCCCACGGTGCGTTTTACACTTTCAGAACTCACTTATTTGAACCACTGGAAGTTAGCACCATTAATGACGACTTTATTCTCCCTATGAGAATCGTTTTGCGAGGCTATAGCGCTATTTACGAGCCAAACATGCTGGCTCTTGAGCTCGAACAAAGCTCAGACGACGCAGATTTCAAACGACGCCTAAGAATTTCAGCGGGTAACATGCAGCAGCTCATGCAATTAAAGAAATTACTGCTACCTCGTTATCGTGGCACTGCCTTTGCATTTCTATCGGGAAAGGTTCTGCGCTTAGCAACACCCTATTTGATGATTGTTTGCTTTATTTGCTCACTACTACTGGCACACAATCCGCTGTTTCAAGTAATGCTGTTCGCACAAGTTGGTATTTACAGCATCGCGCTTATTACTTACTTAATGCCAGCACTTAACACTATTAAACCTTTTAAGCTGATTAGCTACATCGTCATTGGTCATCTCGCCAACTTTATCGGCGGTATGAAGTATTTGCTCGGAATGGAAAATGGACGTTGGAAACGCGTCAACCAATAAGGAAAGCATCATGAAAAACTCACGCTACGATTCAAATGTATGCCACGCAAAAAGAACGTTTGATGTACTGGTTGCAATGCTTATTTTGGTCGTCACTGCACCACTATTCCCATTTATCGCGCTAGCGATCAAAACCACATCGAAAGGCCCTGTGATTTATCGCCAATTGCGAGTAGGACGCTGCACACCAGAAAAAATGGATCTTTTTCAAATCATGAAGTTTCGCACCATGTATATTGATGCAGAGCAACGCTCTGGCGCAGTATGGGCAACTGAAAATGATCCCCGCATCACGCCAGTAGGACGCTTTTTACGCAAAACGCGTTTAGATGAACTACCTCAACTGTTTAATGTGTTGAGAGGTGAAATGTCGATGATTGGGCCGCGCCCAGAACGCCCAGCTTTCTACCAGAAATTAGAAGATGAAATCCCCTATTTTGTAGAGCGCACATATGGCGTGTTACCGGGTATCACAGGCTTAGCTCAGGTTAACCAAGGCTATGATGCATGCATTGAAGATGTAAGACGCAAAGTTGGGTTTGACCACAGTTACGCACTAAGCTTAGGTTCGTTTTACTCTTGGATTTCAATGGACCTTTCAATCATGAGCAAAACATTCGTTGTGATGATTGACGGACGAGGTCAATAACTTCCGGTTCTGGTAACGGTCACTCTTGCCACTGGCGGCGCATCTTTTCTATCGTCGCTGGTGGCACGTCATGAATGCTTTGATACGCTCCGTGACACACTTTAATTTCCACCTCGATGCGCTTCTTCATGCAGTAGTCCATGTAACGCTTCATCTCCCAATGTCGAACAAACGTATTGCTCACAATCACGACTCTCCCTTTGTTCAACCACTTTCTAGTTTGCTGAAAACACCACTCATGCGCTTGAGGTAATTGAACCGGTTCAAAGTGATAATCACCTTCATCATTTTCAAAATACATGTCAGCTTCAAAATGCTTAGCACCAAGCTCTATTGCCAGTTGTTTTGCTAAGGTTGTTTTACCTGAACCCGGAAGTCCACGAATAAGAATGAGTTTAGCCAGTGACATAATGCAGTTTAATGAGGTGGAAATAAGCCTAAACTGTAACGAAATTATTGGAAAAGAAAAGTAGAAATAAAAAATGCCGAGCACATTAGGCTCGGCATTTAAACTCAATCATGGATCGCGTTGTATTTATTTGTAAGCTGGCAGTTCAGTTCTTAACCCTTTCACCAAACTGACACACATCAACAGCAGAACAAAAGTAAACGGTAATCCTGTTGCAACAACGCCTGATTGCAATGCTTGCAGGGCTTCTTTACCACCAACCCAAAGCATTACGGCTGCAATTGCACCTTCAATACACGCCCAGAAAATGCGTTGCGGTACTGGTGCATCAATCTTACCACCGGCGGTAATACTATCGATAACCAGCGAGCCAGAGTCTGACGATGTAATAAAGAATACCAGAATCAGCACGATAGAAAGCATTGAAATCACTGAGCTGTACGGAAGCGCATCGTAAACATGGAACAGAGTCAATGAAATATCAGTTAGGCCATTTGCACCTAGCTCACCAACTTTATTCACCACTTGGTCAAGCGCGATACCACCAAACACAGACATCCAAATCAAAGTAACAACTGTAGGAATAACGATGACTGCGAATAAGAATTCTCGAACCGTACGACCTTTAGACACACGCGCGATAAACATACCAACAAACGGTGACCAAGATACCCACCAAGCCCAGTAGAATACCGTCCAGCCGTGCATCCAAGTTTCATCTTCACGACCGTGAGGGTTACTCAATGGAATAATATTTTCAATGTAAGCCATTGTTGTGTCGCGTAGCGAGCTCCACGCCGTATCAAACGTGATGAAGGTAATGAAAATAAGCAGCGCAAACGCAACCACCATATTGACGTTACTCAGTAGCTTAACACCACCATCAATGCCACGAATCACTGATAACACCGCGATAAAGGTAACGAAGGTGATCACAATCATTTGTGTACCAATGCCGCCTTCTAGACCAAAGACATGGTTAATACCACTGGTCGCCTGCTGAGCACCTAGACCTAGCGACGTTGCAAGACCAAATAGCGTCGACAAAACGGCAAGGATATCAATAACGTGACCTAACCAACCCCATGCACGGTCACCAAAAATTGGATAGAACGCCGCGCGCAATGAAAGTGGTAAACCTTTGTTAAAGGCAAAAAACGCTAATGCTAGTGCAACGAGTGCGTAAATACTCCAACCATGCACACCCCAGTGGAACATAGTGGCACCCATCGCAAGGGATTTTGCTTCTTCGGTGTATGGTACTGCGTTAAGTGGCATTCCCCACCAATCAGTGAAATACGCGGTCGGCTCAGCCACACTCCAGAACAGAAGACCAATACCCATACCCGCGGCGAAAAGCATCGACAACCAAGAAACGGTTGAGTGATCCGGCGTTGCTTCTTTGCCACCTAAGCGGATTTTACCTAGCGGAGAAAAAAGAAGAGCAACGGCGAACAATAAGAAGAAGTTTGTCGACCACATAAAAAACGCATCAAACTGTTCGATAATTCCGTTTTTTAGACCGTTTAATACGTCACGAGCAGTGGTTGGCTCAACAAGAAGAAGTGAAATCAGACAGAAAACAACGAGCCCCGCACTAATGCCAAAAACCGGGTTATGTATATCGAATCCCCACTTTTGAACGTTATCCTGTCCAACCTGATAATCGGTTGTATCAATACTATATTTTTTAAATGCATTATCCATAAATACAAATTTAACGTGAATTTGAAACGCCCCTCAGGTGAGAAGAACTCCAATACCGCCCTCCATTAATTTGAACTCTAAAGTTTTAAAGCGGGACAAATTTTAGCAGCAATCACATATTTTTGCAAAAAGTCGTGATTTATTGCATTTTAAGCTCAATTCGAGACAGATGAAGGGGAAATAATATCAACACAAAATTATGAGGTCTAACGATTGATTTTGTCGTAGGTTGTAGACTAGAAAAGACACAAGAAAGACTTAAGTTCATAGCCAGTCACAGCGCAAATAGAGAAGACCTGCGCTGATTTGGTTTCACAATTAACGACGAAACCAAATCAGCAAACCTTTCATCCAGCGAGCGTTATAAGAAATGGAAGGTGATGTTCCCTGTTACGCTGCTAACGGTATCGCTATCGCCTTCAATATCCACGCCAAACGCTTGATAACTCGCGCCCACAGACACATTGTCAAGCAAGAAGTATTCGGCACCAACACCATACATGTAAGAGACGCCATCATCTTTGTCTAAGTTTCTCAGTCCGCCGTCATAATCAACGTTGAATGCATTGATGCCGCCTTTTGCGTAAACGTGTAACGGGCCGAAGTCGATACTAGGTTTCGCCGCTAAATAGAATGAATCAAAATCAGCACTACCCCTGCTGCCACTCAAAGATAAATCCACTTTGCCGTGGTTAAAGTAGCCTGCTTCAATGCCAATGAATGGCAAAATACCAGTACCGACATGAATACCATAAGTTGTATCATTTTCGCTGTCGATATCGGACTGACCAATTTGACCACCAGCGTAAATCCAAGAGTCAGCCATTGCTGACGTTGAGCACAACGTTAGAGCGAATAACGAGAGTGTTTTTTTCATACTATCCCTTCCTGATCGATTCCTAAGCGAAACATTACGCAAATATGCGCATTTAATCGCCACTATATATTGGAAAGCATAGGCATTTTAAGACTCTAAAAGTGAATAATTTATGTTCAACTTTTGTTTTGTGACTTCCAGACAAAAAAACACCGACATAAAGCCGGTGTGTTTCATATGGTGTTAGAAAGCTTGACGCTTATAGGAAATGTAGTGTTGCGTTAACAGAGAACGTGCTGATATCGTCTTTACCAGCAGTGTAGTTCATGTAGCTAGCACCAACAGACATTGGGCCAAAAATGAAGTACTCAGCACCCACACCGTACATTAGGTCCAAATCGTCATCGTCTTTGCCGCCTTTCACTTTTTTGTCCCACTGATGGAAACCACCTTTTGCGTACACGTGTAGCGGACCGAAGTCGATGCTTGGCTTAAGTGCTGCGTAGTAAGAAGTTAGCTTAGTGTCTTGACCATTTACGTTGAACTCACCGTGTTGTGTTACACCAGCTTCAACACCAATGATAGGTAGAATGCCTGTACCAACGTGAACAGAGTATGATGTGTCCGTTTCACCTTTGTAGTCAGACTGACCTACTGTTGCACCACCGTAAATCCAAGAATCCGCCATTGCCGCAGAAGATGCGCCAAGTAGCGCCACTGCTAATAGAGTTTTTTTCATCATCTACCTTTACTCTTTATTATTCCCACGTCTGCATAACTCAGTCGTTGGTACTACAAATAAAGGGAGGCGAACTATTGCCTCCCGGAACTAAAAAATAATGCTTATTGAGTTACTAGCAATTAGTGTACCAGCAACTTCTTAAGCGATAATTACAAATCTGACACTATTTTACTGGTTGATTAGCAAGCATCAATCGCGTTTTTGACTCGTTTATCAGAAACAGGATAAGGAGTGCCTAATTGTTGAGCAAAGTAACTCACGCGAAGTTCTTCAATCATCCAACGCACTTCTTTTACATTTTCAGGAATGGCCACACCTTTCGGGATCTTGTTCAGCAACTCTTTATAGTCTTGAGTCACAGATTCAATCTTCAGCATATGTAAACGATCTTTGTTTGGATCGATTGGCAACTTCTCCATACGGCGCTCTATCGCGCGCATGTAGCGAAGAATATCCGGCAAGCGCTTCCAGCCACATTCCGTTGCAAAGCCTTTGAAGATCAAGCCTTCAATTTGTGCTTTGATATCGGACAGAGCAAACGCCATTGTGAAGTCGATCTTGCCTTTTAGCTTCTTATTGATGCTAAACGCCGTGGTCAGAATAGTCTCAACCTGTTGAGCGATCTCTACAACGGTGTCACCCAATTCAGCACGAACGTGTTCTTTCAACGCTTCGAACTTCTCTGGCTCCCAAACTAAACCACCCTGCTCTTCAATAAGCTTATCGACACCGCAGGCAATGCAGTCATCTATCAGATCAAGCACCTTGCCGTAAGGGTTAAAATACAACCCCAACTTCGATTTGTTCGGTAAGTTAGCGTGCAAATATTTAATTGGAGACGGTACATTCAACAAAATCAAACGACGCTGGCCAGCGCGCATTGCGGTGATCTGCTCAAATTCGGTTTCGTAGAGTTTGATTTCAACGCTGTCTTTGCTATCAACAAGCGCCGGATACGCTTTTACATCGTAGCCGCCACGTTTTTGTTGATACACTTTCGGCAATTCGCCAAAACTCCACGTATGCAGACCTTGCTGTTCGATATCGTCATCCGCAACTTTGGAAAGCGTTTCTTGAACTTTGTCTTTCAAACTTTCTTTAAGTTCATGAAGGTCTTTATGTTCCTTCAGTTTACGATTTCGATGATCAACCGCGCGGAACGTGACTTTCAAGTGCTCAGGTACTTGTTCCAAGTTCCAGTCTTCACGCAGTACCTCTACGCCCGTCATGCGTCGCAACTCTTTCTCTAATGAATCTAGCAGCGGCGCTTCCATTGGCGTGACACGTGCTAAGAATGCATCGGCATAGTTTGGCGCAGGCACAAAGTTCTTACGAATTGTCTTTGGCAACGATTTAATCAAGCTAACCACAAGCTCATGGCGTAAACCTGGGATCTGCCAATCAAAACCCGCTGGTTCAACTTGGTTTAAAATCGGCAACGGCAAATGCACTGTGACACCGTCACTATCATCGCCTGGTTCAAATTGGTAACTCAATTTGAGCTTCAAACCATTTTGATGCCAGAAGTTCGGGTAATCCAAATCGGTCACATGGCTAGCATCACCCTTGAACAGCATCTCTTTTTCAAAGTTCAGCAGTTCCGGATTTTCTTTAGATGCCTTTTTCCACCACGTATCGAAGTGTTTGCCAGAAACGACTTCAGTACCAACACGTTGGTCATAGAAATCAAACAGCTCATCATCATCCACCAAGATGTCACGACGACGAGATTTATGCTCAAGCTCTTCCACTTCTTGCAGAAGCTTACGGTTTTGCTTAAAGAACGCGTGTTTGGTTTCCCATTCCCCCTCAACCAATGCACTACGAATGAAGATTTCGCGACTTACGGTCGAATCGATACTGCCGTAGTTGACCAAGCGTTTCGGTACGATTGGTACGCCGTAAAGCATCACTTTTTCGTGCGCCATCACCGCAGCGCGTTTCTTCGACCAATGTGGTTCGCTGTAACTACGTTTAATAAGGTGTTTAGCTAACGGTTCAATCCATTCTGGCTGAATCTTTGCGATGATACGACCCCAAAGTTTTGAGGTTTCCACCAACTCAGCAGACATGATCCACTTAGGCTGTTTCTTGAATAGACCTGATGCAGGGAAGATATGGAAACGAGCATTACGCGCGCCTTGATATTCATTCTTTTCTTGGTCTTTCATGCCGATGTGCGACAGCAAACCAACCAAAATGGCACTGTGTACGCCATGGTAAGAAGCGGGCTCATCGTTAAGCTTGAACTCCATCTCACGCATCGACTGATGAATTTGGAAGTACACGTCTTGCCACTCGCGAACGCGCAAGTAGTTCAAATAGTCTTGCTTACACTGTTTGCGGAACTGATTGCTAGACAAGGCTTTTTGCTGCTTTTGGATGTATTCCCACAAATTCACAAATGTCAGGAAGTCCGACTCTTCATGGAAGAAGCGACGATGTTTATCGTCTGACGATTGTTGTTTGTCGGAAGGACGCTCGCGTGGATCTTGAATCGACAAGGCCGCTGCAATGATCATCACTTCTTTAAGCGCACCATATTTTGGTGCTTCCAATACCATACGCGCCAAGCGCGGATCGATTGGCAAACGCGCTAATTGGCGACCAATGGAAGTCAGGCGTTTTTTCGGGTCTTTTACCTCAGAGTTAATCGCACCAAGCTCTTCCAGCAAACGTACGCCGTCTTGGATGTTACGTTTATCCGGTGCTTCCACAAATGGAAACGCTTGAATATCACCCAAACCAAGTGCCGTCATTTGCAAGATAACCGACGCTAGGTTGGTACGCAGGATTTCAGGATCAGTAAACTCTGGGCGCGACTCAAAATCTTCCTCTGAGTACAGACGAATACAGATACCCTCTTCCACACGACCACAACGACCTTTACGCTGGTTCGCACTCGCCTGAGAAACTGGCTCGATTGGAAGACGCTGAACCTTAGTACGGTAACTGTATCGACTGATACGCGCCGTACCCGGGTCGATAACGTATTTAATGCCCGGAACAGTTAGCGAGGTTTCTGCCACGTTGGTTGCCAGTACAATTCGGCGACCAGTGTGAGGTTGGAAAATCTTATTCTGCTCACCTGCCGACAAACGCGCGTAAAGCGGCACAATTTCCGTGCTCTTCAGATTACGTTTGGACAATGCATCTGCGGTATCACGGATTTCACGTTCACCGTTCATGAAAATCAGGATGTCACCTAAACCTTCATCGCACAGTTCATCTACCGCTTCGAAGATGCCTTCAAGCTGGTCACGATCATTGTCGTCATCACCGCTTAGTGGGCGGTAACGTGTTTCTACTGGGTAAGTACGACCCGATACTTCAATGATTGGTGCATTGTTGAAGTGTTTTGAGAAGCGTTCTGGGTCGATGGTTGCCGACGTGATGATCACTTTCAAATCAGGACGACGTGGCAGCAACTCTTTCAAGTAACCCAAGATGAAATCGATGTTGAGGCTGCGCTCGTGCGCTTCATCGATAATGATGGTGTCGTATTGATTCAAGAAACGGTCATGCTGAATTTCAGCTAGCAAGATACCGTCCGTCATCAATTTGATTTGGGTATTTTCAGAGATCTGATCGTTGAATCGAACCTTGTAACCAACAAACTCACCAAGCTTGGTTTCCATCTCTTCGGCAATACGGTTAGCAACCGAACGCGCTGCAAGACGACGAGGCTGAGTATGACCAATCAGACCAAATTTACCGCGACCAAGCTCAGCACAGATTTTGGGTAGCTGAGTGGTTTTACCTGAACCGGTTTCACCCGCGACGATAACCACTTGGTTTTCTTCGATCGCTTTCGCAATATCGTCGCGTTTTTGGCTGACTGGAAGAATTTCAGGGTATTCAATCGTTGGTTTGTAGCTACTACGTTGCTCCACAACCATCATGGATTGGGCGATGTCTAATGCGATTTCGTCGAACACAGCATTACGCGCTGCGTCCTTCTTAATTTTGCTTGCACCAGAAATACGTTTACTCAAGCGGAAACGGTCGCGCATCATGCACTGATTCAGCGCTTTACGCAGAGATGCAGCACTATTCACTTGAGCCTGAGGTGTTTGAGCTTGTTTCGCTGTCGCTTTTTGCGCACCATTTGACGGTGTCGCTTGCTCTTCAGCTAGATTCTTTTTTGGGGGCTGTGACGAAGTCAAAGCGTTTCCTATTCTTTTCATTACAAAAACTGCGCGGATTGTATCACACAAGATCTGTAACAAGATAACCGAAAGCTCATTCAATTTTTTCGAACATGTTCAGCGAATCGCTAGGCTTTTGAACTCACTTACGTTGCTTATAATAGCTCCCATAGTCGAAAGCACTTATTTAAGGAATAACCATTATGTCTCGTGTACTAGCTCTAAAATCAAGCATCCTTGGCGATTACTCTCAATCAAACAAATTGGTTGAAAACTTCATCAAAAATGTAGACCAAGACAAGCTTACTGTTCGTGATTTGGCTGCAAACCCTCTACCTGTTTTGGACTTCGCCGTTGCGACTGCACTGCGCGCTACGGAAGATCTTTCACAAGAACAGCAAGCGGTGGTCGACTTGTCTGACACCCTTATTGAAGAAGTAAAGGCCGCAGACACTTTGGTTATTGCCGCTCCAATGTACAACTTCACCATCCCGACTCAGCTTAAAAACTGGATTGATTTGATTGCTCGTGCAGGCGTGACATTCAAATACACAGAAAACGGCGTTCAAGGTTTGATTGAAGGTAAAAAGGCGATTGTAGTAACGACTCGTGGTGGTATTCATAAAGATTCACCAACTGACAACGTTACGCCATACCTACGCACTGTACTGGGTTTTGTAGGAATCACTGATGTAGAATTTGTTTACGCAGAAGCGCTAAACATGGGTGAAGATGCGGCTGCAAAAGGCATTTCAGAAGCGCAAAGCCAACTTGCAACAATGGCGTAAGTTAGAATAAACCAGAATACAAAAGGGATTGGTTCGCGCCAATCCCTTTTTGGATCCTGATGCCTTGAACGTATTTATAGGGTCTCTTACATCGTCAAAGACGATTCACTTTCTCCAAGTTGCGTATTGCATCGAGGTAGACTTTTTCTAAAGACCGCTCAGCTTCGCTTATCATATTCTCGATCATCGCATTAAACGCGACATCGCTACGGATTTCTATATTGTCTCCCGCCTTAACGTCAAGAGAGTTGACGTACAACACCAACCATTCATCTCCCTCCAAATGCCCTTCTCCGTGAATGGCAAAAAAGCGTTTAGCAAATTCATAGTTAGTACAATTTATCGCTTCAATTTGAATATTGAATGAGGAGTCGATACTCATGGTGCTCATGCCATCCGATTCATCAGATGCATCACAAACAGTCTTAACTCTGGCACGATATACGAAATTTCTCGTTGAAAGCAGCATAGTATTATTCATCTTTACTCATAATGGGCGATAAATAAGTCAGTTGCAAATCCGACCTATATGCATCTCGCGATGCGCTAAAACTCGAACTGGAAATAAATAGTATTGTAGTTGCTCCCACCTTTAATTCGCCCAAACTGGGAAGCGCTTTCAAAAATCGCCGAGCGGTGATGCAATGAATAGCCCACCCACATATTGTTCCAGCTCTTTTGGTTGAAGAGATCGCCTACATTGACATCAAACGAGAAATCTAGGTAGTTGAGCAACTTGCTTGGTGTATAACCCTTGTCTTCCATTTCTGTGCCTTCAATATAGGTAATGCTATCAATGTATGACACACCTTCCGCTACACCAAATCGCCAAGTCGTAGGCCAATTAACCGTATAATAAGCCTTAATCGCCATGACGTATTCTGTGCTCGCAGACTGAACACTGGACGACCAGTGATGAACCAACCCTGGAGTTAAATAAATATCAAGAGGAAAACCAAACAGCTCATCCGTTAATGGATGCCCATAAAACAATGAAGTAAGTTGATTGTCGTATGGGTCTTTTTCTCTCTCAAAGCTAAATATTTCACCGATGTTCGAAGGCGTCGCCCAACCATGCGCAATACGTAGGTATGCTTTATTGCTCAGTGTTGGTTTCGGAGCTTTGCTTTTATCGTTGAAAAAGCCAAAACCGACAAACACTTCTCCCTGATATCGATCTTCTACAAGCTGACTGTTGTAGGCGTTATCATCTAAGCGAGTAACACTCGTCTCACCCAATAAATACAAATTTGAAGTTACATGGTAACGAGCTTTAATACCAAGATTGGTGTCAAGTCCAGCTCCAATTCTCTCGCCAGTAATATCCTTAAAGGAATAATATTCACTATTGAAATCAGCGTCTTTGTATCGAATCGTAATCGATGGCTCTAATTCCCAATCACCAAATACATAATTGGCAGCAAGGCGGTAATTAGAGTGAAACTGGAGTTCGTCGTCCGTCATCAACTCTACTTCTGCGCGCCAAGTGTCGTTAATGCTATAACGCACTTGCCCACCGAAATCGACTCTGTCCCCTTCATTAGCATTTTGTAGCGACATGGGAATATCGACAAATCTCAATCGCATGAGTGCGCTCGCGCGCCAGTCGGAATAACTCTCGTTATACAAAAAAGCGCCACCTTCAATGCCATTGATATACACATGTTCGTTTTCAAAGAACATCATTGGTACAAATGTACTCACCGTAGAGTCATTATCGGCGGTGTAAAACGGAATCGATGCTGTGCGATACATCGCAGCAATCCCCCACGTTTGTTCGTCTGCACCATGCGCAGAAGAAACTGCCGCAGCTAAAGGTAAAGCGAGTGTTGTTAGAATTAATCTCTTCATGAGTTCGAAAAATGTTGGTTGAGAAGCAGGCAAACATCAATGATTTGCCATTAAAAGCTTATGTTCTGCTGATGATAGCCGTTACAATGGCAAATGTTGTCATCCTCGTGACAGTTTGAGTCCCAAGATCATATTAATATTGCACGACTAGGTGAGCTTGTTTGCGAATATTTTACCATTACAACAAGCGCTTAAACTCTAGCTTAGTTCTAAATCAAACATAATGAAGTAAAAAGTGAAAGCATCAGAACTCATCTCTACCTTGAATCATTTACCCGCAGATACAGACCCAGACATTGTGATGGGAGAAGCATGGCTGCCAGAGAGGTTGATAGGGACTCAACTCGATGGTGACATGTTGTTTTTGCACTTTGATAATGCACCAGAAGATGGTCAAGGTGACGAAGAAGGGCGTGGCTTCGTCGAACACGAAATCGACCTAATTAGAACTCGGCTTCAGCAAATTTTGGATGAAGACAGTGATAACGCGTCAAAAGCCGATGCGATGCTTGGTTTGTTCCTTATGGGACATGAACTTAGTAGCTCGCAAGTTATCGAAATATTAGAAGAAGAAGCTGACACATAAGGAGCCGTTTTGCCAGCATTGATGAACACGACTGAAATTTCTTCACTTCCTCTTGTCGTTGCAGGTCCGATCCTACGTAAAGTGACCGCAACTGAAATCAATATTTGGCTAGTCACCACCCAACGCTTGGAGGGTATGGTGCAAATTACGGATGAAAATGCCTCCATCCTTTATCAAGCCCCTTTAAGTGAACAAAAAGAACAGCTTCAAATCGGCCTCAATGCGTGGTGTTGCTTACTTAAATTAGAAGGCGAGTTTCCAACCCATCAAGCGTTACGCTATCAAATAAAAACGCAATATGGATTAGTGACGGAACTGCTCCCTCACCTAACTTATGAGCGAGATAATACGCCAAACTTGGGTGTTGAGTTCCTCGTTAGTGAAAAAGCGGATTATCTCCTACATGGCTCTTGCCGTAATCCCCATCACTTCAGTGATGATACATTGGTCGCTGCGGATCATAAAATCGCGTCTCAATCCATTGAAGAAAGACCGGATATGCTCATCATGAGTGGTGATCAAATCTATGCAGACCATGTTGCAGGCCCCACTCTCGATGCCATTGAGCAAGTCATAGCTTTATTGGGTTTGCCAGGCGAAGAATTCGATCAAGCTCCGATAAAAAATACCAATGAGCTCTACCAACACCCTGCTTGCTATTATGGTCGAGATAAATTGTTGCCTCATTATGTGAGTGATGACAGTTTACTAAGTAAGTTTTTTCCACACCGAGGGACACCAATATTCAGCGCCAAAGAGTGTGAGAATCACCTAATAAGCTTTGCTGAGTGCTTTGCAATGTACTTATTGGTTTGGTCTCCGACCTTGTGGAAGCTTGTTCGAACGGATCGTTTGTTAGAAAACGAATTTACTGTCGGCGGAGAAGTTCTTGAACCCAAATGGCAGCAGCAATGGCGCGAAGAAAAAAAACAAATTGATAAATTCGTCGCAGGTCTGGACAAGGTTCAACGCTTACTCGCTCACATTCCAACCTATATGATTTTTGATGATCACGATGTCACCGACGATTGGAATCTCACCATAGGCTGGGAACAAGCCGCATACAGCAACACGTTTGCAAAACGCATTATCGGTAATAGCTTGATTGCTTACTGGCTTTGCCAAGGTTGGGGAAATGCGCCAGAAAAATTCAATGATGAATTTATGAGCCTCGCTCAACGCTTTATCGATGAGCGAACCTCGCAAACCCAAGATGCATTTATTCAATATTTGTATCGCTTTGAGAATTGGCACTACACCATTCCTACGACACCAAAAGTTGTCGTGCTAGATACACGAACCAGACGCTGGCGTTCTGAGTCTAAAATGAACAAACCTTCTGGCTTAATGGACTGGGAAGCGATGATTGAGTTCCATCAGGAGCTCGTGCATCAAGACAAGGTTGTTATTGTTTCTGCCGCGCCAATGTTTGGTGTGAAATTTATCGAAGCACTACAACGTGTGGTGACCATGCTTGGTAAACCATTGATGGTTGATGCTGAAAACTGGATGGCTCACCCCGGAAGTGCGAATACTCTTATTAGTATTTTCACACACACAAAGACACCAACTAACTTTGTTATTCTCTCTGGCGACGTACACTACTCTTTTGCATACGATATTAAGCTCCGCTATCGAAAAAACAGTCCGAATATCTATCAAATCACCTGTAGTGGAATTAAAAATCAGTTCCCTACACAACTGCTCAATATTTGTGATGGCCTAGATAGACTGCTATACAGCCCTCGCTCACCTTTAAACTGGTTCACAAAACGTAAACGACTCAAGATTTACAAACGCGCACCAAGTACGCACAACTTTTATCGCTTGGTTAACCATAGTGCCATTGGTGAGCTACGCCTTGATGATGAAGGCAAACCAAGTCAAATTAGTATTCTGACGAGTGATGGTGACGAAGTTCATTTTCCACCGACACGTGCTGAAAGCTGAGTATCAATCCCAAAATGACTTGCCCTTTGTAAGAGGCAGTCACCTTGAACTAACTCAGGAGTTTAGGTTTTTTGGGGAGAAAGTGGCCGTTCTTAAATGTCAACGGCGTGCTAAATTTGGTATCGCACCTTGAGATCTTCCGTATTTATTACCATGTTAACCAAATAAACAATAGCTCGGTGTTCATTATGTTTAATTCTCTCACATCATTATTTAAACAACTCATTGATGGCTCTGATTTAAGCCAAACCAACACACTTTCCCCTAACATGGCTATCGCGTGTTTGCTTTGTGAAGTTTCTGGCGCAGACCATAGTGTCGATGATAGAGAACAAGAAACAAAGCGCTCTTTATTGATGAAACTGCTTTCGTTAAATGAAGAAGAATCAAATACTTTGTTAGAGCAAGCGCAACAGAAAATAAAAGATTCCGCTTCGCTGTACGACTTTACCTCTCAACTAAGAGAACTGACTCAAGAAACTCGTTACAACTTAATCAAAAGCATGTGGGAAGTCGCTTACGCAGACGGCGAAATTGACCCGCTAGAAGACGCGGTGATCCGTAAAACAGCAGAGCTACTCTATGTTGATCACAGCGAGTTCATTCGAGCGAAGTTACAGTCTCAGTAAAGTAACGAGATGAGTATATAAGTCGCTGGCTAACTCTAAGCTACCCCTAGAATGACAACAGATATCGCTTCTGTAGCCATAAAAAAACGCGCTCTCTGCGCGTTTTTCAATAAGCCAACGACATTGTTATTTAAAGTACTGGTCAAGGTATGTGTTTAGCTCTTTCCACACTAAACAGACTGCATGACAAAACAACAATGGTTGGATGATAATTTAATTACAAGCTAGCTAGGTTCGAATAACTAAAACATGGTCAAAGCAAGCTTAGCTAAGTTGTATGCATCTACATAGCCAGAGTGTTGACGCCCTTCCCAGTCTATTCCTTTTGCTTCTTGAGCGGCTCGATGGCCTATACGTTTATC
The DNA here is from genome assembly GCF_033391095.1 of Vibrio sp. Vb0667. NCBI lineage: Bacteria > Pseudomonadati > Pseudomonadota > Gammaproteobacteria > Vibrionales > Vibrionaceae > Vibrio > Vibrio sp. Vb0667. The sequence goes on along the minus strand of NZ_JAWPOL010000003.1, from coordinate 194,550 downwards.
TTTAAGACGATTTTGAATACGGTAGAGTGTCGCTAAGTTGATGAACTCTGTGAACGGTGCTTCAATACCTTTTTGCTTACACTCTTCTAGAAGAATGAGGTCATCTCGCCCCCAAGATGCAAAGATTTTGTTGCGACCACCGAAGTTCTTAACCATGGATTTAAGCACTTCTTCTAGTGGGCGTCCTTGTTTTTCAATCTTACGTGGTGTGATGCCCGTTAACTCAGCGCAGAACAGAGACACTTCATCGTGTTCTGGTTTCACGTAGTATTGAGCACGCTTGACTATCTCACCTTTAGACAAATCTATTTCAGCTAACCCCACTTCGATAATTTCACCCGTGCTGCCGACGCCATTTTCGTTCCAGCAACACATTTCTAAATCGAAGCATACAATACGGTTATGGTTCATAGTTTGCCTTGGTTCCTAACATAAAAATTTAAAGCGTGCGATTCTATCGTAACACGGCGTAAAACTCGAATTTGTGCGCCCATTTAATCGCCGATCGACACATTATTACGGCCGTTTTTTTTACTCAAATAGAGTTGACTATCCATTTTGTGATACAAGCTCTCAGGATCTTCTTCTTTATGGATAACCGCACCGATACTCAACGTACAGATGATTGACGCATCACCATAATCAAAAGCCGTACTTGCCACAACACTCCGTAATTTTTCTAGGTAAGCTTCTAGCACTGCTCTATCAATGACTTTAGAAATAATACAAAACTCGTCACCACCAGCTCGGTAAAACTTATCTCCCGGTTTTAAATTAGCACTGACCAGCTTAGTGACATGTTGTAACGCTTCATCTCCACCTAAATGGCCGTGTTTGTCATTAATCACTTTGAAGTGGTCGATATCAAAACCAACCAAGGCGAAGTTAACACCTTTGTTTACCTGATTAAGCAAATGATCGTTGAATGCTCGGCGATTCAGTAGTTGAGTTAGAGGGTCTCGCTCTGCCATTCTTTTTAATTCAACGGTTTTGAGCTCCAACATGACCGCTAAGCGCTCTTTTTCTCGAGACTGTAAATTCACAATCCAACTGATCAAAAAGGCGATTACCAATCCGGCTAGCGTCGTGCCCGCTAAAATAGAACGCTCCCAAGCTGAGACTGCGTCAGAAAGCTTAAAGTCAATACGCCATTCACGGTTAGGCAGTTGAATGGTTCGGCTTATAACGGTTCCTCGAATGTTATCCCAGCTAGCACTTTGAAAGAGAACAGGGTCATCTGCTGCGTCGAATCCCAAGTCTTCTACGCGCACCGACATATCGAGCTCCGTCGCGGTTTTCGTAATCAAATCCTCAAAGTAAACCGTACTTCGGATAACGCCGGTCACTACTCCTAATAAATATTTGTTCTCGAAGTCGAACACTGGATGGAACACCAGCAACCCAGTCTTAGGTATGGACTTGTCATAACCATCTTGCAGTAAGCGAACTTTATCCGAGACATTCGCTCGCCCATTTTCGGAAATATCATCCAAGATTAAATCGAAGCGTTTGCGCGAAAAATAGAAACCCAATAGAGAAAGGTTTTCCGGTGTTCTTGGGTAGATATCCGACGCGATGAAAATTGGCTCATTGTGTTCAAAAATGTACCCGTAGGTTTTGGGACCATCTTTAGGAACGGTAAACGGTTGGAAGTTTGGAAATTTTTGACGGGTCTTTAAAATATGTTCATCAAGATCTTCAAATTCGACCTTTTGCATCCATTGAAGTCCAATGAGACTTCGCGAGCTATTAATCACTTGTTCCGCATACATGGGAAACGATGGCCAATAGCTTCGCTCAATCGAATGGAAAAAGTTTGCGCCCGCACCAATGAACTTTAGATCATTCTCGACGTTTGCTTTAAGTGATTCTGCTTGTCGGTCGGCTAAAGTATCAAACGTCGTCTGTGTATACCGTTGCTGCATTGTATAAGCAGCACCGACTACACCAGCAGTGACACATAAAGTCGCCAAAAAAGCTAAAATAGAGTCTGAATGTCGTTTTATAAAGCTCTTATGAGCGGTGCTTTGTGTCATATCGTAATTTTTGATACTTCCGTAAGTTAAACTTCGGGATCTATTGAAATACTGCGTTAGCAATGCACAAACATCAAGCAACAACCTATATTGGGGAGTCTGATCGTCGATTTTTCACTCTGTTCGTACGGTATAGTCACGAATTATTACAGCCTTAAGCCTCGAATATGCTATCATCCGTCATCATTTTAATGTCTAAACTTGGTGCAAGATCGCAAAGACGATCGTTTTAGTGAACAAATATGAGCCAATACTGAGCACCAATAAATCAATAGAAAGAGAAAAAACGTCATGAACATTGATTTGAACCTAATTCCTCAAACGTTCGATATGCTTCACGCAGGCCTAACCGCATCGAGCGTTTTGCTTCTTCTAGTTGCAGTGTCGCGCAAATCAAAAGTGGTCGAGAAAGTGGTAGAAAAACCAGTCGAGAAAATCGTCGAGGTTGAGAAACCAGTTGAGAAGATCGTTGAAGTAGAAAAAGTAGTGGAAGTAGAGAAAGTCGTAGAGCGTGTTGTAGAAGTTGAATCAAAACTTGCAACCGCATCAACGGACTCTGCAATGCAGCTGCTTTCTATCATGCAACAAGAAGCTCGTCTGATTGACTTCCTAAAAGAAGACCTAACGTCATTCTCTGATGAAGAAGTAGGCGCAGCTGCTCGCGTAATCCACACTGGCGGTCAGAAAGTACTGAACGACTACGTGACGCTAGCGCACGTTCGTAACGAAGACGAAGAAACTCGCATTACGGTTGAAGAAGGCTTCAACCCACAAGAAATCCGCCTAACTGGCAACGTAACAGGCAGCGCGCCATTCAACGGCACGCTAGTTCACAAAGGCTGGAAAGCAACATCAATGACGTTGCCTAAACTTGCTGAGAACTACGATGCATCTGTGATCGCTCCAGCTGAGGTTGAGCTGTAATGGAACACATGAACCAAGAAAACCATTCTCAAGAAGCGTCTGTTGAAACTCAACAGACGCCTAAATTCAGTGTTGGTATCGACTTAGGTACAACACACTGTGTTATGTCTTTTGTTGATACACACAACGAAGACGCTCGCGTTGAAGTGATGCCAATCCCGCAGTTGACTGCGCCGGGTACGGTAGAGACTCGTAGCCAGTTAGGCTCTTTCCTTTACCAACCACACGAGCACGAAATGAACCCGCAATCACGCGTTCTTCCGTGGTCGAGCGAGCCAAAAGCGCTGGTTGGTGCAATTGCACGTAACCTAGGTTCAAAAACACCAATTCGCCTTGTGGCAAGTGCGAAATCTTGGCTTTGCCACGCAGGTGTGAACCGTCGTGATGCCTTCCTACCAGCAGGTAGCCCAGAAGAAGTGGAAAAAGTATCCCCTCTTCGTGCGACAGAGCTTTACCTAGAGCACCTAAAAGACGCTTGGAATCACACCAATCCAAATCACAACCTTGCCGATCAAGACGTGACTATTACGGTTCCTGCTTCCTTTGATCCTGCTGCTCGCGATCTAACTGCAGAAGCAGCACGCAACGTTGGTTTTGTGCACCTAACGCTTCTAGAAGAGCCACAAGCTGCGCTTTACAACTGGATCGATAACAGTAACGACAAATGGCGCGACGAAGTTGAAGTTGGCGACATCGTGCTTGTAGTCGATATCGGTGGTGGCACAACCGACCTTTCTTTGGTTGAAGTAACTGAAGACGACGGCAACCTAACTCTGAACCGTATTGCGGTAGGTGAACACATCCTACTTGGCGGTGACAACATGGACCTTGCACTTGCGTACCGCTTGAAGATGAAGCTAGCGCAAGAAGGCAAAGAGCTACAGCCATGGCAAGTTCAGGCAATGACGCACGCATGTCGTGACGCTAAAGAAGCGCTATTGAACGACAGCGAGCTTCAGTCAGTGCCAATCGTGGTACCAAGCCGTGGTTCTAAACTGCTTGGCGCAACGCTAAAAACAGAACTGACTCAAGAAGAAGTACAACAAACACTGGTTGACGGCTTCTTCCCTCAAGTTGCGATTACGGACCACCCTGTTCAACGTAGCCGTGGTGCACTAACGCAAATGGGTCTGCCTTACGCACAAGATGCGGGCATTACTCGTCACATTGCAGCGTTCTTGTCTAAGCAAGCTAATGCCCTTTCCGCTTCAGGATATGGCGGCGAAGCAGCTCAAGATTTCAACCCATTCGCTAACATGCCTGGTATGCCAGGTGCGGATGCAGCCCAATCAGCTGACTTCATCAAGCCAACCGCAATCCTATTCAACGGTGGTGTTCTGAAATCGAAACTTCTAGCAACTCGTCTAGAAGACACGATCAACGAATGGCTACTAGAAGCAGATGCAGAAATGGCAAAACGCCTAACAGGTGTGGATCTAGACCTTGCGGTTGCTAGCGGTGCGGCTTACTACGGCTCTGTGCGTCGTGGTCAAGGTGTGCGTATCCGCGGTGGTATTGCTTCGGCGTACTACGTGGGTATCGAAAGTGCAATGCCAGCGATTCCGGGCATGGCGCCTCCAATGGAAGCACTTTGTGTCGCACCATTTGGCATGGAAGAAGGCTCAAGCGTTGACGTACCAAGCCAAGAGTTTGGTTTGATCATCGGTCAGCCAGTTAACTTCCAATTCTTCGGCTCAACCGTTCGTCGTGATGACCTAGCAGGTACTCACCTTGACTACTGGGCACCAGAAGAGCTTGAAGAGCTACCAGAAATCCAAGTAACGCTGCCTGTATCTGAAGGTCGTCGTGAAGGTGAAGTGGTTCCAGTAACTCTTGCTTCTCGCGTCACAGAGCTTGGCACGCTTTACTTAGAAGCCATCGCCGCAGATAACGGGCAAAAATGGCATGTTGAGTTCGATGTGCGCGAAGACGCGAAAAGTGACTCAAACGAAGAACAATAATTAGAAGTCAAACGGCATCCAATCGGGTGCCGTTTTTAAATACACGAAGGTTTGGTTTTGTATGGCATCTCCTCGTTTTCTTGTTGGTATTGACCTTGGCACCACAAACACTGTGGTGGCCTACTGTGAAATAACCGACAACCTTGAACAATCCGAAGTATCCCTATTTGACATTGACCAACTGATTGGTCCGGGCGAAGTCGTTCGTAAACCACTTCTGCCCTCTTTCCGCTATCATCCAGCTGTAGGTCAAATCTCCCCTTCTGACCTCACTCTTCCTTGGGACAACGAACCTGTTGCTGGCGACATTAACAATGTCATCGTTGGTGAATGGGCTCGCGAATTAGGCGCGAAAGTAGAAGGTCGTCAGGTATCCAGCGCGAAAAGCTGGCTCTCACACCAAGCGGTTGATCGTAACTCAGATATTCTTCCTTGGGCTGGTGCGCAAGACGTGGATAAAGTCTCGCCAGTTATTGCCAGCGCAAGTTACCTCAATCATATTCGTCAAGCATGGAACTACCGTCATCCAAGTAACAAACTCGAAGACCAAGACGTAGTTGTCACCGTTCCGGCATCATTTGATGAAACCGCACGTAAACTGACACTTGAAGCCGCCGAGCTTGCTGGCTTGAAAAAAATCGTCTTGCTTGAAGAGCCACAGGCGGTGTGTTACGACTGGTACGCACGCCACCAGCAAACCGCGGCTAACGAATTAAAAGATCTGCCACTAATCCTTGTTTGCGATGTGGGTGGTGGTACCACCGACTTGAGCTTGATTGAAGCAAGTTTCTCTTCTCAAGATGAACTAGCCCTTGATCGTATTGGTGTTGGCGAGCACTTGATGCTTGGTGGTGACAACCTCGACTTAGCATTAGCACATCTTGCAGAGAGCCGCTTCAACCAAAGTAAGAAGCTCACTGCAGCAAGCCTAACTAAGCTGATTCAGCAAACTCGCAAGGCGAAAGAGAACCTACTTTCAGCGAGTGCACCTGAAGAAGTAAAAATCACCATGCTAGGCAGCGGCTCGAAACTTCTTGGCGGAACAAAGAGTATTGGGCTGAGCAAACAAGAAGTGCACCAAATCGCTTTGGATGGCTTCTTCCCGCTTTCTGATTTCAGTGAAGTACCAGACAAGCGCCGCAGCGCCGTTGTCGAGTTTGGTCTTCCATACGTTGCTGACCCAGCAGTGAGCAAACACGTTGCTGAGTTCTTAACTCAGCACCAACAAGTTGCTCGTGCCGCTCTCGGCATTGAAGACGACAAACAAAATGCAATTCCAGTCGGTTTGCTTCTTAACGGTGGTGTGTTCAACAGTGAACTTGTGACTGAGCGAGTCACTACCCTCCTTTCCGATTGGCGCGGCGCTCCGGTTACGGTATTAGATAACCCACATCCAGATTGGTCTGTTGCACTAGGTGCTGTTGCGTTTGGTAAAGCACGTCGTGGTGCACAGCTAAAAATTGGTGGTGGTGCAGCGCGTTCTTACTTCTTGCACCTTCAAGAGAAGAACAAGATGGGCAAAGCGCTCTGTTTGCTTGCAAAAGGTACAGAAGAAGGTCATGAGATCCGCTTAAGTGGTCGTCGTTTCTCGCTTACCCTAGGTGAACCCGTTCGCTTTAACCTGCTGACGTCTACCCACGACACCTTAACCAATAACATCGCTATTCAAAACGGTGTGATGGTGGACGTTGATCCTGACTTATTTGCCCCTCTTCCGCCTTATATCACCACCCTTGAAGGTGAAGGTGCCGAACTGCAAGCCAACCAAAAAGAGCGCGTAGAAGTACAACTGGCATGTCAGTTGACTGAAGTCGGCACACTTAAGATGGAATGTGTCAGCGCAGAAGATGACAGCAAACGTTGGGAACTGGAGTTCGAAGTTCGTAACAAGCAAACCGACGACAGCGAGCAAGTTAAGCTTCACCCTAAACTGAACGAATGTAAGGAGCTGATCGCTCGCCTTTACAGCGGTAATAAGAAAAGCGCGGAAAGCAAAGAGATCAAAACCTTAGCCAAAGATCTTGAGAAGAAACTTGGCAAACGGGACGAGTGGGATTTCACTACCCTACGTCAACTGTTTGATACCTTTGCACAAGGTCGTAAGCGTCGCCGTCGTTCTGAACAACACGAGAAAAACTGGCTTCGTTTGGCGGGCTTTGCACTGCGTCCGGGCTTTGGCGATCCAACCGACTCATGGCGCATTGAGCAAGTTTGGGGTCTCTACCAGCAAAACATTCAGTTTAAGAACCATCAAGGTTGGACTGACTGGTGGGTATTCTGGCGTCGTATCGCAGGTGGTTTAAGCCAAGAGCAACAAGAAACCATCTTGGCGGACATCGCGAAATATCTCCACCCTGGTGCGATGAAAAACCCACAATCCGCTAAAGCGGCACAAGATATAGGTTACGAATCAATGGTACGTTTGTCAGCCTCTCTGGAGCATCTAGAAGTCGAAGACAAGGTTCTATTGGCAACGTGGTTCTTGAGCAAAGCCATCAACCATAACCAGTTCGAACAAGCACACTGGTGGGCAATGGGTCGCTTGGCATCACGTACGCCTTTATATGGCAGTCAGCATAACGTCGTTCCTCGTGAACAAGCGGAACAGTGGTTGCCTAAGCTGTTAGAGCAGAACTGGCAGAAAGAGCCAATGATCGCGTTTGCAGCCGTAATGATTTGTCGTAAGACGGGTGACCGCCTATTTGATATCTCAGACGACTACCGTGAACAGGTATTGGCTAAGTTGAAGCAAAGCAAGGTACCTGAATCTTGGGTATCATTGGTTGAAGAAGTCAAAGAGTTATCTGAGAGCGAATCAAAACGTATCTTCGGTGATGCACTGCCAAGCGGTCTGACGCTGGTAAATAACTAGGCTCTCACGCTTATAAACGCAACAAAGCCCTTCTCGTGAAGGGCTTTGTTTTATCTGATTCTAATAGCTGACGAAAAACGACTCGTTAGTTCATTTCCGTATTGATCACCACATCACGCGTTTCATTATCCATGTCACTAATGCCGACAACTGAGATTTCACGGTCAGATAAATTCTCAATCATGCTGTCTTCTAACCCACCGTCCGTCATCCACGCATAGAATTTTTCTGCAATACGATCCGAACCTTCCCCGACAAACGTTAATGTGACCTTCTTCATTTGTGACACTCCATCAATTTACGATTCAGCCACTTAAGCGTAGTATGTTTCACAAATATCGACATAAACTAGGACTAACTTCTTTTATGAGTATCGAAAAATTTGACGCGATTTATCAGCGCGCTGCCGAGCGTAAAGGTGGTGAAGATCAACTTGAAGCGCTTTTGTCTCATCCACTAAGCAAAGAAGAATTGGCAGCGATTCCCGACGACCGTTGGCTAGCCGCTTTTTCGATGAAGGTATTCCAAAGTGGGATTTCGTGGAGCGTGGTTCGCAACAAGTGGCCGAACTTCGAAGAAGTGTTCTTTGGGTTTAAGATTGAGCCGCTATTGATGCTGTCAGATGAGCAATGGGAAACCAAAGCAACCGACAAACGCATCATTCGCCACCTCACTAAAGTCATGTCGATTCCTGCCAACGCTCGTATGATCCACGAAGCAAAAATCGAATATGGCTCGTTTGGCAAAATGGTTGCTGATTGGCCGCAAGAGAAAATCACCGACCTATGGGCGTATTTGAAGAAACGCGGCAATCGCCTAGGCGGAAATACTGGCCCTTACACACTTCGTCAAATGGGCGTTGATACCTTTATCTTGTCTAGCGACGTGGAAGCTTACCTGCGTAATTGCAAGATCATTGAAGGTGGCAAAGATACGAAAAAATCGCTCGATGCAACCAACAAAGCGTTTGTTCAATGGCAGCAAGAAAGTGGTAGAAGCCTGTCTGAGATCAGCCAAATCATTGCGTTCAGCACCGGCGATAATCGCATTTAACAGAGACTGAACCCAAAACAAAACGGCGCACCAAATATTGGATTTAGTGCGCCGTTTTTATGTTCATTGGTTCAAGTACAGACTTACTTTGAAGCCAGTGATTCCCACTCAGTCAGTAGCTGCATAATACGGTGAGAGTCTTCCCATGTTGCACAAGGGTTCTCTAACGATGTACGCCCTGCTTCAACCGCTTGGCGAATATTGCGCACTTGATAGAAGAAAGCGTCTCCAGCTGCCGATACAGACACCTCGCGCTTCGACGTCTCGTAAATTTCCACACTAAACTGGTTTTCTTGCGTTGGTAGCCATGGGTTTGAATCTAACGTAATACAGCCTTTGCTACCCAGAATGGTGAATTGGTGTTTCAATCCGTGATCTTCGGCAGTGTGTACGATCGCCGTTTGTTGCTCACCAAATTGCATCATTAAGCTCGATTCACAGATATTACCGTCATGGCCTCTTCGGCCAATCGCCGTCATAAAGCGGTTTCCAAAGGCTTGTTCACCCAACATGGTTTTCACCACCAAATGCACTAATGATATTGGGTAGCAACCTAAGTTATACAAAGCACCTTTACTGTCTGGATTCACAAACTGCGCAATCGACGCTATATAAGAAGTATGAATCGAGCGAAGTTCACCAATCTCTCCTGATTTAAGCACAGAAACCAACTCGCTGATCAACGGGTGATGCAAGTACATCAAACCTTCAGCAAAGAATACCTTGTGCGTTTCGACTGCTTTTAGTGCCAACTCGGTTTTTTCCATATCTACCGACAGTGACTTTTCACACAGGATCGCTTTCCCCTGCTCTGCCGCTTTGACGATAAAGTCATGATGAAGGTGATTTGGCAGTGCGATGTAAATAATGTCGACTTGCTCATCAGCAATCAACGCATCGTAATCGGTGAACGTATTCTCGATGCCATATTGCTCAGCGAATGTCTTTAAGTTCTGCTCCGAACGCCCAGCAACCGCGTACAGTTCACTCTTGTCATCGCCTTGGATTGCTTCAGCCATGACACCTGAGATAAAGCTTGTGCCTAAAATGCCCCATTTCATGTTCGCCTCTCCTATTGAGCTTGGGTTTCGAATGCTTGGACTAACTCTGCCACTTCAGCAGCAATAAACGCTTGTGTATGCGGCATAGCAAAATGCGCTTCAATCGCGGTGCGGTTTTCATATCGCTCCCAAAGAATCACACGTTGTGGTTCTGTAGAATCGTAGGTCGCATTCGCTTGCAAGCACCCCGCTTCGCTTTGCATATCAAGGCAAAATTGTTCAATGGCTTCAACCACTTGTTGTCTTGGCTTATCGGCATTCATTTTCAGTTCGGCGGTAACAAAAATCGTCTCGCTCATGATGGCTCTCTTTCTCCATTCTTAATCATACGTCCACTGTAATTAACCTCATTTGATTGATAAACTCTGCTTTAGTTATTTCTTTATCAACTCTGGGTGTGTAATGGATAAATTAACAAGCATGAAGGTTTTCGCTTACGTGGTCGAACACGGCAGCTTTCGTAATGCAGCACACCACTTTGATATTTCACCGACCATGGTTGGCAAGCACGTGAGCTTTCTTGAGCAAAGCTTAGGTACACAGCTAATTCATCGCACCACGCGCAAACAGTCCCTGACCGAAGCTGGCAGACTCTACTATCAAGAGTGCCACCGCATTATTGAAGACATCACCAACGCAGAGAACCTGATCCAGACGCTGATCAACCGTCCAACCGGAACTGTAAAAGTTAACTGCCCTGTCACGTATGGCAAAAAGGTCATTGCTCCTATCGTGGCTGACTTCTTAGCTGAATTTCCCGATTTGAACGTTGAGCTAATGTTGGACAACAATTTGATTGACCCATATCGAAGCGAAGCTGACGTGATTATTCGAATCGGTGAGTTGGTCGATTCGTCGTTAGTCGCGAGAAAATTGGGTGAATACCACATGACTTACTGCGCCTCACCCTCTTACCTTGAGCAACATGCCCCTATCCAATCACTTGATGACTTAGCACACCATCATTGTTTGGGGTTTCAGTATCACCAAGGAGAAAGCCAACAAGTGGTGAACATGCCATCTAATACCTTTGGAAACAGCAACACCCGATTAACGTCTAACAATGGCGATGTACTTAAGTTCGCCGCGTTAAAAAGCTCTGGTGTTCTTATGCAACCAAAGATCTTAGTTGAGCAGGAAATCCAATCTGGTGCCTTGGTAGAAATTCTCCAGCAACATGCTCCCAAGCCAAAACCGATCCACCTGCTTTACCGTTCAAAACAGCTTTCCCTTAAAAACCGTACCTTGGTCGATTTTATTCTTTCTCATGTGAATCCATAACGTCACCCCATAAAGCGGCGACAATTTAACCATTTAATTAACTTTTATTGTCGATATGACAAATATTATTGCTTGTTAATTGTCTTTATTTTTCATGTTGTTAGTCAGAGACACCCATTAACTAGGCATAATTTATTGATTCACACCAATTGCATTGCTCTGACAAAGTGACTAGGATTGCCGCCTTTCCTGAGTGAACTATCAAAAAAATATCGAGAAATTTAATCTAATTTCTCTTCCTGTTCGTGTGCAATCACAACATTTACACTCATTTCAAATTGCATAAGCACATTCCTTTGCTTATGAAAACGACATTGATTTCTCAACGCTTTTAGTCACGTATGTGACTTTTTGGCTTGAGAGAGATTTTTATTCAAGGTAGGTCACAAGGACGCTACCCCTTGACTGCATTTACTGGAGGATAAGATGCCTAAAGGTCTAATGCTGACTGACTTAGCCATCGCTGGCTTACTATTGATTTTGGCAAAAGTCATTCGCGTTCACGCGCCATTACTACAGCGTATGTACATTCCATCGGCGGTTCTCGCAGGATTATTCGGTCTATTTTTTGGACCAGCCCTGTTAGACGTACTGCCTTGGACCGATACGTTTACCGCTAACGCAAGCCTATTAACTGCTGCACTTTTTTCTGCGTTAGGTCTGGCAACGGATGTTCCATCACCTAAAACCGTCGCACAGCGTGCTGGCTCATTGTGGGCGTTTAACCAAATCGCTTCTGTTTCTCAGTGGTTGTTTGCAGCAATGTTTGGTCTAGTTCTCACAACCTTCTTCTGGCCAGAGATTAATCCTGGCTTTGGTGTGACAATGTCTGCGGGCTTTATGGGCGGACATGGCTCTGCATCTGTTGTTGGTGAAATCTTCACGGGGCTTGGCTGGGAAGATGGCTTCACACTTGGCTTAACGTTCGCAACCGTGGGTATTTTCATCTCGATTTCTGTCGGCATGCTCATGCTGCAATTCGCATTGAAGATGGGTTGGATTCGTAGCTTTACGACCTTCGACAGCATGGACGAACACGAACGCAAAGGCCTTGTTAAGCCTGATGATCAAGAACCGGTAATGAAAGACACCATGTCTTCCCTGTCGGTTGATTCTTTCGCGATTCACGCTGCGTTAGTGGTTGTCGTAACCGCTTTCTCTTATGTCGCCGCCAACTACTTGTCTTCTTTCCACGATAAGGTGCAGATCCCGACGTTTGTAACTGGCTTCCTTGGCGGCATGCTCGTGCGAATCGTCGCGAAACAAACGAAAGCTTCACGCTATCTTTGTGACGGTGCATTCAAACACGCTGCGGGCATCAGTACCGATTATTTGATTATCTTTGGTATCTCAGCCATCAAGATTACCGTCCTAGCCCAGTATTTAATGCCGATGGTAGTGCTTGCAATCGGCGGTATCGCCTTCACACTATGGCTAATCTTCTGGGTTGCCCCACGTATCATGGGAGAAGATTGGTTCGAGAAAGGCATTTTCTCTTGGGGTTGGTTAACCGGTACAGTTGCCATGGGTATTGCGTTGCTTCGTATTGTTGATCCAAAAATGCGTAGCAAGGTGCTTGATGATTACGCCATCGCTTATGTCCCTGGCTCAATCACTGACATCTTCATCATCTCTTTGATGCCAATCGCGATGTATAACGGCATGCACTGGCAAGCGCTTGGTGTAGGATTAGGTTACATCGCAATTGTCTTATTTATTTGGCGATTCATTTTTAAACGTAACAGCAGTGCTCTGACACACGAATCTTAGTCGCTATACTCGGGAGGATTTTATCCTCTCGAGTTCATTCCTTGGTTTTTATCAAAATCACTCCTCATCTCGAAAATAAGCAACTTGTTTTATATTTGAGATTTGCAATCCCGATCTCTTATTATCATTCTTTTTTAATACTTGACCTGAACGTTTCTATATCAGAATAGCCGCCTATTCGTTTCTAAAACATGGAGAAAGGCTGTGCGTCGCTCTCAAGGATTTACTCTTATTGAACTCATTGTGTGCATCATCATTCTTGGTATTGTAAGCGTCGTTGCATTTCCTAAATTTCTTGGCTTACAAAAAGATGCCAGAGTGGCGGTTCTATATGGAGCCAGAGAAGCACTCATGACCGCCAACAACTTTGTCTACACCAAAGCAGTGATTCAATCTCAAGAGACAGTAGATGGCGGCATACAATATAACATTGATCTAGATAATGACGGCCATAACGACCTAATTGGTTACTTTGGATTTATCAAAAATGTTATTCCAGCAAAAGAGCTAGCAGGCTTTGATCCGCAACTCACTATCAACACTTGGTATGGGGTAGACAGCCCAGACGAGCCCTACTTCCTTATTGGTTTTGCAAACAAGCCTGTTGGTCCAGAACATATGTGTTATGTCGAAGTTTACTACCCAGAAACTCCTGGTGGCCAAGTGAAATACAAAATACAAACTGACGATTGCTAATTCCCATATAGAGTGGCAGTAACACTTTTACTTTTGGTGTCTTCATCGTTATTGCAAGGTAATGGCTCCAAAACAACCATTAACAACTATTTCACATAATGTCGTCGCACAGTTAGCTCATAGAGATAAAACCAGTAATTTGCGCCGACACATGGCTATAATTGAAACAATCTATCGTTTTTAAACCCGCCTATAACTTGTGCTTGTAAACTCATCATTTCGCTCAATAATAGTTCTATAACAAATTCAATAATTTAAAGCGGGAGGCGTAATGAGAATATTCTGGCAGCTACGTTGGTATTTCCAACAAAAGTGGAGGCACTATGTCGGATCCATTCTGCTTTTCGCTGTGATATCAGCACTACAGCTTGTTCCGCCCAAAGCAGTTGGCATCATCGTTGATGGCGTCGTAGACAACACTTTAGATACAAATACGCTGATTCTATGGCTCTCAGGGTTAACTGTACTGATCTTTACTATTTATGGGTGTCGCATCTTATGGCGAATTTGGCTTTTCGGCGCAAGCTGGGAGCTCGGGACCATTCTACGTAACCGTCTATATAGGCATTTATCGACACAGCCACCTCGTTTTTTTGAACGTTACAAGACGGGGGATCTGATGGCTCGTGGCACTAATGATGTGCGTAATATCGTTATGACAGCCGGCGAAGGGGTTTTAACCGCCGCAGACTCTTTGATCACTGGTATTGCGGTTTTAATCATTATGCTAACGCAAGTAAGCTGGAAGCTCACCGTAATGGCGCTTCTTCCAATGCCATTTCTTGCCATCATCATCTTCTTTATTGTGCGTATCCTACATCAACGCTTTCGTGTCGCTCAGGAAGCCTTTTCTACCATGTCAGACATGACACAAGAGTCACTTAATGGCGTGCGAATGCTGCGTGCTTTCGGATTAGAAAACCAAGAGCAGCAACGTTTTGAAGAGGTTGTGGATGATACTGGCGAGAAGAACATCGCTGTCGCAAGAGTCGATGCTAGATTTGACCCGGCAATTCAGTTAACCATCGGTCTTTCTTTCCTTCTTAGTGTCGCTGCTGGTGCTTACCTTGTTGATAAAGGTGAGATCACGCTTGGTGATCTGACCGCATTTACGATGTATTTAGGGTTGATGATATGGCCGATGCTGGCATTCGCATTCCTATTTAACATTTTAGAAAGAGGCTCTGCCGCATGGAACCGACTACAAGAGATCTTTGATGAAAAGCCAGAAATTATCAGTGGTAATAAGCCAATAGAAAATAAACCACTTCCGTTAAAAATTGATATCGACGATTTCCACTGGTCTAGTGATTTACCGCCCGCTTTGACGGAAGTAAACATCGAACTTGAACCCGGAAAAATGTTGGGAGTTGCAGGGCCTGTAGGAAGCGGAAAATCGACCCTGTTAACACTACTTTTGCGTCAACATGATTTAGAAAACGGCTCAATTAAATTCGGGGATGTCGAGATCAAGGATGCCCTACTACCGCAGTGGCGCAACCGTTTTGCTGTCGTTAACCAAAGTCCGTTTCTATTCTCCAAATCTATCTTCGAAAATATTGCCTTAGGCAACCCTAATGCAGAGAAAGAAGAAGTCTATAGAGCAGCAAAGTTAGCCTGTATACATGACGATATTGAAAAGTTTCCTGAAGGCTATCAAACAGAAGTTGGTGAAAAAGGCATTACACTCTCCGGCGGGCAAAAACAACGTATTGCGATAGCACGCGCTATGCTGCTGAATGCTCAAGTGTTGGTTTTGGACGATGCACTTTCCGCTGTTGATGGACGGACCGAACATCAAATCCTTAAGAATTTGGAAACATACTACCGTAATCAGGCCCTAATCGTTATTGCGCACCGCCTCACCGCTTTGGAAGCAGCAGACGAGATCATTGTATTGAATCACGGACACATTACTGAACGTGGGCAACATAGCGCGTTATTAGCGCATAAAGGCTGGTACGCCGAGATGTTCGAGTATCAGAAACTAGAGCAGGCGATGGAGGAATAATGAATGAACCAGACCAGCACGTTTAAACGGTTAATGTCTTACCCATTATCTCAACCAAAGCCAATGATTAAAGGACTCGCCTTGCTGTTTATTGCAGCGTTAGCTAGCGCCGGCGGCCCTTGGTTGATTCAATATTTCATTGATGAGCACATCGCTAAAGGTGACTATTCACAAAGTGTTCTGATTTCGCTAGCAGTAGGTTATATCGCTCTTCAGATCGTATCGGCAACATTCCAGTATTTTCAGTCATTGCAATTTAGCATTGTCGCGGCTAACACGATCAAAGCGATTCGTAAGCAAGTATTTTCTGGCGTGATTAAGCAGCCGTTATCTGCGTTTGATTACACTCCTGCTGGAAAATTGGTGTCGCGAATCACCAACGATACGGAATCTTTACAGCAATTTTATGAGCTTTTGATCGCGACCGTGGTGAAAAACGTGGTCATGATTGTCGTAATGCTTGGCGTTATGTTTTTCATGAGCTGGAAGCTCACACTCGTTGTGCTTGTATTGCTGCCGATCGTCATCGGCTTTATGTACTTGTTTAAGCAGCTAAGTACAGAAAGCTACCGAAAGATGCGTGACCTATTGACCGATATAAATGCGAATCTGAGTGAATCCAT
This sequence comes from Vibrio sp. Vb0667, assembly GCF_033391095.1. NCBI lineage: Bacteria > Pseudomonadati > Pseudomonadota > Gammaproteobacteria > Vibrionales > Vibrionaceae > Vibrio > Vibrio sp. Vb0667. The sequence continues at coordinate 178,262 of NZ_JAWPOL010000003.1, read as the reverse complement.
TCAAGGGATGAGTGTCATTCAATTAATGCAACAAGAAGAGCGTTTTAATAAACAGTTCAACGAGCTAACCGCAGAGCATCTGGTGGCATCTAAACGAGTGATTCGGCTAAACGGCTATCTGCTAAGACCATTAATGGACTTACTCGCTGGTCTTGCGTTGCTTTGCTTGGTTGCGATCTTTGGTTTTAATGGTATTGAGTTGATTGGTGTGGGGGTACTGTATGCATTTATCAGTTATCTTGCGCGAGTTACTGAACCACTAATTGAGATGACTCAGCAACTTGCTCTACTTCAGCAGGCGTTAGTGTCAAGCGAACGTGTTTTTGAATTGATTGACGCGAAAGAACAAACTTACGGGGACGATCATCAACCATTAAGGTCAGGTGCTATCGAACTTAAAGACCTCACATTTAGCTACGATGGTAAACAGGACGTCCTAAAAGACATTTCGTTGAAGGCCAACCACCAAGACTTTATCGCGCTTGTCGGGCATACAGGAAGCGGTAAAAGCACATTAGCGTCACTGTTAATGGGCTTTTATCCAACGCAATGTGGTGAACTGCTCATAGATAGTCGTCCACTTAAAACATTAGGGAAAGACGTACTTCGCAAAGATGTGGCAATGGTTCAACAAGATCCACATATTCTCCCTGCTTCAGTCAGAGAAAACATCTCTCTCAGTCGGGCAGTTGATGACAATCAAATATGGGATGCGTTAGACAAGGTTGGTTTGGCAGAACAAATTCATCGTTACCCTAACGGGCTAGACACGCAGTTAGGTCAAGGCGAAACTAATTTATCTGCGGGTCAGAAACAGCTTTTGGCGTTAGCACGTGTGCTTGTGGTAAAACCTAAGATATTGATATTGGATGAAGCAACCGCAAATATTGACTCAGGAACAGAGGCTTTAATCCAAAAGAGCTTGGCGGTACTCAGACAAGACATGACGCTCGTTGTTATTGCTCATCGGCTTTCAACTATCCTAGATGCAGACCAAATCATTGTTCTTCATCATGGGGAGTTAGTCGAGAAAGGCACACACAAAGCACTCTTAACGCAAAATGGTCGCTATGCCCAAATGTATCAGTTACAGCAAGCAAACCGACATCTACAACAGATTGAAGAAGACACCAAGCAACTCGAAGAAGCGGTGTGATTTTATGCCCGTGCCTTCTTTTTATTTAGTCGGCATGGGCATAATTGGTGTAACTTCAAAATTTAACCTGTTAGCTTCCAATTTCTTCATAATGTGAACTAATTTTCTATTTCTTACCTATTATTGACATAACCCCTCGCTATATCGCGCAAGGTCGTTGTAAAATCGTACGGTACTTAAGTCTACTGCCTGTGGCATTGGACTGAATTCCGCTTTCTAATTATGCACATTAATCTCATGACACAAGTCCATGGACAAAGATAAGTTTACTAACATCTATCGCTTGCCTGGTTCGATTCAAATTCGTATCGGTAAATGGCAAAAGACGTTCCGCGGCACCTCTGATTTAGTTTTACATCAGGCGCTAATGGAGCGTAATAAGCAATTTAAGAAGCCAGACTTTTTACCTAAAGGCTGGTGTGTCACTCCTATTGATGAAAACGACATTACCATTACGCATCACGGTAAATATATCCAAACCGTTATGCGCACAATGCTGGACAGAAAGGTCTCATACAAGCGACTGTTCCTATCTCGAATGCGTCTCGAAGATGGTGAAAAAGTGCTCCACAATTACAAGCTGGAGTGGGTAAGAAAACATAACCAGATCGCCAAAAAGTACAATCAAATTAAAAAGAAACAATATATGAACTTTGCAAGAGAAGAAGAGGAAACCCTCTACCCTTCGATTCCAAAGGGTGAGTTTGACAAAACATTATGGAACAAACTTGTCGTATCATCGTTTGGTCCGCAGAAAAAGTACAAAAACCCGCACTTTGTCCGTAAAGCCGATTTCTAAATAAACACCCCTAAAGTTAGGGGTGTTTATTTATACGTTAACTCACCAGTCGTAAGTTAAACTTGCAATAACATTTTGTCGGTCGCCATACCAACAAAAGCCATCACATGTCGCTATGTACTTTTTATCCGCGATGTTTTTAGCTGCGACTTGTAACTTGTAATCGCCGATTCGATAACTGACCGTCGCATCCATTAAGAAATAACTTGGTACTTTTAGTCTCTCTTCATTGTCTCCGTATGACTCACCTGTATAGCGCGCGCCCAAGCCAACAGCAAAGCCATCAAGAGGTCCATCAAAGAAACGATAATGTGCCCAAGCTGATGATACGGTATTCGCCACTTGGGAAGGCGTTTTGCCAACCCATGCCTTATTGATGTCTTGTTTTATCTCTGCATCAACGTACGCAATGTTCCCGATCAATGTTAAGGATGGTGTCACATTAGCTACAGCTTCAAACTCAACGCCGTTATTTTCTATTTTTCCTATTTGCGTTAATTCACTCAAGTAGATACGAGCCAAGTTTTCTTTTGTTGCCCGATACGTTGCAATATTGAAATAACCATCAAATGAATCCGGTTGGTATTTCATACCGATTTCAAATTGATCACCGCTTTCAGGCTTCGCTGACTTACCATTGCTGTCTTCTTGAATAATTGGATCAAAGTACTGAGAGTAACTAAAGTATGGCGTGAAGCCAGAATCAGAAATATAAGCCGTTCCCACGCTAAACGTCCACTCTCCATTATCGACTTTCGTGCGAGCACCAGTGGTAACATTATGTACTTCATTACTTGTATCGTCGTAACGTGCCCCCAATAACATCGCCCATTTATCGTTGATCAGCATATGATCTTGAAAGTAGACGCCGAGCTGCTGATTATCGATTTTCGTTCTTTGCTTATCGGTTTCGCTCAATGGTTGTAGCGTATTCGGATCGAGTAACATTATGTTATCCGAATAAGTAGGATTAAATACATTAAACCTAGGATCGGGCAAAGCTCCCATTGGTGTGTTTAATAATGCATTACCATTAGCAACTATAGGGTCATTGGCAAAATCTTTACCATCGATACTGATCATTTGAAAATCTATGCCCAACATCAAGTTATGCTCAACACTTCCCCAATTTACTTGGTGCATCAAACGATTATCGATATTAAAAGCATCAGATGACCCATCTTCTGTTGAAGCACCCCTAAGTATGGTTTTGCGTTCATTTGATGGGTCCAAAGCCGGCCCCAACGCAGGCACGTCAGCCGAGTAAACGTACGAATACATTTGTCTTAGCTTAACATCCATTTCGCTGTAACGAGCTGCTTGAACAAATGAAGTGGTATCATTAAATGCATGAGAAAACTCATAGCCTAAAGACACCTGCTCACGCTCAAACGTCTCCCAGTTAGGATTGCCTATCGCTAAACTATCACTGATCTTTCCATTTTTGTTTGGCGTTAACGTTCCTTCAACTGGCAAAAATTGCAGATAAGGACCTGAGTCGTCTTTTTGATAGCTCGTTAGAAAGGTAATTTCAGACGTCTCATTAAATTTGTACGTCATCGATGGAGAGAGAAGAATGCGCTCTGCTTCTACCCCACTAATTCTCGTCCCATTTTTTCTCGCTAACCCTTGAAAGCGGAAAGCTAGCTGCTCACTCACCTCAGAGTTTACGTCAAGAGAAAGTTGTTTACGGTCTTCAGAACCGTACTCCAAAGATACAAGTCCTGATCCCCCATCAAATTGAGGTCGCTTACTGACAACATTGATAACCCCACCTGGAGGGTTTTGCCCATAAAGAACAGACGCTGCACCACGTAAAACTTCAACCCTCTCTAACGCAAACGGATCTATTTGCCAACTATAGAAGCCAGAAGAATATAAACGGGTACCATCTTGATACAACCCGCTGTTCGCTTGTTTAAAACCACGAATAATAAACCAATCTTGCTTGTTATCTTCGCCGAAATAATTAGTTTGAATGCTTGGTGTGTACTGTAGTGCGTCAGAAATGCTAATAGAGGCACGATCATCCATTTGCTCTCGCGTAACAACAGACACCGCTCTTGGAGTCTCATTGATAGCAATATCAGTTTTCGTCGCTGCCCGACTCTTCGCTCCGAGATAACTAAAATCTGGACCAACTGCACTGTCTTGCTGCTGTCCAATCACAACTATATTTTCATCTTCCTGAGCCAAGACATTTGGCGTTGATAAAGCTAATACAACCGCCATCGACGTTGGTGTCAGCATAAACTGCCGAGTCATATTCTTCTCCTTTTTGTCGGCAGCCAAACCAACCCTTCATGACTTCAGCGACCGCTGAAAGAAAAGCGAGTTACGGCATCGCCAGTTGTTTCCGTAAAAGACAAACCAGAGGTTTTGCATAAAGCACTCGCATAGGTTACGAATGCCACTACGAGTGCTTATTTGTATAAGTACTTTCTTGGTTGAGGCTTAACTCATCTCTATAAACGGCGTAAACCCCACATTAAATACAAACCGCCAATGAGAGACGCCATAAGCCCTGTTGGTATTTCTTGCGGGTAAAGGACCTGTCGTCCCAACCAATCAGCCAACAACATCACCCCTGCCCCCAGTATCGCGGCGCATAACATGTGTTGTGACGCTTTGTTAAAACCAAATAAGCGAGCTAAATGCGGAGCCAACAACCCAACAAAGCTAATCGGGCCAACAACCAATGTCGCACTGACCGTGAGACAAGCAACTAAAAGAAGCAGTATTGCGCGTGAACGATCAACTCGAATTCCAAGTGCTTTAGAGGAAGCGGCACCGACAGGAAGAATATCTAGCCATCTTACGCAGAGAAAACTCAACCCTATAAAGACAAGCGCAGATAAAGACAATGGGAGTAACGTTTCAACCGAGACATAGTAGGTAGACCCAGACAACCAAGCCAATGCTTGATAACTTCTTGGGTCACCAGTGGCTAGAATAAAGCTCTGTATTGCATTCATCAGTGCGGTTATCGCAATACCAGTCAACAAAATACGCTCCGGCTGAAAGCCTGACTTACGGTTTAGCAGCACAATGACTAATACCGTCGCTAATGCGCCTACGAGCCCGCCTAGAGAAAGAGTGAAAATTGACGAACCAAACCCAGTAAACATCGCGATGATCAATCCCATCGCTGTCCCTGAACTGATACCGATCACTTCAGGACTTGCCATTGGGTTTCCACTTAGGCGTTGAATCATGGTTCCAGCAATCGCTAACATTGCCCCCGCAATTGCTGCTGCAAATAATCTAGGTGCGCGCCACTCCAAAAAAATCCAATTTTGGCTAGCAAATAAGTTTGCCCACCCTTCATTTTGCACAGCAACCGTGGCAAAAAGAACAACAGAAATTAACGTGCCGATCAACGCCAATGAGATCGCTTTAGGGTTTAGCTTGTAAACATGTTCACGATGTCGAGTTAACACTGTTTGAGTATGGCCCTGCGTCTTTTGTGATAAGCGAGGTAACAGCCATAACAGTAGCGGAGCGCCCAGTGCAGCGGTTGCTGCTCCCGTTGGTATAAAACTCGCCATTAGCCCCGGCAGTTGCTGAATAACCAAATCGGTTAAAGTCAATAACATGGCACCAATCAGCATTGATACCCAAAGCTTATGCTGGATTTTATTGATACCTATCAATCGAGTAATCGCTGGCGCCGCTAACCCGATGAAACCGATGATTCCTACGGCAGAAACCACCCAAGAAGTGATTAACACCGCAAGCCCAAGACAGACAAAACGCAACTTAGCTAGCGAGACACCTAAACTCTTGGCACCTTGCTCGGAGAGTTCCAACAGACTTAACGGCTTTGCAATCACAAATGCAACGACCGTAGCAAGTGCGATTCGAGGGGCAAGATACGAGAAATCTCCCCATCCACTCTGAACAAGCGAACCGGCTCCCCATATCATTAACCCATTCAGCTTTTCGGTATTCATCATCAGAATAACCGTACTTAATGATGCAAAGTACAGGTTTATCACTAACCCAGAAACGACGACAACCGTTGGAGATAACGCTCGTCGCCATGACAACAGCATCACCAACCCCATCGATATCACACCGCCGATGAGAGCAACCAAATTAGGCGCGATATCCAACATCCAAGGTGCGAATAGCGTAGCTAACATCAAAGCAAAACTTGAACCGCTCGCCACACCAAGTGTCGTGGGTGAAGCGAGAGGGTTACGCAGCACTTGCTGCATCAATACCCCAGCAACCGCTAATCCAGCACCAGATATAATCGTGGTGAAGACTCGAGGCCACCAGCTAAAGTGAAGTAAAACAGAATCGATAGATTGAAAGTTAGGCTCCCATAAACTGCTTAGAGCCAACGAAAATGAGCTTACTTGGTACAATTGGAAAGCACCAATAGAAAAGGTAAATGCCGAAAGTAACACCACAAAGCTTAAAGGCATCGTTTTCATTGTGTTAACTCCTCGACCTTACTCGCCGTAACTAACTCTGCGAAACGGAGGGCTGAAGGCATAGAACCAAAACTCCAAACGGGCGCGACTTGCATGACCTTTTCACCAGATTGTTGAACAACATATTGCCAAAATGGGTCTTGAGAGAGCTGCTCCGCTCCACCATAAGGTAATGGCTCTACGATAACGATTTGAGCTTTTATGCCAGCTAACTTGTCGATGCCAACTAGGCTGAAGCCCCAGCTATTCGTCTTTTCATTCCATGCATTACTCAGCCCAATCTTTTCGATAGCCTGGGAGTAAAGACTATTTTGACCAAAAACACGTACGTGCTTTGTATCCATAAACTGAATCATTAGAAGTGGCGGCTGGCCTTTATTTATACGCTGTTTTAATAAAGACAAACGTTTTTCATATTGTTGGATAAGCGCCTCTGCTTCCGCCTCTCTTCCCAGCTCTTCACCAAACCTCCGAGTGAAACTGGTAAGTACCGACCAATCCGTAATCCCGCTTTCATATAAGTCAATCGTGGTAACGGGGGCAATATCGACTAAGCGATGCTTCATTGAGGAGAAGTACGGGGCAATAAAAATACGGTCAGGTCTGAGCTCGTAAATACGCTCTATATTGGGTTGAGTTCTTAACCCTACATCCTTAGTTTGAGGTGGTAACGGTGGCGATTTTACCCAAGCATCGTAATCTTGCCCTTGAGCAACGCCTACAGGTACGACCCCTAAAGCCAACATCGTTTCAGTTTGTGTCCAATCAACCGACATCACCCGAGGTGATGCGTCAGCTAGTGCTTGAAAAGAACTGACCAAAAGCGCACTAAGTGAGAGAGCGAAAGAGAAATGTTTAAGTCGAGTGTTTGTACTGCTCATTATTCCAACCTTTAGCTTGGCATCGCCACCGGATAACCCGCGGGGTGGTCAGAGATCATCATCTCTATCCCATATATGTCCCTCAACTTAGGTTCAGTAAACACCTGTTCAACATTGCCTTGTGCAATCAAATCACCTTGATGTAATGCAACGATGTAGTCGCAAAATCGTGCAGCCAAGTTGATGTCGTGTAATACGATAATAACGCCCAAACCCAGTTCTTGACTGAGTTTAGAGATAAGCTTCAACATATCGACTTGATGGCTGATATCTAGCGCAGACAAAGGCTCATCAAGAAGCAAATACTCGGTTTTTTGGGCTAACAGCATAGCTAGCCACACACGTTGACGCTCTCCTCCAGATAACGTGTCCACTAAGCGATCTGCGTATTTTAGTGTGCCTGTCATCGCCATTGCTTCTTCAACAATGTCGTGATCTTTCTTACTCAAACGTCCAAGTAAACCATGCCATGGATAACGACCAAAACCGACTAAATCTCGACCTAAAATACTGTCGGTCACTGGAAGATGCTGAGGCAAGTAGGCAATGTGTTGGGCAAACTTTTTCGCTGAGAGATCGTTAATGCTCGTTCCATGCAGAACCACGTCACCAGCGGTGTATGGCTGTTGCTGTGCCAGCAACTTTAACAATGTGGATTTTCCTGAACCATTGTGTCCAACAAGAGCGTATGTTTTTCCGGGTTCAAATGTCACATCAAACGCTTTTAGCAATGACTTGCCTTCAATCTCAAACTGGAGTGCTTTAGCTTCCAACATCCCTACTTCACCTAATAGCCATTTACGAATAACAGTTATTCAGAGCTCTCATTCGTTGATCACGTTTGCCGTTCTTATTCAACAGAACGATTAATAAGGGAGGTTTTATATAACAACAAAGATACAAATGCAAACCGTTGTCATTATCATTACATCAACAAGATCATTGAGAGAATTGCTAAGTGTTAGTGATAATTTGCTCTGCTGAACTTCATTAGTAAATTATAGGCAGGTCAACGAGAGCAGCGGTCTCCCACTGCTCTCGCATAAATTTGAACGAATACTGCAGCGTATGAAGAAATGAAAAATGCCGCAGTGAATACATTAATGACGAGCGTCAGCGCCAAACTCTACTTCTTTATAGATATCGGCCAGCGACTTTTTACCTTGTTTGTCTTTGGCTGAACGCTTTTTCTTAGTTTGATAATGGTATTCTTGCTCCTGAAGTGCTTGTTCGTGCTCTTTTGCTGACTCAACAAACTCAGGATTTGCAAGTGCTTGTTGGCGTAAGCGGTTTACTCTTTCAAGGGTTTCCCACAACATACTTCACCTCCAAACTTATTACTGTATATAAAAACAGTATTGTTTAAATATTCCTCCTCGTCAACATTTCAACTTTGTTACTGCTCTTCACATTAACCCCAAGCCTGTATAGTGCTCGGGATATTTGTGGATGATTTGCTTTATATAACCTTGATGCTCTCGCAGAGCATCAACACATTCTCGAGATAACCATCCCTGATATACCCATTTTTCAAGTTCTAACAATGCGTATGGGATGGACCACGCTTGTCTGTACGGATGGTGCGTCGTCATAAAATCAAAGGCATTCGCGACAGCCGTAATTTGCGCGGCGATTGGTATATCATCATTGGTTAAACCATAAGGATAACCAGTGCCATTTAAGTTTTCGTACTGATAAGTAACCATCTGCAAAAACAAAGTCACACTCGGGTGAACCGGATTTCCGATACGGGCAACCATGCCATCCGCTGAATCGATACAACGCTCAATATGTTGAATCAATATCGCCTCTTGTTCTTGAGAGTAATTTGTTCGGCGGCTAGCAATTTCAACTGGCAGCTGACTATCACCGAGCGCATGGAACTGAGCAAAAATACCAATATCTTCGACCATTTCGTCATTCAGGTGATAACGATCCGCTAACTGCGTTGCGATAATTTGACTGTAGTACTTCATGCGTTTGGTATGCGCGTAATACTCAGGTGAATAGCCTGGCATCATACATTGCATTCGGTTCGCTAGCGTTTCTATCGCATTGACTACTTGAGTTTCTGATTCAACCGCAAATCGAATCATTTCGAAATAAGGTTTAAGACCATTCAGCGCTTCTAAACTAAACGCATCACGTTGAGTGGAGTTCAAAAATACAAAACCAGTAAAAGCTTTATTGTCATAACAAGGAATAGCAGCCGACGACTGATATCCGTGTTTGAGTAAAATTTGAACCCGAGGACAGTGCTTAATATCATGAAGGTCTTCGACGATACGAGGAACCGCGTTTTTAGAGGCAATATTGAGGTGGTGGAGTTTACGGAATGCTGATTCGTGATGGGCTAAACACCAAGTGTCGAACTCACTTTCTGCAAATGATTTGAGCACATCTTGGTCTGGGTGATATTTTGCAAATGACACCCTATCAATACATGGCAAGTGCGCCTGCATCCTGCCTTTTAGCGTTTGCAGTTGCTCGTTAAGCGGTTTTGCAAACGGGTAAAAACTCCGGTGCGCCATGCTTCACCTCCACACCAAAGCAGAGAAACAAGAAAAGCTCATTGTGTTGCAAATTCAATGGTATTTTGAGCGGTTTTCTCCACTTAAATTATCGATATACCACAACTTAAGTGTACGAAATAAAAGCACATTTCTACCAATTTTTTCACCGGATATCTTACGGTAATTTGATCCAGATTAAAAAAGCCAACGAGCGAAACTCGTTGGCCTAACAATACTGATTGATTACGATGGATTCAGTAACTAGAAGTTATTCAAAGAACGTTCTAAACAACTAGCCTAGAGCAGGAAGCACACCCAGCGTAATTAACACCTGAGCGAATACGATGCCAGTGCCAGCGATGCCCGTTATCACTAACGCACCTTGACCACCTGCGACGCGGTACTCCCCAGTAAAATCATCCGATTTACGAACCTTGATCACCATAACCAAAGGCAAAAAGATGGCTAAAATCGCTAAGGCAATCGCTGCATAGCCCAAAGCCATAATAAAGCCTTGAGGATAGAAAAGTGCGAAGCCTAGCGGTGGGGTAAACGTCACTAGTGCCGCAATCAAACGATTAGGCTTATCGTTAGTTCCTTTGATGGTATCACCCAAAAACTCGAATAGACCTAAACTCACACCAAGAAATGACGTTAACAGTGCCAAATCAGCAAATACACCGACAATGTTGCCTAAGTTTGATTGGTGCACCGTCTGCGATAGTTGACCAATAAGCGCGCTCAACCCACCGTTTTCAATAAGAGTACTTTGGCTAACCACACCCAACGTCACGATTTGCCAAAAGATATAAATAACGAGTGGAATCGTCGAACCAATAATAACGGCTTTGCGTAAAGAAGAGGTGTCACCGTCTAAGTAATTCACAATTGCAGGAATACTTCCGTGGAAACCAAACGAAGTAAAGATAACCGGAATCGCCGCTACAACAAGGCCTTGTTCGATTGGCATACTTAACAAGTAAGATTCCGTAACGTTTGGAGCAAGAAAAGAAAGCACCGCAACCATCGCAATGAGCTTCATCGCGAACAGAACTCGGTTTACTTTATCGACCGTACCGGTACCCACTGTCACAACTAAAGTCACAATCAAGGTAAAGATTATCGTTGATGTAGGCCCTGAAATATCGAGGTCAAACCATTGTGCAAGGCGGTCTCCGAACTGAGCACCACCGCCAGCGATATACGCTGCACATAATGAGTAGAAAAGAAACAACATCGCAAAACTTGCCACCCACTTGCCTTTTTGACCTAGGATCTGTTTCGCCAAAGTATGAAGTGTAGCACTACTCTCCGCATGTTGATGAAGCTCAAGCATAAGCAAGGCAGTGAAAGCCATCAGAGCCCATAAGCCTAGCATGATGATAATAGAAGTTGAAAAACCAATGCCGGCAGAGGCAAGTGGAAGCGCTAGCATACCAGCGCCTATTGTAGTGCCCGCAATAATTAGCGTACTACCGAATACTTTAGAACGACTCATTGTATATTAATCTTTACACTTTATTAGAAATTATCAGTATTAGATCGGGCAACGGCGGACCGAAACCAACACCATATTTGTATTGCCGTCGATATTGTAGGATCTTTAGCAGAAGATCAAGCAAAGTGTAAGGATAAAAAACCACACATGTAAACTATAATTTACGCCTTGCTGATATTTAACAATAACTGTGTGCATTCTTCCCTGTTCATGAACTTGGGAACAGGGTAATTCCAGTGCGCCTCTTTCAGAATTAAATCAACAAGCGCATCAGCATCTTCACGTTGAATGAGCGCACTGGTTTGCTCAATATCAATAGTTGAAAACAAGGACTCCAGATTCGCCAAAAAATGCTGAGCACTTGCGTTACCTAACTGCCCCTCGGCCGTCAACTCATCGAGCTTTCTTAGTTGAGGCTCAATCTCTGATAATGAAAAGCGCAGCACAGGCAACAAGGCTAATCCGTTTGCCATACCATGAGGTATTCCATATCTCGCACCGAATGTGTGAGCAAAGGCATGAACATAACCCAAACTCGCTTTGGTAAATGCTAAACCCGCGTAATAGGATGCCATAGCCATTTTATGACGAGCTTCGACATCATCCCCTTGCATCACAGCCCTAGGAAGATATTTAAAAATGAGTTTAATAGCGGCAACCGAATAAGCCATCGTTTCTTGAGTAGCGTTTTTCGATACATAGGCCTCAATAGCGTGGGTTAATGCATCAACGCCAGTATCAGCCGTGATCTTAGGAGGTAAACCAATCATTAAATTCGCATCTAAAGCTGCCATTAGTGGCACCAACTTTGGATCCATTAAAGGGGTTTTAATGTGTGAGGAGGGATCTGACACGACCGCAGCTATAGTAACTTCACTTCCGGTTCCAGCCGTTGTTGGAATAGCAAAAAGCGGCGCTGGCATTCGCCATACCTTCAATAGTCCAGCTAATTTTTTGATTGGCCGTTTATTGGTAACTTTCGCAGCGATGACTTTTGCACAATCCATTGCAGAGCCGCCACCCAAAGCTAATATGCCCTCACAATGAAAACGATGATAAGCCTCTAGACCGCTCTCTACCTGATCATAGGTAGGATCGGGCTTAACTTGCGAGAAAACATCTAACTGTAAATCGAGTTTTGCTGCAGCCTCAAGCACCTTATCTACAATACCGACTTGGACTAACCCTTCGTCGGTAACTAACAAAACGCGTTTAAATCCCAGCTCGGTCATCGATTCTAATAGCTCATTCATCGAACCAGGGCCGGAAAACAAGGTTGGTCTCGGCATAGGAAGGATATGGGCTGCAATTTTTAACCCAGCGGTGTAACTCCGGTATAAACGATGCTTCAACATACGAAATCCTTTTCATTTAGAGCTATCATTCTAGCTACTTTTACTACCTATGCTTACTTTGCAATCACACATTTTCAATAAACTTATCTCACTAAAAGGGCTAGCATCGCTGGGAAACCGTACCATTTTATTATCTTTCCTCAACGACATGAGCTACAGAGAAAATGTTTTCAACGACGCTCTATTGTCATGTAGTTAACAAGCTTCTTTCCCTATTACTCTGTTAGTTACAGAGCGAGCCTCGAAGAAGTCTTCTTATTTTTTGCCTTCAAAAGCAACAATATGAATTCTGTTAATCAGACACCAATACCGTGTGTCTCTGGTTGAGCCCGAGCACGATTTACAAAAATAAAAATAAGAATGCGTTACATCATGATTTATTGTCGTTTTCAAATAAGTCAACAAGAGCAACAATAATCTTTCAAAACTTATACTTAGTTCAAATATCTGACTCTTAACCATGAGCTTCAGGTGATATTATTATGCAACTAGGATTATTATCCCGCCCATAATCAAAACTATGTCTAAACGCCCACCTTTTTGGGGTCTATTCGCTGTCGTACCCAATTTTTCCTATCACCTTCTGATTTGGGTTTAGCGTGGGCTAATTAGCAATGTCGGTATAAACCATGAATCATTCTTGCCATTCCCATACGGACATGGGCTTTGAAGTCGATCTGAAACAAGCACTTATCTGGGTTGCTCGAGCACTCGACTATGTCGGTGTTGATGATACGCACCATAGCCATCGTGTCGCTTACATCGCTTACCAATGTGCTCGGGTCATGAACTGGGAACCAGAAAAAGCGGAGTTTTGCTACTTCGCAGGGATGATCCACGATTGTGGAGTCTCCGAAACACAAGAACATAAAATGTTACTTGAGGAGTTGGTGCCACAAGATGTAAAAACACATTGCTTAAGAGGATACCGAAGCCTCAAGCAGTGTCGTTTGTTGCGTCAGTTTGCTACACCTGTTCTTTACCACCATACACATTGGAGTGAACTAAAATATCTTGATTTACCGCCTTTTGAAAAAGAGGTCGCTGCCCTACTCTATTTAGCCGATCGTCTCGATTTTATGCGTTCCAAATACGTCATGAACTGCCACTGTGACATTGTCACACTTCATGAAGAACTAATTGCAGAATGCATCATGGCAAACGCTGGAACTTTGTTTAATCCAGACATGGCTAAGGCAATGGTTAAGCTCGTTATGACCGACGCATTTTGGTTCGCGATGGAGTCTGAAAATATAGAAACCATCGGATTAAACTTTAAAAGCATTGATTGGCTTCAAAAACAGCTCACCATCCAAGATATGAATAGTTTGGGAATGTTTATCGCTCGAATTGTTGACGCAAAAAGCCCATTTACTTATCAACATTCGCAAAAAGTGGCGGAGTTATCTCGGTATCTAGCCATCAAGCTTGGGTTCTGTGAGCACGACCAAGAGATGTTATTTATTGCTGGGTTGGTGCATGATATCGGAAAGTTAAAAACACCAGATGAGATTCTTCATAAAGAAGGCTCTCTTAATAAACAAGAGTATACGCGTATTAAACGCCATACAATTGATACTCAGCTCGCATTACACAAAGTGTTTCCCAACGCTAAAATAGCGGAGTGGGCCTCTAATCATCACGAGCGTTTGGACGGTTCAGGCTATCCTTATCATAAAACAGGAGACGAACTCGATGTACCATCGCGTATTGTCGCGGTTGCCGATGTTTTTCAAGCTCTGTCTCAGGACCGTCCCTACCGCGGACGAATGGCGCAAGCACAAATCGCCGCGATTATGGGTGCGCAAGTCGCTAAACAAGAACTTTGTCCTGACGTCTATGCAGTACTAGAGCGAAACATGACCGAGTGTTACAAGCTATCAACTAATGTTTAATCGATAAAGGGCGTATCTACGCCCTTTGCTGATTTTATGCTGGTTGCAAACCAATCATTTTGCAATATCAAGTACATTGTCTCGCACACCATTGATTCTGAACCAACCTGCAATGCTGAACCGCTCTGCGTTGGTCGGTAAAACCTCATGCGGGAATTGCTCAGATAAGAATAAAAGTAAGCGTCCTGATTGAGGAGGGATGGTAGCTATCTTATTATCATTTAGATCGTAAACCACCAATTCACCTGCATCCTTTTCCGTCCAAGATTCGTTCATGTAAAAAACGGTTGTCAATCGACGGTTTTCATTGCCCTTAAAACAATCTAGATGCTTTTGGTAGAAATCCCCTTCCTCGTACTTGGCAAAGTGAGCTTCATACTCAAAAAGTCCCAGAAACAAGTGACGGTTCACTTCTTGGCGTATTTCTTCCATCTTATCTAAGTAAGAAGTAACCGCGTGCCCCATATTGGGCGATAACCATTGAATTTTGTCACTTCGAATTGACTCAATACGAGTCACATCGTCATTACGACCAATACGCGCTTTTTTCCAGTTACTTGGAATGCAGTCTCGTAATTGAGCCACTTCTTGTTCAGAAAGAAAATCATCCCAGATGTAGTAGCCATGGGTTGCTAACGCATCGATCATTTTATCCATTATTGCCGTTCACTCATATTAGTTGGGCGGTCTATATAAAAAATCTTCAACCCCACAACAAATGCGATTTTTTGTCGAAACGACAACAAAATAAAAAGAGAGTAAAAATAGGTGATGACGAATATAAAAATGCCGCTCATATGAGCGGCAATATCTTTTATTATTGACGAGCTTCTAATCTGGTTGGATGAACTCGCAACGGACTAAGACGTTTAATAGTCGGGCGTTGTTTGTTTTTTAACTGGATATGACAAAGTTCCAGAATTAAGCCGAATGCCATCGCAAAGTACACATAACCTTTGTTGATATGAATTTCGAAGCCTTCTGCCATCAATAAACCACCTAACAAAACAAGGAATAACAAAGCAAGTGTCTTAAAACCAGGGTAACACGACACCAGGTTATTGATTTTTTCGGCTGTCATGACCATCACGATAGCTGACGAAACAATCGCTGCGACCATAAGTGGGACATCACTTGTCAAACCAACGGCGGTTATCACCGAGTCCATCGAGAATACAGCATCCACGGCAACAATCTGCAACAGAACTACCGCTAAACCAGTGCGGGCGTGAGTTGAGTGAGCCGACTCGTTGTGATTTAACCAACTCCACAACTCTTTCAGGCTTTTAGCCAAGAGGAATACACCACCCGCAATCATGATGACGTCTCTTCCGGTAAACGCTTGGTTCGCCAAAGAAAATAGCGGTTGAGTCAGTTGCATGATCCAAGAGATTGAAAACACTAAACCAATACGAGCAATAACAGCAAGACCAATACCAAGGTTTCTTGCCAGCTTACGTTGGTGCAGCGGCAGTCTTTCACATAAGACAGAGATAAAAACGACGTTATCAACGCCTAAGACAACTTCAAGCGCAAACAAAGTGGCGAAAATAGCCAAAGCTTCTGGTTGCATAAAAAGTTCTAGCATGAGCATGTCTCCAATAATAAGAAGACATATGGTGAAGGGTTTTGTCGACTAAAGGGGTCGTCCATTAATTATTTATACCTTTGTTACTGAGGGATCATGAGTAAATCACCAAACAATCAACAAAACAATATCTATTTTAATTAACAAGGAACAAGTTTAATTCGTGTACAAATCAATCAACTCCTCCAAATTGATTAAAATTACATAGAAGCTTTAGTATTGAATAAATGAAAGCATTAAAGTCCAACAAAACTAAGATAAATTTCTAGACTTATAAGCACCATCAATCCTTATGCAACCCATTAAATGCATTGAGCTCAAAGAGAAACAGGCGTGTTTCCGAGATAAACAATAGTAAAAATTTGTTTCATGCTGATATACTGCCAAAAATCATAAGAAACCATGCTATTTATGGACTACATTGCTCTTTCGCGTATAAGCCTTAAACATCTAACTGTTTTACATATGTTGTTAACCACTCACAGCGTCACACTTGCGGCAGAACGCTTGTGTGTAACACCATCGAGCGTCAGTAAAACGCTCGGACAGTTGCGCGAAACGCTAAAGGATGACCTTTTTTACCGTGATGGCACTCGCTTAGTGCCGACAGCATTTGCGCTGCATATAGGCCCTTCAATCCATGGCATACTCTCCAGTATGAATGGGTTATTACATCAAGGCTCTTTTAATCCGGCTTACTATCAAGGTAGTTTTTCATTAGCAATGCGTGAAAGTTCGTTTGAGCTCTTTGCGCCAGTTCTACAGCATCTGTCCCAACAACTGAGTAACCACGCGCACTTGAATGTCCATGCGAAAGAGGAAATGAGCTTCGATGCATTAGCAAGAGGTCAAGTGGATTTTTTGTTGCTTCCTCACGATCTCAGCCAACCACCCACACAAAATAAAGACTTGGTATGGAAAACCATTTTGAAAGACGAAATGGTTTGCTTAATGAGAGCATCGAACCCACTCGCTGAGCAACCCTTATCTGTTGAAAGTTACCTTTGTGCAAGACACATCGGTATTCATGATAAAGATCTGTCACAACCTTATTTTGAGCAAAATCTCACCCAAAGGCATTCAAAGCGAAACTTGGCCATGCGTGTAGCCGACTTTGGTTCAGCTGCGGTGATGTGTCAGCACTCGGATTACTTGTTCACATGCTCCAAGCTTTGGGCAAGAGCGGCAATGCAAGCAAAAGGTTTGGTTGAGCAAGCTCTTCCATTCGATTACGGGCAAGTAGCCTACAGCCTCGTTTGGAACAAAGCGAGCTTAAACGATCCCGCTTTAAAATGGTTACAGCAACAATTACTCGACGCTTGCGCCATGTTAGATGCCTGTGATGCGTAAGCATAGATAAACAACGGTACTACGTGAGTACTGTCGGCACTGTGATAGGGTTACTCACGTAGCATCGAAGCTCTGATTTTAAGCGTTCGATATCATGATGAGAGCACATATCCCAAGTTAACGCCTCCCCCACTACTCCTTGATGCTGAAAGGCATTTAAACGGATAAGCACCGATTCAGGAAGAGTACTCAAGTAACGTCCAATTGCTACGATTTCTATATCTAAATCACTTTTTCGGGGAATATGCAGTAAGCGGACCTCGTACAATTTTTCGTGCTCAACAAGGTACTGAAGGGTTTTAAATACACGATGATTATCACGCCCAGTTAGCCACTGATGCGTCTCCGTCTGCCACGCTTTCAAATCGATCATTGCGCCATCCAGAAAAGGTAGAATACGCTGCCAACCAGCAACCGCTAAAGAACCGTTACTGTCGATGAAACAAGAGAGGTGCCGTAATTCAGGATCTTGTTTTATCCCTTTAAACAGCTCAATAATGAAAGGAAGTTGTAAGGTAGATTCCCCACCGGATACAGTAACACCACTGATGAAAAAGCGATGTTTGCGTATCAAATCGAGCATTGTTACTACAGAGTAATCAGTAATTTTTGGATTAGATTGGTTCTGACATATCTCTATACAATGATCGCAGTGGGTGCACTCCTCTTTAAGCCAAACAACGTTGTTGTTTTCGTCGAACTTCAATGCGCCTGCTGAACATTCACTCACACACTCACCACAATGATTACAATGGTTTATCGTGTGAGGATTGTGGCAGTTCAAACACTGATAGTTACAACCCTGTAGAAAGATGACTAGACGATTTCCTGGCCCATCAACACAAGAGAAAGGAAGGATACGAGTGACTTTTGCCAAAAGGCTTCCACTTCGTCTAGACATCTTGTTCTTTCCTAAACCGAACTTATGCCTGCGTGTAAGTCGGTGTTACTTCATGACTCACCACACGTGGCGAGCGTTCTAAAATTTTGGTATTTTTTGCTGCTTCTGCACCTAGAAACGTCGTGTTGGTTCTCGAACCTTCTTTATCATATTTCGCGACGTCTGAAAGTTTGATCATGTAGCCTGTCACGCGAATTAAGTCATTTGAAGTGACATTCGCGGTAAACTCACGATAACCAACATTTAGTGCCCCTTTACATAAATTGAACATCGCTTCTGGGTTAGATTTCACCGTTTCATCAATCGTCAAAACATCGCTGATACCCGCACGATAATACTGATGATGCTTCGCCGTTGCTTGTACATAAGTGACAGGGTCTGGCTCTGCACCATAAGGCAGACGTACACCTGGCGTAACATCATGATCTAAGCTAATGCCGCCTTGTGCATGTAAGAGCGCTTTGCCATCTAAACCATATTTCACCGGGGTTGAGTCCACCAGTTTAGCCAGTGTTGCTGAAACATCATGAGCAAAAGTATTTGCTCGATCATTTTTTCCGTATCGCCCTATTTGCCCTTCTTTTTCAAATAGAAGGTTTACCGCTTCGGCCATGCCGTAAACGCCATACATTGGCGCGAAATAGGACTCTTTTATCAACCCTTCTTGCGTCAAAAAGCCTTGAAAGAAGTTCGATTTTTCATGCAAGTGCGTGCTTCTTGCGTTTATGAGCTCGACCATTAATCGATGGTAAGAAGGCAACGCACTGTTTAAGAAGTCGTTACAGTCTGATGCTCGTTTTGCAACTTCTTTTAAATTCATTCGCACCAATGTGTTCGAGCCACCTGCTAATGGAAGCGAGTTGTAGCAACTTACAATACCAAAGCGTGAGCCGTTGTAGGCTTTCGCGTGCATTGGGTAATTGGCGATATGCGGTTTACTGCATTCACAAATGTTCTGTGTCGCTTGACGAAGTAAATCATCAGGTGTAACTGTCTCGTCGTACATAAAGGTGAGATTCGGTGCGATCTGCTTGAGCTCCGCATCTACTTTTAAAACAGTGCGACAAATAATGTTGTCTGTCGGTCCGACATTCACATGCATAAACGCATCTGGCAATGTGCGATCCAGCATGATCCAAAAATGTTTTAACTTTTTGTAAATCTGGCTCTCTGTTAGGTCGCCTATGTAAGGCAACAAGACATCATCTAACTGACCTAAATAAACCGGAATGTTCGTTACCGAAGGAACATGATGGTAAATGATGGTAAGCATATTCAGCGCATCATCGAAATCATCAGCCGGAGACAACTCTAGATAGTCTGAGCCTTGCGATAGAAATTTAGCGTAATCAGGCAACACGTAGCGAGGTTTAAACGGTGCATGACCTTCAAACATATCGCAGATGATGCCTTCATCCATTGCTTGTCTCAGTGATGAAGATACGGTCATGTAAGGAATGCACGCTTCCGCCTCTAAAGCTAAAAAACTCGACTTCTGTTTTGGAGAAAGACGGACGTCGGTCGCGATATCTAGAAAACGTTGTTGTAGTTTAGAAAGGCTTGTCATCTAAGATATTCCTACAAAGTAACCACAAGCCCACAAGACAAAAAATACGAGCTCTACCCCTAAAGAGTAACGTGATTTTACTCCTGCTTGGCTGTTGCCACTAATGAAAATAAACAAAACGTCTATTTCCATTCTGGAAATAAGACAAAGCTAAATTAGCGCATTCCAACTTACTATATGGAAAAACCTAACTGCGTACCGAAGTCTGTCTTATTTATCGGTTTGCCGTCGACAACATCACGCCTGCACCAATAAATACTCCACCAGTCAAACGATTGAACAACTTCGCTCTTCCAGCGACAAACAACCAATCGGAGGCTTTTACCCCTAACAATGCATAAAATGTTAGCCAGCTAAGCTCAAAAACCACAAATGTAGACGCGAAAATCGCGTATTGAGACAGTAGCGGTGCGGAAGGTTCTATGAATTGAGGAAACAAAGCGGTGAAAAAGACTATCGCTTTGGGATTACTAGCGCCAACAATGAAACCACTAGTGAACGCGCTAAACGCTGTCGCGGAACTTTGAGTCGTTGCCGTTTTATTAAAATCTGTCTGAGATGAGCGCAACGCTTGAATACCTAACCAGATTAAATAAGCGGCACCACACCATTTAATAATATTAAAAACCAACTCAGATGAAGCAATGACAACTCCCAGCCCGGTAAATGAGAGCGTAAGGATGATCGTAATCGCAGACAAACTGCCAAGCGCAGTCATGAAAGCAATACGAAACCCACTACTCACTCCTTTACTCAAACACAACAGTGAGCTTGGTCCTGGTGAAGCTGTGAGCACGAGAATGGCAAGAGTGTAAAAAATCCATGTATCTATTTGCATTGGCATCCCTTCCAGCAAAATGAGGTTTATAGCCCATTGTGTAGAACTATTTTATCGCCCGGTTTCTATCCATGAAGCCGAGGGCTTAATAACCATCTTGCATCTAAATAACTTAGAAAAAATTAATAGATAGTTATGCAAATAAAATACGATCTACATGCAAGGATGTAAAGCCTGTTGTATAAGCTTATCTATTTCTCTTAATCATAAAAAGGCTTAGGATCGATCTCTAACGATGAAGGCGCGATCGCTCTTTCAATTTTGTACGCACTCGTTTTTAAATCCACCATCGTGACATCAATGTATCGTTTATACTTGCGGGAGTAAAAACATTTCACTTCTGGCTTTAATGCTTGAGATTCATTTGAAGACCAAACAATACCAACACGCCCATCGTTCAACTCGACAATGGAGCCTACGGGATACATCCCAATGCAATTAATGAATTTGTAAACTAAGTCGGCGTCTAAATGAAATGGCGTTAGACTCAACAAGATTTTAAACGCTTCCGCAGAACTCATGCCTTTTTTGTAACAGCGATCAGCCGTTAGCGCATCGTAGATATCTACAATACAGCTCATACGGCCGTGAATTGGAATCTCCTCCCCCTTCAAGCCTCTAGGATAACCATTGCCATCTAACTTCTCGTGGTGCATCAAACAAACATCACGGCTTACGTCACTAAGTCCTTTTACGTGAAGGATTATCTCACCTGCGAACACTTGATGTAGCTTCATATGTTCAAATTCTTCAGGCGTTAGCTTCGCTGGCTTGTGCAAGATCTTATCATCGACTTTAATTTTACCTACATCATGAATAATGCCACCTACAGCAAGCTGTTTTAGCGTTGGCTTATCCAAGCCCAAGTACTTTCCGAATGACACTAAAAGACAAGCGACATTGACGGAGTGTTCCAATAAATAAGAGTCTTTTTTTCGGAGCGCAGAGACACACTGCAACGCATCTGAGTCAATCAAAACACTTTCAATGACATCGTCAGCCCAAGCTTCTACTTCATCAACTTCAATGATTTTTCCTTCAAAAGTTTGATTCAATAGTTTCTGCGCCAAATCTTTTGCTTCGGCGATCAGCTTTTTGGCTCGCTTGTGTTGGATGTCTCTCGAACGATAAGTTCGTTGACCCCTCTTAAAATCGGAGTGTTTCTGCTCTCGCGTCTCTTTAGTGGCATCAGTTGATTCATCTACAGGCTTGAAGACACACTGCTGCGAAGATAATGTTTGATCTACCCAAACATACTTTACGCCACTTGTAGCAAGCTTCTTAATGCCTTCAGGGCTAGATATCCGCCCTGCATTGGCTAAATTGACGCGCTTGTTGTGCTCTATCGCGGTAACAAACATACCAACGCCGATATCAGCGAGCGCAATTTTGATTGAATTTTTCGGATCGTACTGCATATAAAGAAGGCTTACTCGATATTAACGTCCGCATTATAAGAGATTTGATTACTTGGCGTGATAATAAATTTGAATTGATTACAATTAATGAGCATCCTGTCAATTAATAATCGGTCGCGCTCATTAAGTCCTTTTTGTTATTATGGTTTTATCCAAGATAACATATATACAAATGACGTTAGAAAACAACACATTGATACCGACACAACTGAAAATAACTTTAGGATAATTATTCATAAATATTTATAGATTGCGGACGGCATCAATAACTGTATTTTATAAATGATTTTTACTGTTGACTATTTTTTATAAATGTCGATGATTAGCCGCCTAATCTTAGTATGTTATTAACCTAGTAGCGCATAAAATGATAGCCAAACAATTTGAACTGACACTTTTGTGATTGTAATGTACGCCAGCAGATCAACTCTATGTTATCAACCCCAACACTCATCTCTGATGCTAAAAGGCTCGAGGAGGAAATATCTTGACCACCATATTTGACCAACAAGTCTCAGATAGTGACCGAGAGTTCCTAAAAATCGTCGAAGAACGATTCATTCATATCTTCGATGTATTTAACGAAGGCCTCTTTTACATGGATGAGTTTGGCACCATGGTATTTTATAACAAGGGCTTTTATGAGCAGCTTGGTATCAACGCTGGTCGAATCAGCTTAGAGCAATGGTTAGACCTTGTTCACCCTCTCGATCGAGAAAGACTCTCCACTCGGGTCGATGCTCACATCATTACCAACAACACGAGAGTCACAACGACCTACCGCGTGCGTAAACCCAATGGACAGTACGTCTGGATTGAAGGCGTAGCCATGACCAAAGAAACAGAACATGGTCATTATATGGTTGGTAGCCACCGTGATATTTCTGAACGCAAGCTGATGGAAAGCTACATTCATCAAGTCGCATTTCATGACAATGCGTCAGGTATGGCTAATCGCGCCCATCTCTTGCTGGATATTGAAGATAGTGTGCGAGCCACTGATTCTTGTGCATCTATCTGTTACATTCAGATAGAAGAGATTAAATCTTACTTAAATCAATATGGCAGCGAGTTGGTCGATGGGTTAGTGGAAAAATTGCTACAAACTCTCAGTCACCTACCTTCTCCAAATAGTTCTGTATATCGCGTACATGATGATGACTTTGCGATTTTGATTCACGATGAATGCTCGGTAGAAACGCTGCAAAGTTACGCCGAAAGTTTAAAGGAAACCTACCACGAGGCAGTGATTGAAGAGGGCCAATACTTAGGAAGTAACATTAGTATTGGTTTGTATCCTTGCATAGATCCAAGTCACTCAGCAGAGGAAATATTGCGTAAAGCAGCACGAACTTGTCAGTACGCAAGCGAGCAGAATAAAGACCGTGTTGCGGTTTACAGTGAGAAAACTCAGCATGCCGTAGACCGTTATTTCTTTATTGAACAAGGTCTAAAAAGTGCACTAGAAAAACAGACATTAAGCGTTAAGTTTCAGCCAATTATTGACGCCAAAAGCTCAAAAGTAGTGAGCTTCGAATCTCTGGTTCGCTGGCGTAGCAAAGAGTTTGGCGAAATTTATCCAGACGAATTCATCCCCGTGGCAGAGAACAAAGGTTTGATTGTCGAACTCGGATATCAAGTCTTTGCCAAAGCGTGTGAATTTATCAAAAACTACCGTGAGCGTTACCAAAACCAAGTTCGTGTAAACGTGAATGTTTCTGTACTTCAGTTAATGAATAGTGAATTCCCTGCGCGAATTAAAGCCATGGCGGATGAGGTTGGTGTCGATCCTGAGTCTATTGTGTTGGAACTAACAGAAACGTTTATTTTGGATAATAATCAGACAGCCATTGCCCCTCTGAATACCCTCAGGGAACTAGGATTTGCACTCTCTCTGGATGACTTTGGATCCGGTTACAGTTCATTAAATAGCTTCTTCGACCTCCCGATGACACAAATCAAAATTGATAGGTCGATGGCGTGGAAAACACTAACCAACCGCTCTTCACAAGAATATCTGAAGTTTCTTATCACTATGTGCCAGGAAAATAATATTGAAGTAGTGATTGAGGGAATTGAAGACGCCAAAATGTGTGAATTTTTTACCGAAATGGGCGTCGATTATCTGCAAGGTTATTGGTTCTCTAAGCCACTTTCTGTTGCCAGTGCAAGCCGCTATTCGTTGAGTTAAGCATACTAGAGCAATATTCCGCACGGCCACGTTAAACATGCTGAACTATTCACTATAGATTTCAGACACTAACTGGCCGTGACGAAAACAAGCTTAATGTCCCCCGATTAACGTAGACGTTCAAACACCACACTCTGATCTAAATGTTCGTGATACTGAGTGTAATCTAAGCCCACATCAAAGATATATTGGGTCACCAGGTTTCTAACGCACTCTATTAATTGGCTTGCTTGCCATGGTTTTTCAAAGTAGCGATCAATGCCTGCGGAGTTGATCGCATTAATCGTATCGGTGTGCGTCGCTTGCCCGGTAAGAAGCACTTTCCTCGTAAAGCCAAAACGACCGTCCCTTGATACATCGGTCAGCAGCTCTACTCCCGTTTTACCTGGCATCACATGATCGGAAATAATCAATGCGATCATCTCGCCTTCTGCATCAAATTCATCCATCAGTTCTAGAGCCTCACCTGCTGATTCGCAGTCTTCGACATTCAACCACTGATTTAACGGCTCTAAATCTTGTAGAACCGCGCTTAGTACCTCTCGTTGGTCATCAACGCAAATTACATTAAGCTTCTCCATGTTCACCCTCTACTGGTAACTTGATTCTAAAAATCGTTTTTTCACTGTCGCTCTTTACTACAATAGAGCCGTTATATCCGGCGATAATGCGCTTCACAATCGACAGACCTAACCCTAAACCAAACGACAATCCCCCCTTTTTAGTGGTGAAGTTTGGCCGGAAAATTTTTCTACGTGTCGCTTCATCAATTTCTGGTCCGTTGTTAGCAATCGTGACCAAAATTTTACCCTTACTCTCCCGAGTATGTATTTCGATACCGGGTTTCTCCGTTTCACCAAGTGCATCGCACGCATTCTTTAAGATATTTACCCAAACTTGGACGAGTTCGGTTTGAGAACCAATAAAAGCAGGTAAATCCGCAGGGCTAAAACGAACACTCACTCGTCTTAAGTCACTTTGCAATAGAGCCAAGGCGCGATTGATTGAATCATTGATGTTAATCGCTTCATCCAAGTCGATATCCGTGCGCCCCAATTGTTTTACGGATCGCACAATGCCAACGGTATGTTTAGAAGCGATGCGTAAGTCATGGAGATCTCGCCCCATTTGCCAGAAACGTATCGCTTCTTCTGGTCTTTTTAGCCAATGTTCTGAAAGGAAGTTATTTGGAACGGCTCGCGCAAGATCACGAGCAACCTCCTTGGTTAAACCGTAGTATTTTTCGAAGTGGCGCCCCCGCTTTCTCGCTTCGCTAGAAGAGACTTTCTGCCCTTGCATTAAACCAAAATCAAAAAATTGACTCGCTTCCGGATGAACTTCTTCAAGCAGTTCCATGATAACTGTCTCTAGCCGTTCTGATTTACTGCTTACAACGCCTATCGCATTGTTCAACTCATGAGCAATACCCGCTGCAAGCTGCCCCAACGTTGTCATTTGCTCTGCGGTATGAAGCTTTTGTAGCGCTTTTTCTTTAGCTAATGCCTCTTGCATTGCACGCCGTTGACGACGAGATAATTCGTTAACCATCACAGGCATAAATTGTGTCGTCAATGGTCCGTATGTCGCCTCTTCCACGGCGGGCGTATCACGCTGTATCCAAGCCAATTCAACATCGGTTTGAGCAATCACTGTCGAAGAGGCAGTCCACGTACCAGAAAAGAAACTGTGTACGCCAATAAACGCACCTTGAGACGCAGAAAATACCTGAATCGGTTTCTTGTCATCTTCCGCGTAATACCCCGCCAGTTCTCCCGACAGCACATAGTACAAGCGATCGTTGTAGCCAGCTTGCTCAATAAGCACCGACCCGGATAAAACCGTTAATCGGCGTTCAAGGTGATTAAAGTAGCGTTGTACTAACGCGTCTAACTTCGTTTCGTACATGGGTTATCCAATATGCCCAACAGTATGTAAAATCCACACCATCACAAAACTGAGTAATACGCCAATCACGCCTAGCACGGCACCGATACGAGCCATTTGGCCACTCTCGACATGCCCTGTTGCATGAGCTAACGCGTTTGGTGGCGTACTGATTGGTAACGACATACCGAGTGAAGCAGCAAATGTCACGACTAAGATCAGAGTAACTTCACCGCCGAGAGGCGTTAGCGAAGCCATAGAAGTACCCAGCGCAGCCATAATCGGCATCAGCAAGTTTGCGGTGGCTGTATGCGACATAAAGTTTGCCATTAACAAGCACAAGAAAGCCGCACCAAACAAGACAACATATGGCGAGAACTGATCAAACGGAATGCTGTGTACCACCAGCTTCGCAAGCCCGGTTTTATCTAGAGCAAGGCCCAGAGCAATACCGCCTGACACCAACCAAAGCACATCCCAAGAGATTTTCTTCAAGTCTTCTTTGTTGATGATGCCCGTCAATGAGAACACTGCGACCGGAATTAATGCTACTGTGTAAGAATTCATTCCATGTGCAGAACCCATCAACCAAAGAATAATCGTGCCGGCAAAGGTGACGTAAACCATTATTGCTTTGGGTGTTTTCAAAAACTTGCTTTTAATGTTCAGATCGATGGTGGTTTGTTCGGCTTTATATAAAAAGCCAATCAGAAACCAAGCTAACGCCATCATCACAATAACGAATGGCACACCAAATACCATCCATTCACCAAACGTAATTAAGTTGTCACCAACCAAATATTTTAGGGCGATGGCATTCGGTGGCGTGCCGATTGGAGTACCAATGCCACCAATGTTAGCTGCAACAGGAATACACAAGGCGAATGCAATTCGACCTGGGTCTTTAGGCCCGAAAACCGCTATCACAGGGGTTAAAATGGACAACATCATCGCTGTTGTTGCGGTGTTTGACATAAACATGGAAAAAACAGCGGTGATCAGCATCAACCCCAGCATAACGAACTTTGGTTTTTGTCCAAATGGTTTGAGTAACACTCGGGCTAAGTTGACATCTAACCTGTACTTTGTCGCCGCCATAGCCAAAAAGAAACCGCCGAGGAAGAGCATGATAATCGGACTAGCGAAGGTCGCCATTATTTCGTTGTATTGTAATAGCTCACCAAAATGTGGCTGCCCTTCTTGCAAACGAAAGAGCACAATACCTTTATTTGATACAAGCAATAGCTCTAGGACAATGATCACAACCGAAGTGGCGTAGATTGGAATTGGCTCGAATACCCAGCAAAGTGCGGCAAGCAAGAAGATTGCAATCACTCTTTGCTGGACGATAGTAATGCCATCAAATGGGAACGCAGAGAGAGGCATCAACCAAACAAGCAATGGTATCAATGTTGGAACAACGTATTTGAGATAAGGGCGCATAGTACTACTTCTCTTCCTGAGATGGTTAGCCAGACACATTTGGCGTTTGGAACGCTATTACCCGCCGCAAAACCAAAACTTTCAGACTGTTTTTAAGCCTTCAGAGACGAAATGCGGTAATGGCGTTCCAGAGAAGATTATGTACACTGTTTTCAAACAAAACGTTGGTGCGAGATCAATGAACTCGTTTTCACATTGGAAAACATTTTATATCTGTGTTCAAGCTCACTAAATGCTCACTATTTAAGTTAAATATACTTTTCCATCATAAAGTTAGTTAAGGTTTCTCCCCTAACCTCAACATGTTGTCGAGACTTAACTGTGAAACCCATTTTCTCGTAAAAAGGTCGGGCGGTAATACTCACTTCAGAATACAGTCGTTTTATCCCCTGTACTTTCGCCTGTGAAAAAAGAAAAGACATCAAATCACGACCAACACCTTGTCCTTGGTATTCATGATGGCAAAAGAAATGATCAATCAAGCCGTCACCTTGCAAATCACAATAGCCAACGACCTGCCCTTCTATCTCCGCGACGTATGGTTGAATATCGTCCATTTTTCGTTGCCACACATCGAGGTCAAAATCTGATGGTGCCCAAGCGGAAACTTGTGATTCCGTATAATCGCGACGATTAATGATTCGCACAGTATGGTAAAAGAGTGCCCACAGTGTTGGGGCATCCTCGGTGCGATAGCAGCGTATTGAGAGCATCAATTTCCTCATTCCTATTCAATAAATACTAAGCATTAACGCAAAGTGATACTAGTGAACTCATCATTTTCAATGCCAATCACTAAAGGCTTCCCAATCTGATCACTGTTCATCAATACGGTTGTATTCAGCTCTCGGCTTGATCTGCGTATATTGCTTTTTCTTATGATATGAATATTCACAATATAATCGGAATACTCCTTTGTGATTCCGCCGGAGAATTCTACGTGCTCACTTTCATTGTCTCGGACAATATGAAATTTTCGATTGGCTTGAATATCAGTACTGATGGAGGAGTCACCATAGTTCAGCACAACGGACGTTGGTTCGCTATCTTGATTGGCAAAACAGCCAAATGCGAACACGCTTAATGCGAGTATACTTTTTGATTTAAACATTAATTATTCTATTTCTAGTTATTTTTCTGCTATTTGCATGACCAAACAGCACTTGTTCTGTGAGCGCCTATTGTGCCATAGCTGAACGCTGACTCTAAACGCGCAAAAAGATGAGCGATGAAAATTCCGCCCAAAACAAGCAAATGTGAGACAATGTGAGGGCCCCAAACTCACTCAATCAGTCAAAATCCACTGTAAACCTCTGTTTTTTTAATGTTTTTAATTCATGTGGCCGTGTAAGGAATACATACAACCTCTTACTTTTTCATACGCAACTAGACGAATCGTTCGAGAAATACGGCATCGTCTATGCCACATGTTACAAATCGGCTTACCTTATTATTGCGTATGAACTGGAATTATGGCACTAACTTCCCTCTCTTTTAATAAGGAGAGGATTTCAACTATCAGACTTGCCACGTTTTTATAGCTAAAATCAATAGAGCGTTACCAGCATCGGTTGGTCTAGGAGCAATAAATGAAAGACCCTCTCAACTTTACTCACCTTGTAAAAATTTGGCTCATGTCAATCGCGGTTATGCTGGGTGGATGCACTCAAGGAGATTGGCGTACCGCAAGCAGAGAACCTGCGGGTATCGCACCCGATCCTTCCAATGTCAAGCATGCTGTGATTGAGTTTTACGCCGCAGACGCGTTTGGTTGGCGAGGCTGGTTTGCCGTTCATACATGGTTTGCAATAAAGCCTGAAAATGCGAACGAATATACAGTGTATGAAGTAGTCGGCTGGAGAGTGAATCGCGGACAACCCGCTCTATATCAGTACCAAACTGGGACGCCAGATCGATATTGGTATGGTGCAAAACCAGAAAAGATCCTCTCCATACAAGGTGAAAAGGCCCGCCAGCTTATCCCTAAAATACAAAGTGTGATTAACCAATACCCTTGGGCTGAAGAATATACGCTGTTTCCAGGGCCAAATAGCAATACATTTCCGGCTTGGGTGGGTAAACAAATTCCAGAATTAGAGCTGAACTTGCCGTTTCGCGCAATTGGTAGCGGTTACGCCAGCGATTAACAGCAAAGGTTAGTCACCGGCTCGTTTTATGTTCAGCCTAAAGCGCAATATCTATTGTGCGTCGTCACCCAACTCCGTTCTATTTCTTCCATTATGTTTCGCTTTATACAGTGCATTATCGGCGTCTTTCATTACCGCTTCAATTGGTGTGTCATTGCCTTTCCAGTGAGAAACGCCCAACGAAACCGTGACCTTACCAACCACCTGAAAGTCATGTTGTTCCACGTTGTGTCTAATACGCTCTGCAACATCCATAGCGTGGTTTACGTCTGTTTTTTCCAAAAACATCATAAACTCTTCACCGCCAGAACGACACAGGTGATCATTAGAGCGAGCTTGGTCTTTCATTAACTGCGCAAACTCTCTAAGTAAGTTGTCACCCACGTCATGGCCATAGTTATCGTTTACGCTCTTAAAGTGGTCAATATCTAGCGCCAAAACAGAGAACGCGGTATTTTCCTGCTTAAACAAACCAAGAACTTTATCTAATCCACGTCGATTCAATAATCCAGTCATCGAATCTGTTAATGTATCCAGTTGCAGCTTATCAATGGTTTTTGACACGATACCAAATGCTTTAAGAAAGCTAAGCTTCAAATGTGAGACCTCAAAATACCAAGACTTAACCAGTTTGAGATCATCGATAGAGGATGAATGTTCTTCGACACCTCGCACAGCACCCGCTAACTGCCAAAGTGGTCTAGAAATAAGAAGGGACAAGAACCAAATTAGCAACAAAGTTAATAAACCAATTGGAATCGACTTAAGGAAAACATTCCACATCTGTTCATCTAGCACAGATAACGTCATCGATTTCGGGCGCTGAGCAACAATTCCCCATCCTGATGACTTTACTGGTGCATAACCAGCAAGCATTTCGACGCCGCGAGAGTTAACAATTTCTTTGTTACCGCTCTGCCCCATCGTCACCGCTTTGATTGCCTCATTATCGTCGATTACTTCACCAACTCTCGATTGATCTGGGTGATAAATCAGAGTGTTACTCTCATCGACAACGTAAAGGAAAGAACCATCTTTGTATGCGTGCTGGCTGAGTAACTCTGCGAGAATATTTTCTTTTTCTAGATAAATAGTGCCGCCGATATAACCTAAATATTCATTAGATTGAGAAAATATAGGGTATGAGATGGTTAACAAGTAATTTCCAGCGGGCGATATAAATGGTTCAGTAACAACTGGTGCTTGAGCGTTTAAAGATTGGCGTTTTCTTTCACCCACTAACCTTACACCTTTCACCTGAAGTGTTTCAGGTGATACGGAAATAATAACCCCTTTTGCATTAACGACAACCACAGAGTTAAATGATTTGGTTTGCGTTCTTAATCTCTCAGCCTCTTTATCAAGAAGCTGAGCGTCATGCATCTTGTCTTTTAGCACGTTCGCACTGTATTTTAGCTGCGACATTGAGCTTTCTATGAAAGAGTCTGTCATTTCAGACATTTTTTGGGCGTAAACACGGTTTGATTCTAACGTGTTATTGATGATGAGATCCCTTTGAACACGATAAATCGAGTAGAATGCGTTGATCAAAGTGACAAGCACACTGAACACACATAGGGTGACAATAAGATTTCTAAGATTGAGTTTTTCTTTTCTTCTAAAAGACATTGCCAATGGCCAACTTTGAAGGCTTTCTATATGAATGAGCGTATAGGTTATATGAAATTGATTTGATTTTCAGGTAGTAAGTTGGGATCAATGTTAATATTTGCTCACATTAAAGAACACTTTATGAGCTAAAAAGAGAATTCAGTAGCACGATAAAGAAACCGTGCTACTTTCATATTTGGCGTTTAAGAGGGTTTTGTCTCTGTCATCGTTTTTAATATATCCACAACTAGCTGATGATCATCTAACTGCGGTAAACCCGATACCGTCACAACCCCAACCAAACCAGACCCAGAAAGCCGAATTGGGAACGCGCCACCATGAGCGCAGTACTCACGAGCATCGAGATGAGACTGATTTTCGAAATCACGTTGCTTTTGCTTGTTGTACAGAGAAAGATAGTAAGAGCTGTGGCCATACCTTAATACTGAGTTTCGCTTCCTACGGACCCAATCTAAATGATCAGCACAGGTTCCTGCCATTGCGTATTGAAATAGCGTTTGTCCAAAGCCGTAAACCTCAATAGCAACAGCCGCGCCGCGAGCTTCAGCCTCTTCTTTTAGAGCGAGGCCGATAGACCACGCAATATGGTGATTAAATTCCGCCAACTGAAGTTCATGCTCTTGCCGGGCCACGAGTTCAAGCGTCAAACTCATGGTTTCACCTGAATCGTTTTACCCGTTTTACTGCTTTCCAATGCCATCTCAATCAGAGCGATATTCTGTACTGCTTGAGCGGCAGGAACCGGGTTATCAGTGCCCAAACGAATGGCATCTGCCACACCAACAAAGTAAGCTTGGTACGCGCCTCTCTCCGTTTTGATAGTTTGCGCACCGTCTTCGTCGTAACGGACGCCGTATAACGCCTCATCTTCTTCCGACCAAGCATCGTTTTCCGGCAAACGGCCTTCTTTTAAGTAGCCCTCTTGAGGATCTAATCCGAACTTTTCATATTTAGCTTCCGTACCCAATACTTTGTAGCGGAGATTCGGCTCTGGGCTATACAAGTTTGAATGCAAGTGCACAATATGCTCAGGGTAATGAAGTATCAAGTTGTAATAATCAATCGTTGTCGCACCCGGGCGCATCATTCGACATTGTGCGTCTATCGCATCTGGCAAGCCAAACAACACCAATGCTTGATCGAGAAGATGAGGAGCAAGGTCGAATAGAATACCACCACCATCTTGGGCTAGCTCTCGCCAGCGTTGACGAACTTCAGGGCGGTAACGGTCAAAGTGTGACTCGAATAGCTTTATATCACCTAACTTACCTTGTTCGATAAGAGATTTAACCGTGAGAAAATCTCCATCCCAACGTCTATTGTGAAAAACGCTCAGCACCAGACCTTTCTCTTCCGCCAAGGCGATAAGTTCATTACCGTCTTCTATCCGAGTAACAAACGGTTTTTCGACGATGACGTGTTTCCCATTGTTCAACGCACGCTTTGCAAGTTCGTAATGTACGTCATTTGGCGCAGTAATGATTACGAGCTCTGCATCACTATCATCGAGTAAAGTATTCGCATCAGAAAACCACTTAGCATCTGGCCAATCATTTTGAACCGCCTCCTGTTGACGAGAGCTTATCGCGCTCAGCGTTAAATTTGGTAGCGCTTTAATGAAGGGTAAATGAAACGTTTTTGCTGAATATCCGTAACCAATCACAGCGGTTTTTACAGGATCGTAAGCCATTCTAAGATTCCTTATTTCGGTGACACAACAATACATTCAATATCATTGTGATCGAGGAGTTGTTGAAAATCTGATTGAGGGGGATGATCGGTAATAATGATGTCGATCTTTGACAAATCACATACGTGGTGGAAATTGTCGCTACCAATTTTTCGGGATTCACAAACGACGATGACCTGCTGAGCTTGAGCAATCATCGCTTGTTTCAATGTTGCTTCTAACAAACTATTTGTTGTCAGCCCTCGGGATGACAATGCACACACGCCAATGAACGCTTTGTTCACGTGATAATGCTGCATTTGCTGCTCTGCTTGCGCCCCTAAAACTGCTCTGGCATAAGGGTCAAAGTGTCCGCCTAAGAAATGAACGTCCATTGTGTCGTTTGTTTCAGCAGCGGTCAGCACATCAATGCTGTTAGTGACGACGTTGAGCTTGTTTTCTCCACAATGCGCTTTTCCTGCATAGAGTGGGAGCAGAGACAAAATGGTGCTGGTATCAATAACAAGATGGTCGCGCTCATCCAACAACGCTGCGGCAGCTTGAGCCAGTCGATGTTTAACGTCACTCACGGGTCGACTCGCGTATGCCTCGGTATGGGAAGAGATCGGCGCAAGCATGACACCACCTCGTATTCTTTGTAACCCAGGCTGCTGACTCAACTTAACTAAGTCTCGGCGAGCTGAATCTCGCGAGATACCAAAGTACTCACAAACTTCAGACAACGTTACTTTGTTTTGCTGCTCCAGCTTCGCTCTGAGTGCTACGAGTCTTTCTTCTTGTGTCATGACTTAAATTCACTTAAGTGGTTTTAAGCAAACTTGCCACAATAATAGAAAAATTACCAACAAAACCACTTACAACCAACTCAATTGACCAAAGGTTAACCAAAGATAAATGAGCAGCAAGGCAAAACTTCCTAGGACGGTACGTTCACTCAAGCCCACATAGTTAGGCGTATGAAGTTTATTTATACCCGTTTAAAACAACTGGCTCATCTAGCCCTAACTTCACTCTATTTCTTTTAATAAGCGCTTTTGGTAGTGGAATAAACCCAGCATTTCGTACCTGTTGTGTATTGTGGTCGGTTGTAAGGAGTTCAAATAGCTTTGATTTTTTGATCTTCTGATTAGTGTCGAATTGTTTATTTATATAAACGTAATAGACCACGGAAAATGGATAGCGAAGAGAATAGATGCAATCTGTGCTCAAAGAGCATGAGTCATCGTTATGATGAACAGAGAGAGCCTTGTAGCTCGACCACTGTTCTGAGTATTTAAAATCGGAGTATCGCATATAAGCTTTGGCTGACAAGTCGTCGCTTAAAGCCCGTTTCAATCGGTCTTCATCAAACATTTGAATCGATGATTGACAACCATTAGAGCTCACATCTGGGTTACTTAAACGCATCTCCCCGAAAGCATACGTATTTGCATCACAGCGTTTCAATTCACTAACGGAAACACTATCTACCGTACTCTTTTGACTATTGATTACGACAATAGCGTTTGCCATTAAAAACAAACGTGTAGGCCTGTGGCCTCTTTCTCGTTGAAATCGGGAGATGTTTTCATCTGACCATTTCTTAGATGTGATCGCAATAGAGGTTCCGTCATTTAGCATGTCGTTAAAACCACCAGACTGAGATGCAAGCGCTACATTTACACTTGGCTCATCTATCAATGTTTCTATCGTTTCTAATATCTCTGGTTCGACAAAAATCGATGTTCGAGCCTCAGAGTCAGCAAATGCCAGCGGTGAAATCAAACATGAAGCTAGAGTAAAGAAAGGTAAGACTTTAATTTTCATAATTCAGCTCCAACTTCGAATTAGGTGTCAACTCGCTGTCCGAACTAAATATAGTCCACGCTTGTTCAGTACTTTCAGCTTTCGTGTTTACAACAGCAATTGTGCGCCTTTCCCGTTTTTTTAGTTGTACCGTCAATGCCGTATTCTGATAAAACTCTTGCTCTTCAATTCGATTGTCTTGAATGCCGTTTCTCACTAGCAATTCTCGTATAGCTGCCGTTCTTTTCTTTGCCAACGCTTTGTTGTATTCGAGTGACGCTTCAGGGCTTGTGTCTCCTATCAGTATGACTTGCGCATTTGGGTTACTCTGAAGCAATGCTTTCAACTCGCTTAGCGGCATATCATGAGATGACGTTACCTGATGCTCATCCATCGCAAAGAAAAAACTGATCAGGTGTGTCTGCGAGTCGTTGACCCAATTCGCACAGCCTTCACTGTCAACAACGACACCTTTTGGCGTATCTGCGCAGTTATCTCGTTGGTTTATCACGCCATCACTATCATTGTCTTTAAGGTCGTTGTACTGGTAAGTGGTCAACGTCGTATTCGGTGATTCAGCACAGCCTGCTAACATAAAAACTAGAAGACTCGTCACTGCGAATTTATCCATTATTGTTCTCCTTCCAGTTCTCTGGATACTCAACTCGCAACGCATAAGTCAGAATCCCCATCGAGTTGAATAAACGGTAAGTGGCAACCAAATGATCGTACTTTGTTCGGGTATAGTTCCGTCTCGCAACAAACGTTTCAACTTTGGCATCTAATACATCTAACAAACTGCGTCGCCCTACATTGAACTGCTGGATGTACCCTAATTCAGTTACTTTCGCCGCATCAACGTTGACTTTTAAAAACTCCATTTGCTGTTGAAGCAATGTATGTGCGTCCCATGCCAGCCTTACACCTTCATTCGCATCTAGTTCTGCATTTGCTCGAATAGCCCTCGCCTCCTCTACTCGCCAGGCAGATGACTCCACTCGGGAGTCTGTAGAAAAGCCGTTAAAAAGATCGTAGTTGACCGTCAGCATAACCTTTGCATCTTCGTTAATGCCTTCAATATTATCCACGTTGTCTGTTTTGTTGGCTGACAGCTCAAGCTTGAGCTCTGGGTAGTAATCCCCCTTTTCTCTTTTTACTTCATGTCGAGCCGCCTCTAAATCTTTCATCGCCGACTGTATGGATGGGTGCAACCTAACCGCTTGTTTGAGTGCTTCGTCAAGCTTATTCGGAAGCAATTCCTGCGGGTAAACAGGCTCAACTAAGTTTTGCGGCGCTCGACCAACCAAACGTACAAATCTTGTTCTAGCATCGGAAAGATTGTTTTGGGCGGCAATCAATGAGGACTGTGTTGTCGCGACACGCGAAGAAACCTGCGCTAAGTCGGAGTTGCTGGTTAAACCTTTTTCTTTTTTATCTAGAATGAAACGGTAGATCTCTTGGTGTTCATTTAGGTTTCTTTCTGTCAGTTTCATCAACTCTCGGGCATGTAAAACATCCACATACGCTCTGACAGTATCTAATGCAACATTTTCCGCAGATGCCAATAAGTCCAAGCGTTCAGCTTCAGCCTCGTAAGATAGGCGATCAACATCAGCACTTGTTTTAAATCCATCAAATAACAGTTGGGAGATTCTTACGCCCATCTCCGTTCTTTCTAATGTTCTATCTTCACTGTCGATGTAGTTTCCGTTGTTATATCGAGTACCTTCGTACCCTGCTGCTGCATACAAATTAACCTGAGGAAGAAATGAACCATTTATGGCATTTCGGTCTCGTACCATCGACTCATAGCGAGAATAGCGAGCAAGCAAACTGGGGGAGCTATCGAGAGATAACGTAACTGACTCTTCTAAAGTCAAAGCGTTTGGCGACGATGATACTGCAAACAAGACCAATAACGTTGATTTAAGCCGCATCTTATATCCTTATGTCTATCTTTCTCTGAGCGAATTCTCTTTCGCACGTAATATAGGTTTTAACCAATAATTCAGTACTGTTTTTTCTCCTGTAAGAATGTCTACCACAACCTGCATTCCCGGGATGATCGTAAACTTATCATCAACCTTGAAAGTAACGTTGGCACGGTAGTAGGCATTGCCCTCTTCATTTTGAAGTGCATCGGCGCTTACGTAGGTCACTTCTCCTTCTAGGCCTCCGTAAATGACAAAGTCATAGGCAGACAACTTTACCGTTGCCGGCAGGCCAGGCCTTATGAAGGCGATATTCTGAGGAGAAATTCTCGCTTCAACGATTAACGTGCTATTACGAGGGACTATTTCTAAAATAGGCTCACCCGGCTTAACCACACCTCCGATGGTTCTGACAAAAACATCTTTGATGGTTCCATCGACCGGAGAAAGTAACTGCGTTCGATTCAACTGATCCGCAATCGCCTGACGACTTTCATTGAGCTGCGCTAGTTGCGTCACAACTTCATTGAGCTGCCCTTGTGCCTCTGCCCTAAAAGCAAGCGCAGTACCACGATAATCTGCGATGGATTCAGAATACACAGCCCTTTGCTTTTGGGCAGCAGCTTGTGAACTCGCGATGTCTCCTTTGAGCTTTATAACGTCTCTATTCAGTTTTAATAATTCCACTTCAGCCACCGCGCCACTAGAAACCACCTCTCTCAACATATCTCGCTCTTTCGAGACAATAACCAGACTGCTTTTTAGTGTTTGAATGGTATTCAAGGTATCTAGATAAGCTTGCGATTGTTGCTCAATTCGCAATTTAGCCTCCTCCAGCTCAGACTCCAGTTGGCTCAACCGCTCAAGATAGTTTGCTTTGGCATTCAGATAGGCAGAGTGGCCGGTCATCGAAATATCAAATGGCTGAGGCTCGATACTCACTTGTTGTTTCCAATCCAGTTGGAGGCTATTCACTTTTACCGTTTCTAATTCAATTTGAAGCCTCTGCTTTCTGGCGAGCAAAGATTCAACTTGTTCAGAGGTCTCCGAATAGGTCGACTTAAACCTTGTATCATCCAGAATGGCGATGGTTTGCCCCTTAGTGACGCTTTCACCAGGCATGACAAGTAACTCCTTTAGAATGCCTCCCTCTAAGCTCTGAATCGTCTGAACAGACAAAGTAGGAACAACTTTTCCTTCGCCGACAACCACTTCGTCTAACCTCGCCCACGAGG
This sequence comes from Vibrio sp. Vb0667, assembly GCF_033391095.1. Taxonomy (NCBI): domain Bacteria; kingdom Pseudomonadati; phylum Pseudomonadota; class Gammaproteobacteria; order Vibrionales; family Vibrionaceae; genus Vibrio; species Vibrio sp. Vb0667. The sequence goes on along the minus strand of NZ_JAWPOL010000003.1, from coordinate 140,123 downwards.
CCCAAATAATCACACTCAGCACTAACGCGGCAGACAACCAAATCAACGTTCTCGAACGGTTTGCTAAATGAGCATTACTCCAACGAACTGTGCTCATCATTGACCTCCTTCGCGTACAATTGATACTGCGCGTACTCTGTTCGTCTTCGCGTTAGACTGTTGTTTAGCAAAAATTTCTTGGGGCGCTCCTTCCCTCAAAATTGTGCCTTTATCAAGCACAACAATTCGATCACAAAGCGATAATAAGGAATGTTTATGAGAGCTAATAATCATCGTCGTCGAGTGCGGCAACGATTTGAGAGCATTAAACAACGCATTCTCAGCTGGCTGGTCTAAGGAACTGGTTGGCTCGTCTAAAATTAATGCTGCTGGGTTTCGATAAAAAGCTCTTGAAATCGCTACAGCTTGCCTTTGCCCCCCCGACAAATAACGCCCTCCTTCTCCGACTTGCGTTTCTAGACCATGAGGAAGGCGACTCATGTACTGGTTCAAACCCGATAATTCTATCGCACGGCGTAAACGTTCTTGATCAATAACATGATGTCCTAATACTATATTTTCCATAATGCTGCCGTATATAAGATGCGAATCTTGGCCAACCCAACCCGTTTTCTCTCTTATCAATTCGGCGGGCCAAAGCTGACTGTCAATGTCATCAAAATAAACGCTACCCTGTAAGGCACTGAGTTGATTGGTAATAATAGAAAGGAGTGTAGACTTTCCTGCTCCTGCACTACCAATAACGCCAACGCGTTCGCCTTGCTTGATAGTAAGATTAATATCTCTCAAACATGGCATATCAACATCTGGGTATTGGAAGCTCACGTTTTCTAAACGTATATTCCCTGTAAATTCGGCAGACGTAATGACCTGACTGCGTTGCGCCTCCTGAGGTAAAGACATGATAGAATTTAAGCCTTCAACCGCTGTTTTTGTCTGTTGATAGCGAAGTAACAGCATAGCTAACTGGTTAATCGCCCCTGCAGCACGACCGCTAAGCATGACAATAGCAATGAGCCCCCCCATGCTGAGCAATCCCTCAGAAATTCTGTACACGCCTGTTACAAGTAACATTACGGTAATTATCTGCTGGCTAGATTGAATGGAGTAAGCAACGATATTCGAATAGTTTCGCGATTGATTTTGCCAATCAGAAAGCATGGATACCGTTTGCTCCCAACGCTTTTGTGCTTCTCCCGTAGCGTTATTTTGCTTAATCTCTTTTAAAGAGGACAATGAATCAAACAAGTGAGCTTGTCGCTTCATGGATAGTGCAGCACTTTCCGTATGTGATTGTTCTATTTTTGCTTTTACCGCAAAGCCAAGGATCAGCAGGGTAAACATGACGGCAATAGGTATGAACATCATTGCCCCACCTAGCCAACCTATTAAGACTAAAAATAACAACGTAAATGGGAGATCAACTAAGGTCACAAGAGATGCAGAAGTAAAAAAATCGCGAACACTATCAAAATCTTGTAGTTGTCGAGCGAATGCACCGACTGATGCAGGACGGTGTTCAAGTTTCATCCCCATAACTTTAGAAAAAAGTATCGAAGAAAGCTTGTTATCGATGTACTTACCCGCGGTATCAGTGACAACTCCCCTTGCTTTACGCAATAGCCAATCAAAAATAATGATGACGGAGACACCAGCGACCAAAACCCATAATGTACTGAAAGCTTGATTAGGCACTACACGATCGTAAACGTTCATAGTGAAAAGCGGAATAACTAGCGCTAGCGTATTGATAAGGAAAGAGGCAATCAAAAGATCTCGATACCACGGAGACATTTCTTTCACTACGGCGAAAAGCCAATGTTCATTATAATCCGCTTGAATAGAACTTATCCGTTTGTCCAGCTCTGGACGCATAGAAACTTGCCATGCTTGAGGCTGGAATCGATTATGCAGTTCCTCGCTCGTGACGTATTGCGTTTCACCTTGATCTTCACTAAATAACGTGACTTGATAATCGCTGTTATGTCGCTCAGATATAATAGCGGGTTGTAACGTCTTCCTATTGATTACCACCAATGGAAAGCTCAACATTGCGGTGGATTTTAAATCGATTAATGTGAGTTCAAGATCGGCTCGCTCAGCGGCTCTGATGAATAAGTCAACATCCAATCTACCCTCAACAAGAGGTAATCCAGAAAGCACCTTTTTTGTATGGTGTCTAACCTCAAAATAACGCATCAACCAAGTTAACGAATGCCCCCAAGGATCGTTAGTCAGCTCACTTGATGAGGATGAGTGATGCTTCATGACATACCACCTACTAGCAAGTTGTTGTCATCAATCATCTTCTGTAAGACATTTTCTTCGGCTACGCCAGTCGAGTCACCTTTGTAAAGCTGATCGAGAGTGACGCCCTGCATAAGAATCTGTTGTTTTGTCCCCGTCTCTTCTGGTTTTATGTGAAGCGTTACGCCATCATCATTCTCTGTTAAATCGAGCTTATTATCGACTTCTGTTATCGAGGTAGCGGTGATTATCGAGGCGATATCAATTGTGTCATTATCATCACCAATAACGGATATTTGGAAGTCGTTGATCACATCGTACGAGGGCTTTAACTCGTTACCGAGCCCTGAACTGTCAAACTGGAATACATCGCTGCCACTTCCTCCAATAAGCAAATCATTAGCATCTGTCGCAAGTAATGTTTGGCCCCCTTCTTCCACTAAGGTAACATTGACTGTCTGAGCAGCACCTTCTGCGACTGTAGCACCCAGTGTTGCAATCGGTTTTATCGACAACGTAAAATCACTTGCACCGCTAAACCCGCCAACGATGGAAAGATCAGCGACATCCTCTTGATCAACAGTATAAATGCCGTTCAATCTTTCACCATGACTCAACTCTAGATCTGTTGGTAATCCGCGAATCTCCACACTTCCAAACTCTTCGGGTGCAGGATTGACTAAATTCATGCTCAACCCCAAAGGAATACTCCCAGACGCTTCAGACACAATAGACTGATAATCGGCCGTTAGTGTTGGCTCATCAGCTTCAGGGGTAACAACAATGGTTAGATCGGTAGTTTGCACATCTCCAAAATCGGTTTCGAGTGTCTCTGACACTATCGCTTGATCAAACGTTCTAACATTGAGAGCAACATCCATCGTTCCAAATGCATCCTTCGGAATGAACTCCAAACCTGACACTTCATTTGCTCGCACTAATACCGTCGCCACGGCATTGCCCGCGTCATCGAAGGTAAAGGATGAGAATTGAGTTCCAATACGAATCCTACCTAAGCCTTCCAATGCAGAGGGTTCAGAGCTTGCTTTGATCAACATCGACACTTCTATATATTCGTTGCTATTTGTTTCAAAACCGCTCGCTAAAAAGTCAATCGAAATGGAATCACCTTCATCTCCAGTGAACGTGTTAGAGGTTGTATTCAACGATACATCATCGCCAATCGGTTTTACGCCGACGTTGAACTGAGAAGTGGTATAGTTATAGTCGTTTGATCCAGACTCTTGGGTAATAGCTTGCAGTGTTAATGAAATATCCCCACTAAAATCTAGTGGCGGTAGAAAGTAAACCTTATCAAGTTGTGCTTGAGTTAGCTGCCACTCCTTGCTCTCACCATCCGTTGAACCGTTATCAGGGAGTAATTCGAACGTCCCATTATTGTCCCAAACCAACACGGCTCCGTCTGGCACTCCTGTCATGACCAAAGACATCGACTCAGAACCATCTTGATCGATTAATGATGCAGATAAGTTTCCTAAATAAATATAATTATCTTCATTACCAACTACGTCTTCTGTTTCCAGAACCGCTTTATCAACCACTGGGGCAATGGTAACGGTAACTTCTGTTGATTTAGTTTGAGTATCTTTCGCACTGTCAGTACTTAAACAACTTCCCGTGACTTCATCAGTAATGTTTGCGTCAACGGAAATAACAAGCTCTCCACTGTAGTTTTCAGGTGGGATTAACTGAATTTCGTTTAGACGCGTAACATCTGTCACTACCCATGTTCCATCACCGTTGTCAATGAGTAGGCTCGGGTCCACGGCAGTAAACCGCGCATTCTCGTCAGACACCGATAAAGAAACCCAATTGACACTTTCAAGGCCAGTCGCTGCGTCACCTTCTCCAATAATGGACTGCATTGGCCCTTCACTATCGCCCAATACAAGAGCAAGATTCAGGTTGGTTATAGTATCTTCTTGAACCGTAACTTGGCTTGGTGCTATCGCGATATCATCGACAACAGGAGAGATTTGTACCGTAATGGTCTGAGAGGTTGTTTTCGAGTCACCATCGCATGGGGCCGTTTCTGTCACTTCTAAATTGAAAGTAATGCAACCAGCAAAGTCCTCATCCACGCCAGTAAGCGTCAAAGAAGACAATCCAGCGCTAGAAATTGAATAACCCAACAGATTGCCCGCATTATCATAAGCAGGTATCACACCTTCGCCAGTAAGCTCGACTCCTTCAGGTAAAGAATCTGCGGCGACAAAGAAGGAAACTAAGTTACCATCACTACTCGCTACATCAGGGTTTAAAAACGCCCCAATTGAGACATCTTCACCTTCTTTACCTACAATATCCCCACTTTGAACGCTTCCTGGTTCACCAGGATCAGCACACTGGTCTCCATCTCCTTCATGGCCAGTAATTTGAATTTGGAACTGACCTGTGATGTATTGAGCATCCGTTCCATCTCGAACATACGCTAACACATTCACATCAAGTATCTCTGTATTAGATGGGCTATAAATCGATGCGCTAGCAAGCAAATCTTGAGCGGTTTCCAACACGCTATCACTTGTGATTCCTTCCATTGGAATCAGCCAGTTCCCATCGGCATCTTGAGAAGCACCATTCGGATGAGTAACAATGAGGTCTTGACCCTGCGGTATCTGTAAAACGATGTAATCGAGATACTCTGAACCATCAATATCCGCTTCTGTAAATGTAATGCCTCCACTCACGTCGACAGCAGACCCATCCGTACTTGTGAATACTTCAGTCGCGCCTTCTAAACGTGTTTTGTCAATATCTTCATTACCAATATCCACTTTGCCAGAAACCACGACGCTCAAAGAGCCATTGATTGCCTTTACATCAGTCTCCATCGTCGGAGACGTGTCTGTCACTTCGTACTGAACTTCCAGGCTAAATGTCCCACTTAGGTCTTCATTAGCTTTTACAGTGATTCGTCCACTGTTTAACAACTCAGATAATGTTGCCGAGCTACCATCAAGTAGTTCATTGAGTTCTAACGGTAAGTTACTTTCCTCTACTGCATTACCATCAAAGTAAAGCGTTAAGCCATCTGGAATGGATACAATGGTGTATCCTGTCAAGGACTCACTAGAATCTATATCTTGATTAACGACAGGCTCAAGATTTAGTGTGATGAAATTGTCCTCAATACCATTGCTTTGTAATTCTTGACCGTCAGTTTGATCAACAATAGGTGAGATTTCCATTTCCACTTTAAGAGGGGTTTCAGCAGAATCACCATCCGGCTCTGTTGAAACGACGATAACATCCATGCTCAGTGTTCCACTAAAATCTTGCTCTGTTTTGAGGTAAGTGTTTTCAAGAACAGCATTCGAGACCTGATAAACTGGCCCCGTTATTGGGTCCACGTAAGCAATTGGAAGAACAATAGGGTCACCATTTACATCTGTCAGTTGTGTTCCCAAAGGGATGTTCTGAAGCAAAATATTAATTTCTTCTGATAGATCGTCGTCTGATGTCTGGATGATAAAATCCAGTTGTATCAGGTTATCTTCGTCTAACGTAGAGAGATTACTAATTACTTTAGTCGCTTGATCATATTGCCAATTCCCCTGTCCACCATCTAGGACAATTGGTTCATCGACCACGCCTTTTAGCTTAATGTCAATGGTTGCAGATTGGCTCTCGGCGGTTTCATTAATAGGTGCTAAGCCATCAATAGTCGACTCTGTTGAAATGGCGGTTACTTGAAGGGATAGAGATTCAGTAAATGAGCTGATATCCGATTTTGGTTGAAGTAACGCCTCCGAATTGGCTAGAGCATTGGAGGTCACTAGGTAGGTATTAATACCGATAAGCGTAATCCCAGCTCCGACAGGCAATGTCCAACCATCTTGAACTTCTATGCGATAAGACAGAGACTCCGAGCCATCTGTGTCAGTGAGCCGCCCTAGGATGTACTCTTTTAAGTCAATCGCTTGGTCTTCAAGCCCCTGAATGTTTTTAACGGTCAGCGTAGGCACATCGGCATCTGGAGATATATCGATAACAACTTGCTCAGTGATCCACGCTGTTTTATCTTGCTCATCGGCAAACACACTACCCGACTCAGTCGTTACTGCCGTTACATCAAAAGTAAATCTTCCGGCCAAGTTTTCGTTAGATGTGATTTCAATTTGATCTAACTCGGATTGGCTATACGCTTTCCCTTCCTCAATAGCACTTCCGTTAAGTGTTAATATAAGTCCATCTGGAATATTCGAAATTTGGTAGTGGAGCGTTTCAGAACCGTCTTGGTCAAACTTTTCAGCGACAATATTGAGTGAAAGTGATTCAGCGGAACCTTCAACACTTTGATAAGAAAAGTCCGAATCATTAGACCACTCTGGCAAATCTGCAACCGGTAAAACGTTAACATTTAACGTATTATTGCCTTGTAATACAAAACCATCTGGTTCGACATCAGATACGATTAATGCAGACACTGCTAACGAAACTTTGATAGTGTTGCCCGACAGGTTTAGTGCTGGTTGATAAGTGAGATCACCATTTGGAACAGTGAATATACCCACCCCCATTAGCTCTGTACCAGAAAGACTAATAAATCCGTCATTATCATCATCTTCAAGGCGCGCTCCGTCTAAAAACAGAGCCCCTCCTTGTAGAGATTCAACAGAGATCCTTATCGCTTCAACACGCTCATTATTCTCCGTATCCCCAGGAGAAACTCTAATCGGTAACGCGACTGGCGTGGGGTCTCCACTATTATTCGCGCCATTATCTTCTAACGTATCTACATTAACGGTTCGAATAAAGCCCCTAGCATCATCAAGAATTAATTGAGCTTCACTGCTTGCTTGGTCACCGTCTGCATCCGTCACAGTTATCGTTAGATCATCAAGCAAACCACCTACAGGCGTATTAACAATAAGCTCGGTAGTTAGCGTAAATGTCCCATCTTGAGCAATAGTCAGCGTTCCATATTTTAAGTTACCATCACTACTATTGATTAAATCGATGGTCCAAGCATCATTGCTAAATACCGAACTCGCCGTATCGTATGTTTCACCTGCATAGGTCAAACTTGATATCAACGTGCCATCTGAACTGATTAAGTCGGCATTATTGCTAAACCAGTTTCCCGAAAACTCATCCCCCTCGGTAAGTTCAATTTCTATTGGTGAGCTTGTGTCTTCAGGGATATCATCTACTACACTAACGGTATATGTCTCAGCTTCAGACTGGTCGCCATCCTTATCAACGGCATAAATTGAAAAACTGAGTTCTAATGTGTTCTCGTCCGCTGGAACACCGTCAGGTTCATCGTGTTCAAGTGCACGGTATAGATCAAACTCGACAGTCCCATCGGTATTAAATCTAATTCTAAAGACGTCTTGCTCGCTTTCATCTCTTGCATATAACCAACCATTCGAGTCCGGTGAATCAAGCGAAACCAGGCTACCACTACTTGTTTTATAGCCGAGCGCATTGAACATATCGATATTCACGCTCACACTGGCGATAGAGTCTGAACCTTGTAATAGCGTAATGGATGGTGACGAGCCCTCGATGCCAGAATCAACCGAATCATCATTCAACCCGCTTTCATTGACTGTGATTCCCTCTGTAATTACTAGTTCCGGAAACAAGCCATCATAGACCAGTATGTTGGACTCCGTAGAGATCTCGCTTCCATCAGAATCTCTCGCCACGATGGGCATAGAGATCGACAATTGCGTCCCATCACCTAAAACATGGTCAAGCGAGTGATAAAGCTCTACAGTTACATTAACGGTAGACGTATCATTTGATGGCAAAGAGAAGTCACTAGGTAACGTGACCCTAAATACAACGTCTCCAGTGTCTGAAATTGCGTCAAAGCTTCCATCATTGTTATCGTACCAAGTGACAGCCTCTCCGTTATAAGTAACAGCATCACCAAGCGTAGTTTTGACAGTATCTCCATCATTTATGTCAACACCCAGATACACAATCGGATCGAATGATGACGTAACTATCACATCCGTATTCGCTATGGCTGAAACCCCATCAGGAGCAATGTTTGTATCGACAGGTGTTTCGGTCAACTCGACATTGCCACTATTGATTAGCGCTTGTCCATTGTCGTTATCTATCACATTAATGTCTAAAACGACCGACGTGTTATCTTGGTCTGAGTCCATTGCAGTAACAACGAGAGGTACGTTTGGATCAGTATTTTCTTGTTGATCGAGAGCCTGAAAAAGCTCAAAGGAGTAGGTAGTGTCGCTATTTGCATCAATAGGTAATGAAGCACTGAGGGTAGCTTGAAAGATGGGAATCTGAGTTTGCCCATCTTCGTCAAGAATATAACCATCAAGTGTTTTGCCATCCGCAGAGACTTGATAAAGCACAACTTGTTCACCACTCGTCAACAAGGGTTGTTCAGAGACGATGAACGACAAAGATTCGAGGTAATCACTGCCAACCTCAACTTGAAAATTCCCTGAGCTCAACACACTTCCATTTGCGAGATCAGATTCTTTTACTTCTACCCCATTCAAATTATTTAAAGTTGGGTCTGCGCCATCCTTTAGAACATAGTCAATTTCATTCTCTACAAGCGGTGTGGCATCTAAATCTACGCCACCAATGGTCAACGGGAAAGTGACCGTATCACTGCTATTGAATTGATCGATAGGGTGCTCAAGAGTAAGCGAAATTGAAGCTAATACATCGTTACCCGACTCAACGCTACTCAACGTTAACGTAAATACAGTGACACCATTCGCAAATGCTGTAATTTGCTTTCCACTGGAACTTAACGTGTAGCTAAGCTCATTATCAGAGACTGAGCTTGTAAGCCCTAATGCTTCTAACTTAGTAATAGATGACCCACCGAAATACAAACTACTCGGATCAGGGTTGTCAGATCCCACGACAATATTGACAGTTCCTTCAGAGTTCAATATCGGGCCATCCAAAGGGACTTCTGTTACGTCTATAGTCGCATTGCCTACGTAACCTGCTTGTCCATCAGTAATGTCAATGGTCGCGTTAGCCAAGCCATAGTCTTGGGAGTCATCTGCAGCTAAATAGCTGAAAGAAACACTTTGCTCGACCGAATGATCTAGGTTTCGACCTGCATCAAACTGCCAAGAGCCATCAGAAAATACGGTTAATTCGCCTTTTTCTAAACTAAAACTTACGGATCCCCCCTCTAGAATTGACTTCTGCTCCCCGCCAGCCTCTACAAATTTCACATAAAGTGTTCCATCAAGATCAATATCATTTTCAAGTAGATTGCCCGTAATTGTTTGATCTTCTACGACTGAGTATGTGTCATCTCTAATCACCGGATCAGAGTCATAAATAGTAATCGTTAACGGTGCCACAACCGTCTCTTGTGTACCATCAGCATCACTTTGAGTGCTTTCAACCAATACGTTAGTCACCAGCTCATCTTGACCTACACCATGATCAATCGCTTCATAAAAAGTAATTTGAACCGTACCATCATCATTGACTTCTGCTGAGAAAACTAATCGGTCGTCAGTCGATGTTCCTTGTAAGCTCAACCCATCTTCTGCAACAACAACGTTAATAGATTGACCGACCGATGTAAGCGCGCTCAAACTTGGCTGCTCTGCATGCAGTGCTGGCACACCATTTTCTATGTTGATGGCTGCCGAGCTGCTTTGCTCACCAAAAAATCCAACGATGTTTTCAGAAAATACCGTTGAACCGGGTAGCACTATTGTCGGCATGGTATCGACCGCGTGGTTGCCGGCGGCATCCAACACTTCTGCTTCAATGGTCCACGTGTTGTTTAGATTGAGAGTGTTTACGTCAATTGCGGTTACTGTCCACGAACCTGACGCATCAACAAGGCCAGTAAAATTCAGCGTGCTGTCTCCGTCACTTACCCGAATCGTCACCGCCAGACCTTGCTCTACACCACTGGTTGTTCCTCTCATTTCCGTGACTATACCCTCACGGAAATCATCAATGGCAAGACCACCGCTAATATAAAAATCCGTATCGATATCAATGGTGGGAGCTGTGGCATCTATGGTCGTAGCCTCATCCATCGCTTTCGCTTGGTTGCCCGCTACATCATTCACGGAGGCAGATACGGTTAACGCCCCATCGGCTAACGTGGATAAGTTAGCCCCTTCGACTTGCCACATACCATCAACGACAACGGTATTGAACGAGAGCATCCCCCCCGAGCTGTCTTGAACCGTGACAGAAACCGTCTGACCATTTTCAACATCACTGACTTGCCCTGACAAAGTGACAGATTGGCGCTCTTCAATGTTTAAATAGTCGTCTCCGCCATCGTCAACGTCCACCGTCACACTTGCAAGCGTATCTTTGATGATGGTGTTTTCACTGGTTGCAGGGTTGCCCGCTATATCTATACTCTCAGCAACAACTGTCAGCGTACCTTCAGACAACCCAGAAAGGTCAACGTCGTCCAGAGACCAACTTCCACCAGTCACCACCGTTTCTAAGTTTATGACCGCTCCTAACGAGTCGGTTACCGTAACTTGGATACGCTGGCCATCTTCAATGTTTTCAATCGTCCCTTCGAGGCGAGTAGTCGCGATTTCGTACTGATTTAAATACTCATCCCCTCCACCATCAAAATTGACGTTCACCGTTGCAAGTGTATCTTTAATGGTCGTATCGACAGCGTTCAGGTTATTGCCATAAATGTCAGAAACCACAGAAGTCACCGTAAGCGGCCCTTCGGCAAGAGAAGACAGATCAACGCCTGATAGGGTATAAGCCTCGTTCTCTACGGTCGTTGTAACAGTAATAGAATTATTGAGGCTATCGGTAATGGTGATAGTAACAAGCCACTCATCGCTTATCTTGAGTGCGTCACCTTGAATCGTGACACTAGGAACTTCAAACTGGTTTTCGTATCCATCGCCGCCATCAAGAATATCCACCGTTAAAGAGGCATCATCGTTCAAACCTTCAATTGCCTCTAAGGTAATATCCAATGTTACTGAGGTGGTGTCACCGTCTGAATCTGTTGCATTAACTAACAATGGTATATCCAGGATTTGATCTTTTGACAGATCGAAAGAGCGATATAATTCAAAGGAATACTCTATTTCACTACTCGACTCTAAAGGTAATGTGGATAATAGTTTCGATTGAAAAATATTTACTTCCACCCCACCTTCTAAGATATAGCCAGTAATTGTCGTACCGTCATCAGACAGACGGTAAAGCAACTCACTTTCACTACTCACTAATGTGGGCTGGTTTAATTCGCTAAATCGAAGAGAGTCAACATAATCACTCCCGATATCGAGTTGAAGGCTCCCAGTCTTAAAGATTGCCCCACTTTCTAGATTAATCTCCTCCATTGCAACAACAGTCAAGTTGCTCAACGTAGGATCAACACCATCTTTCAACACGAAATCAATTTCATTCTCTACAAGCGGTGTGGAGTCTAGATCTGTCCCTCCAATGGTCAGCGGGAAAGTGACCGTATCACTACTGTTGAATTGATCGATAGGATGATCAAGAGTAAGCGAGATTGAAGCTAGTACATCGTTACCCGACTCAATGCCACTCAATGTTAACGTAAATACAGTGACACCATTGGCAAATGCTGTGATTTGCTTTCCACTGGGACTTAACGTGTAGCTAAGCTCATTATCAGAGACTGAGCTTGTAAGCCCTAATGCCTCTAACTTAGTAATGGATGCCCCACCAAAATACAAACTAGTCGGATCAGGGTTATCAGAGCCAGCAATCACATTAACACTGCCTTCGGTGGTTAATAATGCCGCTCCCAGAGGTACTTCTTCTGCGTTTATAGTAGCACTGCCTACATAACCCGCTTGGCCATCTATAATGTCGATGGTCGCGGTTGCTACACCGTAATCTTTTGAATCATCGGCTGCGAGATAATCAAATACGATACTTTGCTCAACCGTGTGATCTAAGTTGCGACTGGCATTCAACTGCCAAGAGCCATCTGAAAATACGGTTAATTCACCCTTCTCTAGACTAAAACTTACTGAGCCACCATCAGGGACAGACTGGATCTCTCCTCCGGCTCTGACATATCGAATGTACAAGTCACCATCAATATCAATGTCATTCTCCAGTACATTGCCAGAAATGACTTGGCCTTCGGTTACACTATATGACTCATTTGCGATCACTGGGTCGGCATCACTGATGACGATTTCTAGGGGAGCCACAACAGCCTCTTGTGTACCGTCAGCATCACTTTGAGTGCTTTCAACCAATACGTTAGTCACCAGCTCATCTTGACCTACACCATGATCAATCGCTTCATAAAAAGTAATTTGAACCGTACCATCATCATTGACTTCTGCTGAGAAAACTAATCGGTCGTCAGTCGATGTTCCTTGTAAGCTCAACCCATCTTCTGCAACAACAACGTTAATAGATTGACCGACCGATGTAAGCGCGCTCAAACTTGGCTGCTCTGCATGCAGTGCTGGCACACCATTTTCTATGTTGATGGCTGCCGAGCTGCTTTGCTCACCAAAAAATCCAACGATGTTTTCAGAAAATACCGTTGAACCGGGTAGCACTATTGTCGGCATGGTATCGACCGCGTGGTTGCCGGCGGCATCCAACACTTCTGCTTCAATGGTCCACGTGTTGTTTAGATTGAGAGTGTTTACGTCAATTGCGGTTACTGTCCACGAACCTGACGCATCAACAAGGCCAGTAAAATTCAGCGTGCTGTCTCCGTCACTTACCCGAATCGTCACCGCCAGACCTTGCTCTACACCACTGGTTGTTCCTCTCATTTCCGTGACTATACCCTCACGGAAATCATCAATGGCAAGACCACCGCTAATATAAAAATCCGTATCGATATCAATGGTGGGAGCTGTGGCATCTATGGTCGTAGCCTCATCCATCGCTTTCGCTTGGTTGCCCGCTACATCATTCACGGAGGCAGATACGGTTAACGCCCCATCGGCTAACGTGGATAAGTTAGCCCCTTCGACTTGCCACATACCATCAACGACAACGGTATTGAACGAGAGCATCCCCCCCGAGCTGTCTTGAACCGTGACAGAAACCGTCTGACCATTTTCAACATCACTGACTTGCCCTGACAAAGTGACAGATTGGCGCTCTTCAATGTTTAAATAGTCGTCTCCGCCATCGTCAACGTCCACCGTCACACTTGCAAGCGTATCTTTGATGATGGTGTTTTCACTGGTTGCAGGGTTGCCCGCTATATCTATACTCTCAGCAACAACTGTCAGCGTACCTTCAGACAACCCAGAAAGGTCAACGTCGTCCAGAGACCAACTTCCACCAGTCACCACCGTTTCTAAGTTTATGACCGCTCCTAACGAGTCGGTTACCGTAACTTGGATACGCTGGCCATCTTCAATGTTTTCAATCGTCCCTTCGAGGCGAGTAGTCGCGATTTCGTACTGATTTAAATACTCATCCCCTCCACCATCAAAATTGACGTTCACCGTTGCAAGTGTATCTTTAATGGTCGTATCGACAGCGTTCAGGTTATTGCCATAAATGTCAGAAACCACAGAAGTCACCGTAAGCGGCCCTTCGGCAAGAGAAGACAGATCAACGCCTGATAGGGTATAAGCCTCGTTCTCTACGGTCGTTGTAACAGTAATAGAATTATTGAGGCTATCGGTAATGGTGATAGTAACAAGCCACTCATCGCTTATCTTGAGTGCGTCACCTTGAATCGTGACACTAGGAACTTCAAACTGGTTTTCGTATCCATCGCCGCCATCAAGAATATCCACCGTTAATATAGCATCGGGATTCAACCGCTCAGGAGCCTGAGTCTCAGAAGTTGGGTTCTCTCTTTCTTGCACTGCTGGCCTAGTAACATAGCCATTAGAAACGAGTTGCTCAGGTAAAACAGCGCGAATATAGGCAACAAAACTTAACCCACCAGAAGACTCACTAAAATCTCGAACGCTCTGATTAAAAGTGGATTCAATACCGTTTTGAGATGCAATTAAAAGATCATTCGAACTCGATTCATCCTCACTTGTTGAATCTTCATTAAATGCAATATCGAGAATGTCAGTATTAAGAACAACCACCTCTACTTCTGGAACTAATTGTTCGTTAGGCAACATTTGGATCCAAGAACCGTCACTTAAAACCGCCCAAAGAACATTACCGACTTGAATGTAGAGTATTGGCTGCATAATTCGCCCCATATGAAACAACGAACTTTAAGTATGGTCGACGAATGTGACTGTTCAAATGAAACTAGAAAAAACATGGCCCTAAATGGCTCTAATGAGATATTGAACCAAAAACATACCTCATGCATGCGAGAAAGAGCCATTGGGGTAAACTACTTCTGGCGTAACCCATCCACTGGAAATTGATTGAAATTCCCCTTGCTACAATCGGGCTTATATCCAAATGGAGCAGGGAAAGGAATCGTATCGCAGCTTGTTGCAACGGAAGATTCAAACTTTACTCTCTTTCCTATCATGATAGGAAATAACCATGTGGCATTATTTCTTAAATCAAACTCCTCTTTAGGGTCATCAATCAAATTGTATATTTCAGGGATCTGTAATGGGCGCCCTTTCTCCGGCATGATATCTTGATCAATAAAGTGCATCTTGTAATTTTCCCACTTATAAGCATAGGTTTCAGAGCCATTGTTAATGATAAAACCATCTCGATTAGACTTTTCACTATCTCCCTTTAAAAAGGCCCACTGATCAATACTATCTATTGTTCTATCGCTTGGTAATTTGTATCCACCGACATGAGAAAGTGAGGCAAATAGATCCACAACATGGATAATTTCATCACTCACTCTGCCCGGTTTGATGTGGTTAGGCCAAGAGGCAATAAATGGTGTTCGGAGAGAGCCTTCAAGAGCCGTAAAGTATGCACCACGCCATGGCCCGCTAGAGCCTTGGTATGGCATATGCCACTCTGGACCGTTGTCAGAAAACCAAATCACTAGTGTATTGTCTTTAATTCCTGCTTTTTCTATTGCACCAATAACTTGCCCAGCTCGAAAATCTATCTCAGCTAACACATCTGAGTAATTTCCTTTGCCTGTTTTACCAATAAAATCAGGATGAGGTAGCGTCGGTAAATGTGGTTGAGTAAAAGTAATTACAGAGAAAAATGGCTTATTCTCTTTCACATTTCGATTTATAAAATCTGTGGCATGTTCAACTAGCTCACTGTCAATCGTTCTACGTGAGTCCAAATTATATTCTTTGACCCCTTTAGGATCCTGCCCTGCTCTAGCTGAAAGGATTTGAGGTTTAGGTAATATAGCTTTATAACCGGGTTGAGAGCTATATTCTGACTCATCCGTCGTATTTGCAATGCCATACCATTCATCAAAGCCTTGATCCGTTGGAAAGCGCCCTTTTTGGTCTCCCAAATGCCATTTCCCGTAAAGGCTCGTGTTATATCCTTGTTCCTTAAACTTCTCTGCAATGGTTATCTCCCAGTTCACCATACCGTAAGGCACTCCCCAAACAACCTTATCTGTCCCAGATCTAAGCGCTCGCCTCCCCGTCATGAATGAGGAGCGAGTTGGCGTGCATTGCGGTTCCACATTAAAATTAGTAAGGCGTACACCTTCTCTAGCAAGTTGATCTAAGTTTTTAGTTTCAACACCTCTGGTACTCCCATAGGAACTTAGTTCCCCCCACCCAAGGTTATCAACCAACATTACCACGACATTTGGTGTCTCTTCCGCAACCACTTCTAACGGGATACATAGAAACAGGATAGTTGCTAGTTTATTTTTCATAGTGTCGCCTTTCATTGAAATTCAATCCTGTAAGTGCGTCTTATCACACTTAAAACACACTAAAGTCTAGTCCATGTTAGTTAACATTTTTGAAAAACAGGGATTACTTGGAAGCAACAAAAAACCTCTACTATATTCAACTGACTACATTGTCTCATTTGGTGTCATCTCACTCGACTTCGCCATGATGAACACAATTAGTAACGTTATATAACGATAATGGATTCATTTATCGCGGAGGATTTTCATGCGAAACTCGATTAAAAAGGTAATGGCATTGGTCGGTACATTAGCTGCGTCCACAGCCTTTGCTGCCGATAAGCCCAACATCCTTGTGTTCTGGGGTGACGATGTAGGTGTATACAACATTAGTGCGTATCACAATGGTATGATGGGAGGGAAGACTCCTAACATTGATAAAATCGCCAATGAAGGTGCCATTTTCACAGACGCTTACGCACAACAGAGTTGTACTGCCGGACGAGCCTCATTTATTCTGGGTCAACATCCGTTTCGTACCGGTCTATTGACTATTGGTATGCCCGGCGCAAAAGAGGGTATTCAATCGAAAGATCCTACTATCGCAGAGTTACTTAAAAATCACGGCTATGTGTCTGGTCAGTTTGGTAAAAACCACCTTGGTGATCAAGATGAGCACCTACCAACTAACCATGGGTTTGATGAGTTCTTTGGTAACCTATACCATTTAAACGCGGAAGAAGAGCCTGAGTCTGAGTTTTATCCAAAAGATCCAGAGTTTCGTAAAAAATTCGGACCTCGAGGCGTGTTGAAGGCGACTGCGGATGGCAAAATCGAGGACACAGGTCCCCTTACTCGTAAGCGTATGGAAAACGTAGACCGAGAGTTCATGGATGCTAGCTTGGCCTTTATGGAAAAAGCAGTAAAAGAAGACAAACCATTCTTTATTTGGCATAACTCAACCCGTATGCACGTCTGGACACATTTGAGTGAAGAATATCAAGGGAAGTCAGGTTACGGCTTATACGCCGATGGCATGATGGACCTAGATGATCAAGTAGGTGTCATGCTTGATAAACTTGAAGAGCTAGGCGTAGCAGATAACACCATTGTTGTTTTTAGTACCGATAATGGCGCTGAGAAATTTACCTGGCCAGATGGTGGTACTACACCGTTCAAGGGCGAAAAAGGTACGACTTGGGAAGGCGGATTCCGCGTTCCGATGATGGTACGCTGGCCTGGAAACATTAAACCAGGAACGGTTATCAACGATATCTTTTCACAAGAAGACTGGATGCCAACTCTACTCGCAGCTGTGGGCGAACCAGATGTGAAAGAAAAACTATTGAAGGGTCATAAAGCAGCGGGCAAAACCTTTAAAGCACATTTAGATGGCTACAACCAACTTGATCTGCTGACTGGTAAAGCTGATGAAGGCGCACGCAAAGAAATCTTTTACTTCGATGCTGGTGGTAATTTAAACGCCGTTCGTTATAAAGACTGGAAGATCCACTTCAGTATTATGGAGGGTGCCATTAATGAGGCATACCGCAAAACACCTAGTTGGCCTTTGATTGTAAACCTTCGTATGGACCCATTCGAGGTCGGTCCAGATGCAGCACTTTACGTCAGACATTTTTACGCTGATCAAATGTGGATGTTCGTTCCTGCTCAAGCTATCGTGCGTAAGTTCCTAGAGACATTTAAGGAGTTCCCTGCAACGAAAGGTAGCTCGTTAAGTATTGAAAAAGTGGTAGAAACAATGACACAGCAACCTAGAAACTAGACCCTAGGTATCGAAGCTACTGTGGAATTAACTAAGGCCTCAATTGTGAGGCCTTTTATTTCGTTGCAATTGTTTGGTTGCAGCAATTTATGGTCAAACAAAGATTATCATTTAGTGCTCTCTTTAAACACTTGATTCCAATCTTGTTTCATATCGACAAATAGCCAACCTTGCTCTTCACCTACTTTAAACGATTTATCTAACTTGCCAACATGAGAATCTTTATCATACGCCCATTCACGCTTGTCATCCGTGTGATGGATAATCGCAGAAAATCTTGGACCTGAACCTGCTTTCGTCCACTCTAACATCTGTAAATCACCATCAGAATTACCAAACGCCATTACCGGACGTTTGCCAATGAAGTTTTGAATCGTCACAGGCTTTACTGCTTTGTCATTGACAAAGTCTATTTCCGGCATGCGTTGGATGGTAGGTTTTCCATCAACACTTTGATATTCCGCCTTTAACGTCGTTCCCACGATGTTTTGCGTTGGAATGCCGTATACTTCCGGCGCCCAAACGCGCATAAATTCAATTCCGCCTCCAGAAACGATGTAGGTCTGATAGTCGTTCGCTCTTAAATAGTCGAGCAGTTCGAGCATAGGTTGATATACCATTTCAGTGTATGGTCTACCCGTTGTTGGATGGACAGCCGTTTTCAACCATTCCTTAACTTCTTGATGAAACTGTTCAGTAGACATTCCAGAATGGGTTGCCATAACAAGCTTCATTACACCTTCGAGTCCTTGTTTACCAATCCCCTCCATGTCACCTTTTAATGCGGAAGCAAAGGGTTCGGTTGTCTTCCAATCAGGATGCTCAGAGGCCATTTCTTTTACTCTATCGATCGCAAAAAACAACTGTAGATAAACAGGCTTTTCTGCCCAAAGTGTTCCATCATTATCAAACGTCGCGATTCGTTGGCTTTCAGGAACATAGGAATCCGAACCTTGGGTCGTTGTTTTCGTAACAAACGCCATAATAGCTTGCTTAGCGTCAGTGTTGTTCCATGACGGAAGTGGATCTTGCATATCAGCAGCAACAGCGTAACTAGACAGAGCAAAACCTGTTGCTAAGACAATCGTCTTTAACTTTATAGCCATCTTAATTCCTTATATTGAGGTGCTAGGTGCGAATCCAATCAAAAGTATAGTTCAATTGAAACAGGCGCATATTGAACTGACATATCCAACGGCCACCAAAGAGTGACGCCGTCACTAAATTGGTTCACTATTTTATTGAAATAGGAACATGGAATTTACCGATTAGAGTTTAAATTCATTGGCTTCAACTGATGTAGAGGCACTTTTACGTCCCTTTTTCTGATTGAGCTCTTCAATAACATAGTCGGGAGCGACCTTCGTTAGCTCTGTTAAACAGTCATCCGTTTTAGGGTTGCCGTATCTGACATAGATGTCACACACGGCATACAATTGTTCTGGAGCACCGGATATCAAATACGCTTGCTCAAAAGCGTTGACAGACTTCTTCAAGTCTAACTCTTCTTGCAGAACACCACTTAAATACCAAAAGTAACTGTTCGTCTTTGCCATCGTCGCAGCTTTGTCTATTTCAAACGCCGCTTCTTTCTTTTTGTCTAATCTAACCAAAGCGAGAGATTTAGAATAATGCAGCGAGGCATCTTCTGAATTTAGCTTGATACCCTCGTCAAGCACGTTGATAGCTTTTTGGTCTAGCTGTTGCGCTCGGAAGTTGTCTGCATAGCTTAACCAAACTTGAGGGTTGTTTGGCTCAAGCTTAGTTAACTCTGGGTATATCAGTGCCGCTTTATCCCAATCACGATGCCAACGGTAAACGTCTGCAAGTAATAACTTGGAAACATTATCGTTCTTACTGGACAAGTGTGCTGTCAGCTCTGAAACAGGCCCCTCAAGTGACTGCTGTTGCTCCGAACTCAAATTGGCGTAATCTCGAACGAGGTTAATCGCTGCTGTAATTCGCACCATGGCGGCGTCATCACTCAATAATGGTGAAATCAAACGCCAACGGTGCTCAATCATATATGGCTGTGCTCCCACGATCGCAGCTTCGCGAATACCTGCATCTTCATCCTGCAACCCACGCGCAACTGCAACCAACGCATTTTGGCTTGGATAGTTGGCTAACTCACGTAAAGCATCAATACGTTTTTCTGAAGACAACTTTTTATTTTGCGCATCATAAGACAGCTTTTCGACTCGTTGCGCCGGTGTCATTTGAGCTTCTTGTGGAGTGACAACCGTTGTCGGCGATACCTGGTCTGGGTCTAGCAATGTTGTTTCTTGTGCCACTGCTGTTTGACTCGCAGCAATGCCGATCGAGATCACGAGTAATGATTTAGAGAGCAGCTTAATTTTTTGCATTCAATAACCTATATTCTTTCATTTCCGGGCCTGTAGCAGGCGTAGTGACTATCTTAAAACTTCGTTTCAAACACAGTCTGTGTTTGAGTAGCTTGCTGGCGTAGAATCTGGTCACTGTATTTACCGTGAACCACTGGGTTACCTGTCGCTCGTAAGATGTACGCCATCGACTGATCAACATAGGTAAAAAACTTCTTCCAACCCGCGCAGAGATAATTAAGACCAGGCTCACCTTGCCTAGTACGGATAAAACGGTTTTTGGGACATTCTCCAAAACATGCAAATTGATAATCACATTGAAGGCACTGTTGGGGCAGCGTACGACTTTTAGCAAACCCAAATTTCTGCTGCTCAGAGCTATAAGCGAGCGTATCGAGCTTTTCGTGATGAATGTTTCCAACCTTATATTCTGGGTACACGTAATGATCACACGCAAACACATCACCATTAGGCTCCATTGCTAAGCCCTTCCCGCAGATTTCACCTAACGTACACAGTGGGTTTTTTCTGCCCATCCAGGTTTCGATACTGGCTTCAAAGTACTGCACAAACACGTTGCCGATATCGTGTAAAACCCATTCATTGAAAATCGCGATCAGAAAATTTCCCCATGCTTCATCCGCAACGCAAAAAGGCTCAACAACGGCATCTTTATGACCTGGGATCAACCGTTTATCTCCTTGCTTTAGTTGCTCGTTTGGCTCCCAAGTTTGAGGGGCGGTTGTTCTGAATGTTTTCTGCTCAACTATTGGAATAAACTGCATTTGAGGGGAGCGTACTTCATCTCGCAAGAATCGGTACACTTCAAGTGGGTTACGGCTGGTCAAGTTGTTAACACAAGTGAGCGTAGCAAACTTTACTTCGTGCTTATGTAATAGTTCAACCGCATTCATAACTTGCCGGAGTGTGCCTCTACCAGCTCGGTTTGTTCGATAAGCGTTGTGCATCATTTCTGGACCATCAATGCTTAAACCGACGAGAAAGTTGTTCGCCTTTAAAAACTCACACCATTCATCGT
Organism: Vibrio sp. Vb0667; assembly: GCF_033391095.1. NCBI lineage: Bacteria > Pseudomonadati > Pseudomonadota > Gammaproteobacteria > Vibrionales > Vibrionaceae > Vibrio > Vibrio sp. Vb0667. The sequence goes on along the minus strand of NZ_JAWPOL010000003.1, from coordinate 118,980 downwards.
TAAGCAGTGTGCCATTAGTCTGGAGATCATTGGAGATCGTAATACCATCGGGACGGTATTTATTCTGTAGCTCAACAATTGTCTTGAAATAATCCAAACCTAGCATTGTCGGCTCACCACCCTGCCAAGAGAAAATAATTTCAGGTGTATTTTGTCCCGCTATATATTGACGGATATAGGTCTCTAGCGTTTCCTCATCCATGACTGGTGAGCAGCCTGGCTTGTACTCAAGTAAATCTTGTTTGCTTAGGTAGTAACAATAGGTGCAATCGATATTGCACACTGCACCGATAGGTTTCGCCATGACATGTAATCGCTTGGAAGCTTTTCCATTGAACTGCGGACCTTGAGTTATGTGCATTCATCACCTTCTTAGTTGCTAGCCTGCGCCCAACGGCGTTAAGACTAATCATTAAGTTAATCGCCTAGTGTGATGATAATGTTCAATTATTCGTGGCGCTTGTTATAGTGTGTATAACTGTTTTTCATAGACTTGCCTGATAAAATTTTTTGATCATAAATGTTGATGGAGCTCCCCTATGAAGCATTCCAAAAGTAATACTCTTTACCTTGGTGCCACTATTTCGATTTCGCTAATTATGACTGGATGTGCAACAACACAACCTAGCCCTCTTGCTCAAAAAATCGATCAAGATATGGTTCTTATTGAAGGCGGACAATTTACGATGGGCTCGGATAATCCATCAGCAAATAAATCCGAGCGCCCGGCCCGCACCGTTCGCGTGGAAGATTTCTATTTGGCAAAATTTGAGGTAACCCAAGAGTTATTCGAATCGGTTACAGGCTCTTCTCTGAGTTATTTTAGAAACCCAAATACGCCCGTGAATAACATTAGCTGGCAACAAGCCAATTATTTTATAAAGAAATTGAATGAAAAAACGGGAGAGCACTATCGTTTACCCACCGAAGCAGAATGGGAGTTTGCAGCGAAAGGGGGGAATCTAAGTCAAGGATTCACTTACGCGGGGTCTGATGATATTAACGACGTTGCCTGGTATGCCAGTAACTCAAACAATAAGGCACACAAGGTAGGTCAGAAAAAACCGAATGAGCTTGGCTTATACGATATGACGGGTAATGTTGGTGAGTTTGTTATTGATGCGTTTGATGAAGGTTATTACAAATCAGCACCAAGTGATAATCCGGTAAACGCAAAAGATGAAAAAGAAAGCCTTGCACACAAGTCTGTACGAGGTGGTAGCTTTGCCTATGATGCTGACGAATCCGAAAACTATCGTCGCGATTTTGCTAGCCAGTCAGTCATCATGTCCGATATGGGGCTGAGATTAGCGAAAGACGCTGATTAAACCAAGTAAGAAAAAGTGGAGCGATAAAAGCTCCACTTTTGGTAATTAGCTTCTATTGACCCCGACAATAGAGGCTTTAAGCTGATTAATAGCTTGTTTAGGCGCATAGTGACTAAGCTCTTGTATGCACCTGTCGAAAGCAAAAGCGACAGCGCCTTTTTTATGATTTCTCGCTAGAACCTCGCATTGAGCATACAAGTGTTGTGGATTGCCACCGACTTCAAATGCTGTATGCAACGCTTTACTGGCTTCTAGAACATCGCTTTTTTCTAAAGCTAGACCGTACACGTACCAATAATGAGCATTAGTTTCACCAATTTCTGCGGCGCGTCTAAGTAGCTTTTTCGCTTCATCAGCTTTGCCTTGACGCAACAAAGAAAGACCTGCGCTGTATGGTAATGTGCTGGATTTAGGTTGAGCTTTCATCCCTTGTTGTAGCACCGTGAGCGCCGCTTCTTCTTTACCTAGGTGGCGATACAAATCTGCTAGGTTAACGTAGCTATTTTCGAAATAGGGTTCGATGCTGATCGCTTGTTTATACAGCTCGGCCGCTTTGTCGATTTCACCTAAGCTGCGGTACACATTCGCCAAATTGGTTCTTCCGAAACCACGATCGGCATTAAACTCTTGAATTTCCATATACTCTTCTAAGGGCGATTTAATGACATCTTTTTGTAAAGGGGTCATTTGTGCGTAGTTCGTTACCAGCACCGAGGCAGCTTCCGCTCTCACTGAAAGCACCGGGTCACCAAGCAATGGCTCTAGAATCCGCCACCGATCATGAAATTCATAACCAGACGAGCCTGAAATTGCCCCTAATCGAACCATTTCATTCTCATTCTTAACGGCCCTAGCCAAAGATACTGTTGTATTTTGGTCAGTATTGCCCCCCATTCTCTCCAGGGCTGAAGCACGAATAATGTCTTTTAACGACGAATCCTGAGCAGAGTATGCCAACGCATTTGCTGCTCCTTGATGACCAATTGAATCCGCATAAAATGCGACAGCAAAATGTTGCTGATTACGATACTTCGAATTCGGGTACCATTCTGCTATCTGTTCATCGGCCCATTGATTGCTTTTATCTTCATGGCATGACATGCAAACATTGGGCGTTCCAATATGTTTGCTCAAATCCGGTCGTGGAATATGCCAACTGTGGTCTCTACGAGGATCGACTTGCATGTAAGTCGTTTCTGGCATGTGACAAGTCGTACATTGCGATGCTTCAGATCCAGCCTTATGAAAGGTATGCTTTTCAGGTGTATATTCCGATGCAATATGGCATTGCGAACATACTGCCTCTTCTGGGATCGTTAACTCTGCCGTGTGTGGATCATGACAATTAGTGCACGTGACCCCCTTCTCCGCCATTTCAGATTGAAGAAACGAACCATAAACATAATCTTCGTCGTAAATCTGTCCATCATGATAGTAGAGTTCAGGTGTTATAAGACTTAAGCGATATTTATCAAAAAAGGAACCTTTAACATGATCACCTGTTTCATTTAACTGGGTTCGGCGACTATGGCATTGAGCGCATGTTTGCACTTGATTGGTTGCTTCAATTGATTTCGGCTGTAACGTACTATGGCCTTCCTCAAACACCCAATCCGACACTGCTTTAGACAAATTTCGATCAAAGCCATAATGGCTGTCATGCTCAAAAGAAGTGCCAGCATTTTTGTATTTCTTGGCCAGTTCTATGTGCTGACTAGCGGGACCATGGCATGCTTCGCATCCCACATTAATCTCTGACCATGAGCTGTTGTAAGTGTTTTTGTCAGCGTCGTAATTCTTCTTTAGGTTCGTTGAATGGCAATCAGCACACATAAAGTTCCAATTTTGCCCGGTATTGGTCCAATAGAATTCATCCGTTGTTGTCGTTTCTGGATAAAGATGAAACCAACGCTGTCCCCCTTCAACTTTAGCTCTTGTGTCCCAAGCAAAAGGAATAAGCTGCACGCGGCCATCTTCAAACTCGACCATGTACTGCTGTAATGGCTCCCAGCCAAATGTATAGCTGATCTTATAGTCATGCCATTGCCCGTCAGCACCTTGAATATTGACCCAAAATTCGTCGCCTTTTTTAAAAAAACGATTAGGCATTCCTTTGTGCGTTACAACATGGTTATCAAAATCACCACGTACAGAGGTTGTACTTGCATGCTTCATGGCCATATCGTGATGTGACCCTTTCCAGGCCTCCACTTCGTTTTGGTGGCAATCTATACAAGCTTGTGTGCCAGCATATTCTGGATTTAAGCCTGAAGGAATATTTGGTTTCTCTGTTAATAACTCTTGAGAAAAAGCCATAAAACTGACAACAACGTTGACCAGCAATAAAATGCGAAACCGGCCTGCCCACTGACTCATAGATATCCTTATATTTATAATGTACAACCTAAATCAATATAGACACTAAATCACTGGTTATACAAATAATTACAAGCAATACATAACGACTTTAGTATTGCTTTAGGACCGTAAAACAAGCGAACATCCTATTGTTTTTCATTTCCATCCCCTCTTCTACTACGCAATAAAAATAAGGCTCTTAAGTGATCTAAATCTACTTTACGAATCTCTACAAACTAATAGAACAATCCTATTTCTTCTTAATTAACAAATGGTTACAACCTAGCAATAACTTATGGTTATATCGAGTATAAGAGGATTTTTCTATATACATCATTAACTTATGCAGCAACTAAGCATAAGGCTCACTTGTGCTTATCTTTACTCTCAACAATCTGGAGTTTTTATGGCAAATCAATTGAGCAAAATCGCTGTGGGCGCAGGACTGTTAGCGGCGTCCAGTGCTGCTATGGCAGCCGACAAACCGAATATTCTGGCAATTTTTGGTGACGATATCGGCTACTGGAATATCAGCGCATACAACCAAGGTATGATGAGTTACAAAACGCCAAACATCGACCGTATCGCGAATGAAGGTGCGTTGTTCACAGATCACTACGGACAACAGTCTTGTACTGCTGGTCGCGCGGCCTTTATTACGGGTGAAGAGCCATTTCGTACGGGTTTGTTAACAATTGGTATGCCAGGCTCTGACCACGGCATACCTGATTGGGCGCCAACCATTGCAGATCTGTTAAAAGAACAAGGTTACATGACGGGTCAATTTGGTAAAAACCACTTAGGTGACCAAGATAAGCACTTACCGACAAAACACGGCTTTGACGAATTCTTCGGTAACTTATATCACCTAAACGCAGAAGAAGAACCTGAAACTTATTACTACCCTAAAGACCCAGAGTTTCGTAAAAACTATGGCCCTCGTGGTGTCATTAAGTCTTATGCCGACGGTAAGATTGAAGACACTGGCCCGATGACACGAAAACGTATGGAGCACGCAGATGAAGAGTTCCTAGAGAGCTCTTTGGCATTTATGGAAAAAGCAGTTAAGGCGGATAAACCCTTCTTTATTTGGCATAACGCCACTCGTATGCACGTTTGGACTCGCTTGCAGGAAAAATACCAAGGTAAATCAGGCGTAAGCATTTATGCCGATGGTATGCTGGAACACGATGATCATGTAGGTGCTTTACTCGACAAGCTGGATGAGCTAGGTGTTGCAGACAACACTATCGTTATCTACTCAACGGACAACGGCGCAGAAACCATGACTTGGCCAGATGGTGGCGCAACACCATTCCATGGTGAAAAAGGTACAACTTGGGAAGGCGGTATGCGTGTTCCTCAACTGGTTCGTTGGCCAGGCGTCATTAAGCCAGGAACCAAGATCAATGAAATGATGGCACACCAAGACTGGTTGCCTACATTATTGGCAGCTGCTGGCGTACCTGATGTAAAAGAAAAACTGGCAGAAGGCTACAAAGCAAATGGCAAAGAGTGGCGTGTACATTTAGATGGTTATAACTTCATGCCATACTTTGAAGGGAAGGAAGAAAAAGGCCCTCGTGAGTCGCTGCTTTACTTTACGTCTAATGGTGAATTAAACGCTGTCCGCTGGAATGACTGGAAACTTCACTTTGCAACGCTTGAAGGGAACCTAAGTAACGCAGTTCGTTTTGCTCCGAACTGGCCTAAAATCATCCACCTACGTGCTGACCCATTCGAAAAAGGCCCAAGTGAATCACAAATGTACTTGCGTTGGATGGCTGACAACATGTGGCTATTTGTACCTGTACAAGACGTTGTGGGAGAGTTCTTTAAAACACTTCCAGAATACCCAATGCAACGTGGCACAGCGATGAACCCTGCTTCACTAAACTACGACTCTCTAAAAATGCAAGAGAAGCTGCAGCAACTAGACAAAGTTGAACAAGAAATCAGCAAGTTTAAGTAAACTAAGTTAACGTTAGTTAATCAGTAACATTAAGCCAGCAGACCTTTCTGCTGGCTTATATGTATCGCCACACAGGAACTTACTTAAATCGCCTGTTTAGCCTATAAAAAGCGGGCATTGTGAGTACAAACTGAAAAACAAAAAAGGAGAGCTAACCTGCTCTCCTTTGTATTTTAACCGTGGATAAACTAAGCCACATTAACCGATTTAGCTAAACTGCTACTTTGGAAAAACTCATCATGCAATGCGCAAATCGCGTGCTGGTATTCCTTATCACCGACAACAAATTGAACATTTACATTTCTCAACGATGAGTGCAGTGCAACTGGCGTAACGCCATTATTCATCAATGCAAGTACACCTTTTGCCAACGTCTTGTTGGTATCAATTTGAGAACCAATGGCTGAGATAAGCGCGACCATACGACCTTTAATCGAGGCATTCGGATAACGTTTCTCTGCTTTGTACAATACTTTGTTTAAGCTATCAGTACTGCCACCTAGATAGTAAGTAATAGAGTTCGCGTTCATCTCTTTACCAACCAAACTTACACGAGCATCGGAGATGATTTCCATCAATTCGTAACTAACGTTATCGGCTTTTCCTACCATTGCTTGGTCAAACAAATGCAGTGCAAATACTTTTTCTTTACCTGCGATGATCTCGACTTTGTCTTCTTCCGGACGATAGCTTGAAGAGATCAAAGTACCTTCGTGTTCAGGTTCGAATGTATTTTTAATCTGTAGCTCAATACCACTTTCACGCAAACCCGCAGCGGCATTTGGGTGAATCGCTTCCATGCCAAGGTTGGCAAGTTGGTCTGCTACGTCATAGTTTGTACTACCAATTGGTAATACTTTTTCAGGGCCAACAACGCGTGGGTCCGCTGAGCTCAAGTGGTACTCTTTGTGAATTACTGCTAAATCCGCTTTTGTTATTGCTGCAATTCGGCTAAATGTCATCTCACTATAACCTCGGTCATAAGTGTGCATTAGGCCCTCTTTACAGTAAGCATAACCTGTCACGATTGGCAGTTCTTTTGATACATCGATATCAGCAAACGCGTCACTGATCGACTCATCAAGGCTTCTTGGCGCTTGATTATCCCAACCAGACAGGTCAACGAACTTAGCGTTAATACCCATATTTTTTAGTTTTAGTGCTGTGTTGTAAGCACTATGTGCCTCACCGATAGACGAGAGAAACTCTCGAATTTGAGGCAAGTACTGGCGCAACGAAAATTGACCGTACTGACAGGTTTCTAAAATATTCGCGATACAGTTTTTCGCTTCAGCAATGCGGGAGCGAATGAATTTATCCGCACGGATACGATTCATTGGGTCCGCAAAAATATTTTCATTGGTCAGCAACATACGGCTTTCAACGTACGCTAACGCTTCTTCCCATTTGTCGTCGCGTTTCGCGATAAGCTGATAAACGCCTGGTTTACTGGTTTTTTTACACTCAAGCAGCGCATCGGTCATACCACCGTATGCAGATACGACAAAAATACGATTGTATGGTGTTTTGGGACGAAGAATAATATTGTCGAGAACAGCATCAAATGCTGTCATTGATGTACCGCCGATTTTTTCTACGGTAAATGTCATGATAAGCCTTTTTTTGATTGGTAACTTTAAAAAGAAAAAAGAAGAGATAGTTAAGTGTGGGGTGGCAAAGCACCCCACCATCATCTTTTAGTCAACGAGAGGATAAACACCGTTTTCATCGTGCACTTCAGCGCCAGTAATCGGTGGGTTAAACACACACGCCATTACCATTTCTTTATTCTTATAAGCTCTCAAGTAGTGCTCATCGTGTTTATCAAGGATGTATAATGTACCTGGTTTAATTGGGTACGTTTCTCCACCTACAACTTCAATCTCACCTTCACCACTCATACAAAACACCGATTCAAGGTGGTTTTGATAGTGAATATGAGTTTCTGTATCTTCATAAATCGTTGTGATGTGGAAAGAGAAACCCATGTTGTCGTCTTTCAACAACATGCGGACACTTTCCCAGTTATCTGAAACAACACGTCGTTCGCTGTTGCGGCATTCATCTAGAGTTCTGACGATCATAATTAAAATCCTTATTAAGATGCTTGTTTGAAATGTTTCGCAGCGATAGTCTCTACTGCATTTTCAAAGATGCTTAGTCCTTGATCTAGCTCTGATTCGCTGATAGTTAGTGGACAGAAGAACTTCACAACTTCATCGTCTGGACCCGCTGTCTCTATCACCATTCCATTCTCGAAACAGTTTTTCGCAATTTCAGATGCCATGTCACCATTGATACATTCAATACCAACCATCATGCCGCGGCCTTTTTTCTGCACAAACATTTGTGGAAAGCGACGAACACAACGGTCAATAACAGCACTTACCTTGTCTGAACACTGCTTGATGTGTGTTTCAAAATCATCGTTTGCCCAGTAAATTTCTAGTGCTTTTGCAGCAGTAATAAAGGCGTGATTATTGCCACGGAACGTACCGTTATGCTCGCCTGGCTTCCACTGGTCAAGCTCAGGCTTAAGTAATACGACAGCCATCGGCAAACCGTAACCACCGATCGACTTCGATAGCGTCACGATATCCGGTTGGATACCAGACGGCTCGAAACTAAAGAAAGTACCGGTACGTCCACAACCTGCTTGAATGTCATCGACAATCACAAGAATGTCATTGGCTTTACAGATTTTGCTCAAACGTTGTAACCACTCGTTTGAAGCAGCATTTAAACCACCTTCACCCTGCACAGTTTCAAGAAGTACAGCGGCTGGTTTATCCATACCTGCAGAGTTATCATTTAGCATGGTTTCGAACAGCGCAAGACCATCTACGCCAGCGTAACCTTCAAATGGAATACGAGTGACGTTACTTAGACTAGAACCGTTACCTTGTCTGTGATGCTGGTTACCCGTTGCAGCCAGTGCGCCAGCAGTACAACCATGGAAACCGTTAGTAAACGCAACGACGCTGTCGCGGCCTTTTACTTTTTTAGCCAGCTTCAATGCCGCCTCAACAGCGTTAGTACCTGTTGGGCCCGTAAACTGAACCTTGTAATCCAAGTTTCTTGGTTTAAGGATGTAAGTATCCAACGCTTCCAGAAACGATGCTTTCGCTTCTGAGTGCATATCCAAACCGTGAGTAATACCGTCCATTTCAATGTACTCAAGCAACGCTTGTTTTAGTACTGGATTGTTATGGCCGTAATTTAGAGATCCCGCTCCAGCAAGGAAGTCTAAGTATCGTTCACCTTGTTCTGTTTCTAGCCAGCAGCCTTTCGCTTTACGAAAAACGACCGGGAAATTGTTTGAATATGAGCGTACGTTGGATTCCTGCTTTTTGAAAATATCCATGATGAGACCGTTTTTAATTCCTATTGTTTGAGGATTATTTGAGAGGAATGCGATACAAATATTCTGTATCGTGTTTGCCTTTAAAGTGGGCTTCTTCATCCAAAAATGTGCTTACTTGGCCAGAATTGCCGTTCATCGCATCTAACTTTTTGAACAGTGCCCAAGAGGCTTTATTATCTTCCGTGATGGTAGTTTCTACCGATTTAACACCGCCTAATTCCTCTCGGGTGAGAAGTTCTTTCAACATGCGGAATGCTAAACCATGACCTCTAAAGCGAGGTGAGACTGCAACTTGCCAGACAAATAAAACGTCTTGCTCGTCTGGTTTCTGATAACCGGAAATGAAACCTGCGATTTCGCCTTTTTGCTCAACCAAAATACTGGTTTTGCTGAAATGCGTAGACTGTAGGAAATTGCAATAAGATGAGTTCATGTCCAATGGAGGACAGTCTGCAATCAAGCTGTAAATGTCGTCACCATCAGAGATTTTAGGCTCACGAAAAATCCATTTTTTACTTGAGTCTTCTCCAATCTCTGGATAAAGGACCCAAGGTGCTGATGTGATCATGTGAAAATACATATCCTTTGAGGTCTAATTAAATTTCCTTTTTATTATGGGCATCCCTCGCGACTAAAAATCAAATAATCCGCCTTTTTATCGGTATTTTTGTGACACATATCACAAAAATAAACCTATTAACCAAAAGTTAAAATAGTTCGAGGTCTAATTTATTAAATAGTCACCCAAATGCGCAGTACAAAAAACAACCAGAATAAGACCATTTTCCATGCTGTTCATTTCTCAGAGAAAAATTGAAATCCAAAAAAAAAGCGGCATGCTTTCGCATACCGCTTTTATCAATAATTTAACTGCTGATACTAGTTATTTTGATTTCTTAGAAACCACCTTTGGACGAGGTTCATCCATCAAACCTTTTATCAAAGATACCGTTGCAACAAGCAAGACAATAGTAAATGGTAAACCAGTCGTCACCGCCATTGCTTGAGCAGCAGCTAGACCACCACCCAACATCAATGCAATCGCAACCAAACCTTCAAACGTACACCAGAACACGCGTTGTGGCGTTGGTGCATCGACCTTACCGCCCGCAGCAATAGTATCAATAACCAGTGATCCTGAGTCAGAAGAGGTAATGAAGAACACCACGACTAAGATAATGCCGACAAAAGATGTTATCTCAGCCAATGGCATAACATCTAACATGGCAAAAAGTTTTAAAGGTAGTTCTGCGTTAAACACCGCCTCGTAGCCATCATTAACATATTGGCTAATTGCGTTACCGCCAAAAGCCGTCATCCATAACACACAAACTGAAGATGGGATAAGAATAACGCAAATAATAAACTCACGAACTGAACGACCGCGAGACACACGTGCGATGAACATACCCACAAATGGTGACCAAGAAATCCACCACGCCCAGTAAAACGCCGTCCAGCCTTGAGAGTAATTCACATCCTCTCGTCCAAATGGCATAGATAAGGCAGGGATATTAGCCACATAGGAAACGATGTTCTCGAAGAAACCAGTTAAAATCGCAATCGTCGGGCCAACAACAATAACAAATAGCAATAGCAGTGCTGCAAGCCCCATATTGATTTCAGATAAGATTTTCACGCCCTTATCGAGTCCAGCCACAACAGAGATTAAAGCGAGCGCAGTAATACCAATAATCAATATAACCTGCGTGGTATTGGTCATTGGGACATCAAACAGGAAGTTCAAACCCGTTGCGGCTTGAGATGCACCGTAGCCTAGCGATGTTGCTAAACCAAAAACCGTCGCTACCACTGCAAGAATATCGATAATATGACCAGTCCAACCCCATACACGCTCACCAAACAGAGGGTAAAAAATTGAGCGCATGGTGAGTGGCAAACCTTTGTTAAATGAAAAGATAGCCAGCCCAAGAGCCAAGAGCGCGTATATTGACCACGGATGAAGTGCCCAGTGGTAAATCGTCGCAGCCATCCCTAATGCCGAAGCTGCAGTTGCATCGCCCTCTGCACCACCTAGCGGTGCCCAGTCAGTACGTACACCATTCTCAACGCTCACGCCACCAATCGCAGAACTAAAATGGGACATCGGTTCTGATACACCGAAGAATACGAGACCAATGCCCATACCCGCAGCAAATAGCATTGCCAACCATCCGGCATAGGAGTAATCCGGTGTTGCTTCAGTACCACCGATTCGTACACGGCCTAATGGTGTGAAGATCAATCCGACACAGACAATGACAAAAATATTACCTGAAGCGAGAAAAAACCAGTCTAAATTGTGCAACAAACCCGCTCGTAGGTCTGCAAAAAACGGCTCTACCTGTTCTCGGAATAATAGTGTTATCACAACAAACATGACGATTGCTAAGCCAGAAATTGCAAAAACACGGTTATGAATATCAAGGCCAAATGGGCCTACCTTTAGCGCAACGTTATCCTGACCAATTTGATAGTCAGTATCTATTGCGTTTACTTTTCCATCGGGGCGTTGAATGCCACCGTTATTATCGGTGCTCACGGATAATCTCCTTAAAAATACGTGACCAAGTTTAAATTACTTTCGTCGGAGTTCGAGTAATGAAACGTCTTCATCACTACCAAGCACATGTTCATAAAACATTGTTCTTATAAGCGGTTACTCAATCCGCCATCATAATCTTAAAGCCCCCTATCTCTCATTGCATTTTATTGTTTTCACCATAAATAACGCCTATTGCCAAACCGAAGATATTGGCATGTTTCGATTAAAGTGATACTGCAGTTGTGCTTGAAACAGCTCCGCAGTTGCTAACGCATCCGTCAGGGCATGGTGAGGTTGATAAGCAGGGAGGCCATATCTTTCACGAGCGTGCCCTAATCGTACAGAACCGGGTTTCTTGCCTTTCAACTTATTGATAAAACCTCTGCATTCACGGCGTTGTATCGCATACTCAATATCTAACGTATCAACAACAGGAAACTGTATCCCCTCTCCGATGCTATTTAGCAAGGCGTTATTAAAGAACTGCCTTTCAATGTTCTTGTAGTGAACAAGTACCACTTTGCCTGACAACGCATCCAATATTTCACCCAAGATCTGAGACAGCTGCGGCGCGTTTTTAACCTCAGAGTCAGTGATACCGTGAATAATGACAGACTCGTGGTTTAACTCTCTGTTTGGGTTAACGACCCAATGAGCAGAACCATTACATTGAACACGATCAATAGTGAACGGCACAAGTCCGATCGTGAGAATGACATCCTCTTCCGAGTTCAATCCTGTTGTCTCAAAGTCTACCGAGACAAATGGCACTTGTTCAATTGGTGTTTCCCCATTAACCATCGGTGTCGAATAGTAGCGTTTGAGCCTCTCGTCTTTCGCTTCTTTAGCTAGTTGTTTGAACAACATTGACCACTCTGGCGTCTGGGATGTATCCAACAACGGCTGTTCTTTTTCTACTTTTTTTGAGAACCACATTATTTGCTACTTCTCTGGTATCGAAACTTAATGAAGTTCTGAGCGTTACTTAGAATTTGAAATGCTGCTTTTAAGTTTCGACGTTCAAATTCAGACATGTTCTCCGGCTCAATATTGTTGTCTGGCTCTTCTCCATTTTCTATATCAAGGGCTTGGTGACGAATTCGAACCATGTAGATTAGCTCCATCGCATCCCTTAAATCCAAACCTCGACCTTTCGGTAAAATGCCAGCATCATTAATGTCATCTAAACGGTCGAAAGAGTTTTGCGATCGCGAACCGATTGCCAGAGAATGCACCCGTATTAAATCGGCCAACGGAGCCGTCCCCCTTCGCTTCAAGTTAATCGAGTTGCGATGACGACCATCTTTCTCCATCACAAAGTCTTTGAAAAAGCCCAGTGGAGGCGTCCTACGTATTGCGTTATACGCCATACAAGCAAGAAAGCGGTTATTTCTTTTCGCTCGTCTCACAATAAAGCTGCTTAATTGCTCCGCCCATTTCACTCGCCCATGCACACCGAGGAGATCAAAAAAGATATTACTATTTAACAATCTCTCAGGGGTTGGATTGTCTATCCAGTTTCCAAAGCATTCTTCCCATTCTGCACGAGTTTTTCGCCATTCTGGGTTGGTAGCCATAATGTCTCCAGTACAATAAGCATAGCCGCATGCCGCTAAACCATCACAAACAAATTTAGCAAACTTTTCAAAGTACTCTCCGTGAATCTCAACGTCATAACTGTTATCGAGAATAAGGGCGTTATCTTGATCCGTTACAATTAGCTGCTCATCCCTCGCCATTGAACCCATTGCGACTAAACAATAAGGAATGGGCGCTGGGCCGAACTCTTGCTCAGCTAATTCAGCGAGGCGTTGTTTGAAACTACTGCCTATAACCGACATGGCTCGACCAATCATGTGCGCGTTGGCATCTTCATTGACCATTCTTACGAAACAGTCTTTTACTTGTTCAGAAACCTGCTTGAGATCCTCGACACTGGTTTGCTGAAAAATAGAGCTCACTAGCAATAGGCTGTTCTGAGATTCGTAACGAACGATGTCCGTCATGCCAATAATTCCTATCGGCTTTTTATCTTTTAAAATTGGTAAATGATGCACGTTGTAACGCAACATGGTTAACATGGCCTCAAACACATAGGCGTTATAATCCAATGAAACCACGTCATAACTCATGACCTCACTCACTGGAATATTGGTATCAATACCTTGAGCTAGTACGCGAATGCAAAGATCGCGATCAGTCAATATTCCAAGCAGCTGTTCATCATCTTCTTCTGTGAGCTCCTCTGTCGGGCGAATAATGAGCAGAGAGGTGACATTTTCCTCTGCCATTAGTATCGCAGCTTCCTGAATTGAAGCCGTTGCCTCCAGAGTTACTGGATCTCTTGCTAAGATTTTACGTGCCTTAGCGGTGGTAAAGTCATTGCTTTCGGAGCGGCTAGATATTGCGCTTCGCAAACGCGCGCTATCTTCCAGTTCCATGTAGTCCGCAAAGTTTTCAAACTCATCACAAAGTTCATTGAAGATGTTTTCCGGAATACAGTAAACGAGAGTGTCTTCTATCGCTTTGGCTGGCATACGTACGCGGTTGTTCATCAACAACCCCATCTGACCAAACAGTCCACCAGCATCAATCCTGTTGTAAAGTTCACCTTTACGTCGATAAATCTCTACCGCCCCACTTCTCACCATATACAAGTCGCGGATCGTATCTCCGAAGTTAAGGATTTTTGTTCCTTGCCGAAAGTATGCAACCTCGGCATTGAGAGCAATTTTTCTAAGCTGCTCTTCAGGTAGGTCATCAAAAGGTGGGTACTGGCTAATGAAATTGAGCACTTCTAACTGTTCGGCTTCCATTTTTTATTCCATACGTTGCCTAAACTACAGCGATAAATATCACCCTGAGTGAAATCAAGCAATAAATAAATCTAAGGATAACAGTACCTAACCGATTTCACAGGACCAAGCCTTAACCAAAAATTAGAGCTCTAACCTTTTTATATGTAGAGTTCTAAGCTATCACAGCTTATATCTATGCAAGCGAGTTGAGTTGAAATGTACAAAAAAATTCAAAATAAATTCAACCCTACGTCAGGGCAACGTTATGGCGGATAAAAACACATCACAAGCAATTGTTTTAAATATAAAAAATAAGAATTGAACATACCTTGCTCAACGAATTCTCTATGCACGGCAGAACTAGTTAACCACCCCCCTTTCGTTGAAAGTTGAACTAAAATTAATTAGAGTACAAATCGTTAAACAGTTATAAACACACGAAAAAGGACAGATAACATGGATCCCATACTGGAAGTTAAGGGACTGTATAAAGTGTTTGGAGAAGACCCAGAGAGAGCCTTCTCGCTTATCGACAAAGGCGTCGATAAAGACGGTATTTTTGAACAGACAGGTTTAACAGTCGGCGTAAACGATGTATCTCTCACCATAAATGAAGGGGAAATTTTCGTAATCATGGGCCTTTCTGGCTCCGGGAAATCCACCCTTGTTCGACTTCTTAACCGGCTCATTGAGCCGACTAAAGGTAGTGTTTATCTCAAAGGAAGAGATATCGCCCACATCTCCGAGAATGAACTTCGAGAAGTTCGTCGTAATAATATCTCAATGGTGTTTCAAAGTTTCGCACTCATGCCACACATGACGGTGATTGAAAATGCCGCCTTTGGTTTAGAACTTGCCGGCATCGATGTTAATGAGCGTCAGAAAAGTGCCCTTTCCGCCTTAGAAAGAGTGGGTTTAGACCCTTATGCAGAATCTTTCCCTGACGAATTATCCGGTGGTATGAAACAGCGCGTTGGTTTAGCGAGAGCGTTAGCCTGTGATCCTGACATCCTATTAATGGACGAGGCGTTTTCCGCTTTAGACCCATTGATCCGTTCTGAGATGCAAGATGAGCTTATTCGTCTACAGAACGATGACAAACGCACAATTGTCTTCATTTCTCATGATTTGGATGAAGCAATGCGCATTGGCGACCGCATCGCCATCATGCAAAACGGTGAAGTTGTTCAGGTTGGTACACCTGATGAAATATTACACAGTCCAGCAAATGATTATGTCGAAGCGTTTTTCCGCGGCGTAAACATCGCAAGTGTCTTGACAGCAAAAGATATCGCGCGCAAGAAGCCAGCGGCTGTTTTTAAGAAATCGGAAAATGACGGTCCAGGCTCTGCGATGCAGATTCTGATGGATCACGACCGTGATTACGGCATTGTCGTCGATAAATCTAGCCGATATTCCGGCATCGTATCTCTTGATTCACTACGTTTGGCTCATAAAGAAAACCGTTCGTTAGCCAGTGCTCAATTACCGGATGAAGTTACTCTTCAGCCTGATCAGTCAATTAATGACATTTTGGGTCTGGTTGCTGGTGTTCCTTATGCCGTGCCTGTCGTAGATGAGAAAGGAACTTACTTTGGTGTCGTGACTAAATCACGTCTTCTACAAACACTAGATAAGGATTAACACGATGTCTTCAGAGCAAACTAACAATGATCCCTGGTCAAATACTGCTCCTGCGCAAGATGATCCTTGGTCGCAAGGTACAGAGGCCGCGCCAAGTAATGATTGGCTCAACTCAGAAACTGTAGAGCAAGCGCCATTCGATATTATGAACCCATTCCAAGATGCGGTTTTACCCCTCGATAGCTGGGTAGAATCCGGTTTGAACTGGCTGGTGGAACATGGTCGACCTGTTTTCCAAGCAATACGAGTTCCAATCGACTTTATTCTAACGTCGTTTGAAACTGCTTTGGTGTCTACACCTGCGCCTATAATGGTACTCATTTTATTTTTGCTAGCGTGGCAGTTTTCCAATGTAAAACTTGGTTTTTCTACTCTTGTATCCCTTGTTTTCATCGGCCTAATTGGTGCGTGGTCACAAGCGATGACAACGCTAGCACTGGTGTTAACCGCCGTTTTCTTCTGTTTGCTTATAGGGCTACCAATGGGGATATGGTTGGCAAGGAGCCAAACCGCTGCCAAATTTGTTAGGCCAATATTAGATGCAATGCAAACGACTCCCGCGTTCGTTTACCTTGTGCCAATTGTTATGTTGTTTGGTATTGGTAACGTTCCTGGCGTAGTAGTAACGATCATTTTCGCCCTGCCTCCCGTTGTGCGCCTGACTATTTTAGGTATTCAGCAAGTACCTGAAGAGCTTATCGAAGCTGGCCACTCTTTCGGGGCAAACAAAAAACAGATGCTTTATCGCATCCAGTTACCGTTGGCGTTACCAACTATCATGGCAGGTGTAAACCAAACCTTAATGCTGTCACTTTCTATGGTAGTGATTGCTTCAATGATTGCTGTTGGCGGCTTAGGCCAAATGGTACTTCGTGGTATTGGCCGACTTGATATGGGTCTTGCTGCCGTTGGTGGCTTAGGCATCGTTATTCTTGCGATTTTGTTAGACCGTATCACCCAGGTGTTAGGGGTTAATGCGGGCAACACTAAACTTCGCTGGTATCACACAGGTCCTGTTTCATACCTATTAAAACTGAAAACAAAGACGAACCAAGACGATCTAAAACTTAGGAGAAACATCAATGAATAATTCATGGAAGAAAGCGCTCTCTGTTGGAGCTCTAAGTACTATCGCATTTTCAACTTATGGTGTGGCAAGTGAACTACCGGGTGAAGGTGTCACTGTTCAGCCTGTTCAATCAACCGTTGCAGAAGAAACATTTCAAACGTTGATCGTAAACCGCGCACTTGAAGAGCTTGGTTACGATGTTAAACCGACCAAAGAAGTGGACTACAACGTAGGCTACACCTCTATTGCTAAAGGTGATGCTACTTTCTTAGCGGTTGGTTGGTTCCCTCTTCACGCCGATAAGTACACGATGTCGGGCGGTGATGATAAGTTCTTCCGTAAAGGCCAATACGTAAGTGGTGCTGCGCAAGGTTATTTGATCGATAAGAAAACCGCGGAAAAATATAACATCACTAACATTGGTCAGTTAAAAGATCCAAAATTGGCGAAGCTATTCGATGCAAACGGCGATGGCAAAGCGGACTTAACTGGTTGTAACCCAGGTTGGGGGTGTGAAATGGTTGTTGAGCATCAGTTGGATGCTTTCAAACTTCGTGGCACAGTAACACACAACCAAGGTAACTACGCGGCGATTATCGCTGATACGATCTCACGTTACAAAAAAGGCGATCCGATTCTTTACTACACTTGGACACCGTACTGGGTAAGTGGCGTTTTAGTTCCAGGGAAAGATGTTGTGTGGTTAGAAGTGCCATTCTCTTCACTTCCTGGTGAGCGTAAGGACATTGATACGACACTAGAGAACGGTAAGAACTACGGCTTCGAGATGAACTCTATGCGCATCGTTGCCAATAAAGAGTTTACGGAAAAAAACCCTGCTGCTGCGAAGCTATTTGAAATCATCAAACTAAATATCAATGATGTTAGTGCTCAGAATATGATGATGAGCCAAGGTAAGAACAGCTCAGCGGACATCGAGTCTCATGTAAATGGTTGGATCAAAGCGAACCAGAAAAAGTTCGACGCATGGGTCGAAGAAGCGAAGAAAGCCGCAATGTAATCATGCCTTTATCAACCTCTAGAGCCAGTTGGTGTTATCAACTGGCTCTTTTTTTACACAAACGCCCCTCCCCCTTACATAGACATACCAACACTTACACTACTCGACCATAAACCCACATTATAATTCACGTTTATTTCACGCTTGCTTTGCTAAAAACAACACAACATAACAATTAAACTATTCGAATAAATATGAAAAACTTATCAAAGAGCTCTGTGTGGGGGCCTTTGCAGCCAATTGCTGCCTTTTCTTTGTTTTCGCTTCTATTTCTGTCTATCTCAAGAGTTTTGCTAGCTTTTTGGCAGATTGACCGTATTGACTCTCTAAACGACTTAATTTACATCCTAGGTCAAGGTTTGCGCGTAGATATTGCAACGCTTTGCTGGTTATTTATTCTTCCAGCACTGTTTTCAACCTTCATGCCATTAACCGGTAAGATGGGAGAGTGTTGGAAGCGAATATTACGCATATGGATGGTTTTAGGGCTTTGGGTGCTTGTATACATGGAGCTAGCAACAGCGCCATTCATTCAGGAATACGACCTACGTCCAAACCGCCTGTTTGTGGAATACTTAATCTACCCAAAAGAAGTCTTGAGTATGCTCTGGACTGGCTACAAATTAGAACTGTTTATTGGTGCGTTAGGTACAGTTTTAACCATCACTTTAGGTTGGAAGTGGAGTAAGAAACTGACCGATAAGGCGCAGCAGGTCAACTGGAAATGGCGACCACTATTGGCACTTTTCGTTGTTCTTTTTGGGGTTGCAGGTGCTCGCTCATCTTTAGGGCACCGCCCGCTAAATCCTGCTATGGTCGCCTTTTCTAACGATCCACTGCTTAACGACTTAGCACTGAACTCATCTTACTCATTGTTGTTTGCGGTTAATAGCATGAAGTCAGAAAAGAGTGCTGAGCAGTTCTACGGAAAAATGGACACTCAAAAGATGTTGGAATTAGTTCGCACTTCATCAACAAAGTCCGACTTCACCCCTTCATTACTCCCAACCATGAACAGTAACCCCGCGACTTACCAGGGTAAACATAAAAACTTAGTGATTTTGCTACAAGAAAGCTTAGGCGCCCAATTTGTCGGTGCTTTGGGTGGTTTACCTCTAACACCAAACCTTGATGAACTCATGAAGGAAGGTTGGCAGTTCACACAAATGTACGCCACTGGTACTCGTTCTGTTCGTGGAATTGAAGCCGTAACCACGGGCTTTCCTCCATCTCCGTCTCGCGCGGTAGTGAAGCTGAGTAAAAGCCAAACGGGTTTCTTTACCATCGCGGACTTACTGAAAGCTCAAGGCTATCACACGCAATTTATTTACGGCGGTGAAGCCAACTTTGACAACATGAAAACTTTCTTCTTTGGTAACGGTTTTGATCAAATAGTAGAAGAAGACGATTATAACAACCCAAGCTTTGTTGGCTCTTGGGGTGTTAGTGATGAAGATCTATATAACAAAGCAAACGAAGAGTTTGAACGCCTTTCAAAAAGCGACAAACCTTTTTTTAGCTTAGTTTTTACGTCAAGTAATCATAGCCCTTATGAGTATCCAAAAGGCAAAATTGAGCCATACGATTCAGAATATATGACGCGTAAGAACGCCGTTAAATATTCCGATTACGCTTTGGGTACTTTCTTTGAAAAGGCGAAAAAGTCATCTTATTGGGATGATACCATTTTCATTGTAATTGCAGATCATGATGCACGTGTTTCTGGCGCTAACCTTGTTCCAGTTAAGCACTTTCACATTCCAGCATTGATCCTTGGTAAAGGCATTCAACCACGTAAAGATGACCGCATAGCAAACAACATAGACATGCCGCCTACACTGTTATCTCTGATTGGGGTAGATGCTAAAACACCGATGATTGGTCGTGATTTAACGAAGCCACTGGCTCGCGAAGATGAACGCGCAATGATGCAATACGACAAAAACTTTGGTTATTTAACGCGCGACAATCTCGTTGTGCTTTCCCCTGGTGAAAAGATATCGACCCTGGCGTACGACTTTAAAGACCAAACCATGAAGCCGCTAGAGGTGGACGAGTCTATTATCGAGCGTGCAAAAGCAAACGCATTATTTGCATCTAAAGCGTATCAAAACAACTGGTATTCTTCCAAACACACTCATTAATACCAATGATTCCGCTGATAAAAAGGAGCTAAACGGCTCCTTTTTCTTATTCTGTCACTTACCTTCGAGAATGTTCTACTGACAACTCCTGTCGTTCCTTTCCGTTAGATTGCCCCTACTATTTCTAATTGATTAAGGAACAAACCATGCTGACTATCAATTCATTCGTTCTCTACGTTGAGGACATCCACATAAGCCAAGTTTTTTATTCGAAACTGTTCGAACGCAAAGTCACGCAGTTGTCTCCAACCTTCGCCGCTATTCCACTGACCGAAGGCTTAACGTTGACACTCAAGCAAAGAGATAATCTTTCACCCTACAGCGGAATTAGAGGTGGTGGCACCGAGTTGTCTTTATCGGTGCCCAATAGTCATATGCTAGAGCGCATTTACAAGCGCTGGAAAGACCTAGGTGTTGAGTTTGTTCAACCACCAGCGACATCAGTGTATGGGTTAAATTTTATGGCTATCGATCCAGATAAGCATCGCATTCGTGTTTTCATAAATGAATAAAAATGCGTTAAAAATGCTTTTTACCCATTCCCAATGTGACTTCAATAAATTAGACTCAAGGAAACATCAAAAGCGGCGTAGTAATAAGAAGGAATGCCCATGAGCTCAAGTATGATCCTTAGCGAATCCCTAATCGAGAGCGGAAGAGATATCCCCCTCAAAGAACTGCTTTATGCAAAGCGCGTGCTGGATAACTACATGGCAGTAGCCAAAGAAAGTAGCCCGCTTGAGCTATTAACTGAGATGAAATCGGCAGCAAAGCAAGTAGAATACTTTACAACGACGAGTAACCCGTGTGAGGCTCGTAATGTCATCAGTCAGATGATTGATAAAATCGACACCGCGGAATCTTTTGCTTCGTTCAAAGCATTAGCAGGTAGGCCATCTCAAGCACTCAATGAACTAATTGAAGATCGAGCTCAGCTGATTAAACACGAACGAGAGCTCCTGCTCGCCTCAGGCTATGACGCCTCACGAATCTAATATACGCGACAGGCTAAAAGTCATAGCTAACAACGAAAAAGGAGCTCTTAAAGAGCTCCTTTTGCTTTTCAAAACCGGATACAAAAGACTTAAAGGCCGATATCTTCCGTTATTGCTTTGATTTGTTTGAGGTCCATTTTATAGACTTCAATCATTTGATCGACCTGACTTAGTCGTGAATTAGCTTCATCATGTTTATCACACGCGTCCGACTTCACGTCCCAAGATTTGCCTTCTAAAAATACGTCACACTCTTTCTTGAGTTTCTCAATCTTAGGTAATAATTTCGACCGTTCTTTCTCGAGAGACTCTAATTCTTGCGAAATTTTTAGCTCTTTCTGGAATACTTCGCGGGACCGCTCAAACATAGTCGCTTGCATATCCGCTTGACGACTCAACTTCTCATTTTCTGACTTCGTCGTGTTGATCTTATCTGCCTGCTGCTTCAATTGAGACTCTAGTGACAAGTTGACCTTCTCGACCTCAGTCAACTGCTTTTGCAACTTCTTAAGTGCTTTCTGATGAGCTTCATCTTTCGCGGCGAGTAACTCACTAACTTGGTTTTGTATTTCTTGGTCGATCGCCTCTTCACGCACTTTTACTTGAGATGCCAACTGGGTTTTATCTTGCGTTAGTGCTTGATACTTTTCTTCTAATACGTGGTAAGTCGATTCCCACTTGTTCGCAGTGACAACCGATCCAACAAGGCCACCAAATGCCAAGCCTAACACCGCAGCGATTGCGATATAGATATGCGTACGTTTGTCACGCTCTTCAATGACAACTACGTCGTCTTGCTCTTCCATTTTGTTCTGAGAACTCACCGTATACTACTCCAAGGACTCTTTTACTTTGCTAGCGGATCAATTCCGCAAACATAATTGATGCTGTATAAATCAGAAATGCGCCAATTAATGTTATAACGGTCGCTTTTTGGACTTTTTCATTGGTTCGATAACGAAACAACACAAATGCTACTGCAATCAACACCGCAATGGCTAATAACCTGGTCATACCGCCTCCTTGTCCACTCATGAAAAACTGCCTAGGTCCGTAGACTGTTTCACAAAGATTCATTGTAACCCATTTATACGTACCATAAGGTCAACTTAGCGTAGATTTTAAAATAAGTGCTCCGATTTTAATCAATTTTGTGTCCTTAATTGAATAACTTATGTCGTAACGATCGAAACACATTTATCGTTCTGAAGTGTTTTGGGTTCCATTCCCTAACCCAATAAATTTTATTTATGCCGTGACTCGCACAAAAAGATTGGCAAACATACCTTCATGAAAATTGATGAGGTTATTTCATTGAAAATAAATTGACATAGGGTGTTGAAATGGACCAAAAACATGATAGAGTTCACACGTTAATGATGACCAGCATCATTAACTAACCTTTACTCATTTAATTGAGTAATTGTTCCGATGAAGACTGCAGGAGAGTGGTTATTAATCAAATTTTAACATTTGATTAGCATAACTCGCCGAAGAATTAACTATTTCAGGTGCTACCTAGGTAGCGGGGACTGTAGTTGGAGGAACCTCTGGAGAGAACCGTTAAATCGGTCGCCGAAGGAGCAAGTCTTGCACTCACGCAAGGTGAAACTCTCAGGCAAAAGGACAGAGGAGTGGAAAGTTACAACCTAACTATTTTGGCTTGGCCTTCCCGCCTACAACCAATAGCTTAGTTCTTTTAGAGATCGTTGATCTCGTCCTTTCCCTCTTCTCCTTATTAGTTGTTTTATTAAGGGGAAATCATGAACAACCTACAATCTTTACTACAAACCATCGATAATTTTGTCTGGGGTCCACCGCTGCTTATTTTGCTAGTAGGTACAGGTGTTTACTTCACTTTTAGCCTTGGCTTGATCCAGTTTAAACACCTCCCAACAGCGCTAGCGATGGTATTCAGTAAAGATAA
This sequence comes from Vibrio sp. Vb0667, assembly GCF_033391095.1. Lineage (NCBI taxonomy): Bacteria > Pseudomonadati > Pseudomonadota > Gammaproteobacteria > Vibrionales > Vibrionaceae > Vibrio > Vibrio sp. Vb0667. The sequence goes on along the minus strand of NZ_JAWPOL010000003.1, from coordinate 95,815 downwards.
GTCATCTAATACTCAAGGTGACGTTTCTAGCTTTGCAGCTCTTTGTACTGCGCTCTCAGCAACAATTGGTACTGGTAACATTGTTGGTGTTGCCACAGCAATCAAACTCGGTGGACCAGGCGCTCTATTCTGGATGTGGCTCGCTGCCCTTTTCGGAATGGCGACTAAATACGCCGAATGTTTGTTGGCGGTTAAGTACCGAAGAGTCGATGATAAAGGCCAAATGATTGGTGGCCCAATGTATTACTTGCAATACGGTGTTGGCTCAAAAGCTCTCGCGATCATGTTTGCAGTGTTTGCTTTGGGTGTTGCTTGTTTTGGTATCGGTACGTTTCCACAAGTAAACGCGATTCTGGATGCAAGTGAGATATCTCTTGGTGTTAACCGTGAGCTATCTGCCTTTGTACTAACTCTTTTGGTTGCTTTCGTAACTTTGGGTGGCATCAAATCCATTGCTAACGTTGCAGGAAAAGTGGTTCCTACCATGGCTGTATTTTATGTGTTGGCGTGTTTAAGCGTGATCATCATGAATGCAGACCAATTGTTCAATGCCGTTGAATTAGTGCTGGTTTCAGCCTTTACATCAACAGCAGCGACTGGTGGTTTTTTAGGTGCAAGCATCATGCTGGCAATCCAATCAGGTATCGCTCGCGGTGTGTTCTCAAATGAATCAGGTTTGGGTAGCGCGCCTATGGCAGCAGCAGCAGCGAAGACAGACTCTTGTGTTAAACAAGGCCTAATTTCAATGACGGGTACCTTTTTCGATACCATCATTATTTGTACCATGACAGGCCTTGCTCTAATCCTGACCGGTGCATGGCAAAGTGACCTAGCAGGCGCCGCGATGACGACTCATGCTTTTGCGGTGGGTTTAAATGCAGATACATTTGGCCCTATGCTCGTTTCAATCGGTTTGATGTTCTTCGCTTTTACCACCATTCTTGGTTGGAACTACTACGGTGAGCGCTGCGTTGTGTTCCTGTTCGGAACTAAAGCTGTACTTCCATACAAACTGATTTTCGTTGGCTTGGTGGCATCTGGTGCATTCCTTCACCTCGATATGATTTGGCTACTGGCTGATATCGTAAACGGTCTGATGGCAATTCCTAACCTGATTGGTTTGATCGCACTGCGTCACGTCGTACTGGCAGAAACCAAACTGTTCTTTAGCTCAACATCGCAATCAGGTGAAGTTGAAGCAGTGAAAGCTTAATGAAACGGCAGGTTTGCGGTCATAAACTGTCAGTCACAGAGAGCAAAACACATTAGACATGGTAAAAACACAAAGCCCGCTATTATTTAGCGGGCTTTATTTATCTTCGGTTAAATGGTTAATCTCTCAACCATTGATGCTCAACGTTTTCTCCACGTTCTTCAAAAAACTTCGCATTTTTTTGCTTGAATTGATCCGCTTTCAACTCTGAGAGCGGCCAGTCTAAAAATGCTTCTGTTACAAACGAGTCGCCGACACCAACTTCAATCGATTCCAGATGTTTCCCGATGTAGCGATAAAAGTAGCCTTGCCCAAACGCATCGCACACCATAGGTACATGCCTAACAGGTTGATGATTGACAGAGACCGAAGCCCAAGTTGTCGTTTTAGGTTCACAGGTTTGCTCTTTTACAACGTCAACCTCAAATTTATTGTCCATAGTTGTCGAAACAAAAATGACAATAGCGTCATGCAAATACACACGCCTGAGCAACAACTGTTTAGTATCTTGAGTTCGCGTTTGTTGTATTCCATTAGCAAAAGGCTCGAAGTAGCCCCAGTGCCAAGACCAGATCATGCCGCGTTGCGCAAACTGTACTTGTGGCCACGTATGCCAAGCAACAGCGGCACCTATCCCCACAATAAATACAGCGAGTAGTATCAACAATCGATAAATATTACGCATTAAACGGGTTTTTCAATCAATAACTTCACACCAAGTGCGACTAATACTGCGCCCGTCGCGCCTTCCATCCACTTCATAAAGCTTGCATTCTTTAGTAGATTTTTAGCCGAGTTAAGCGCGCCAGCTAAACCACACTGCCAAACCATCGCAATAGCAAAGTGTACAGATGCCATCATCATTGATTGAAGCAAGGGTGAACCTTCTGGATTCACAAACTGTGGCAAGAAAGCCAAATAGAAGACCGCCGTTTTCGGGTTCAAGACGTTAGAAAGAAAGCCCTCTCTAAAAGAGCGCTTACCATTAAACACTTCGTGAATCTGCTCGGTCACGGTCAATCCATCTTTCGACGACATTAGCGCTTTTAAACTGCTCAAACCAAGCCAGATAAGATAAGCTGCGCCAATCATTTTTACGATTTGGAACAACTCTGCTGATTGCGCAAGAATCGCCGAGATACCAACCGCAGAAAAAAAAGCATGTACGAATAAGCCAAAGCAAATCCCTAGACTGGTTGTACATCCATCTTTTAGGCCCGAGCGGCTAGTGTTACGGATAACAAGTGCAGTATCTAAACCTGGCGTTAACGTTAAAATCGTAATGGCAATAATAAATGCCTCGAAATTCAAAATATCCATATTATCGTGATAATTAATTGTCAATCCTTCATCAATACCGCCAATCCACAAGATTCGCAAGCTTCTTTTTGAAGAGAGCTATACAACTGGGTGAGTTTATGGACAATGGGTTGGAGTTAATTGTTAATTATTAGTAAATTAACGCAGGTTGCTTAGTGCAACACCATATGAAGGACCCGTTATCGGGTGTTTAGGGAAAGAACAAAAGAATAAGAGTAGTCACATGAACGCATTTACAAAACTCGTTGAACATTCCAAAAAAGTGGCAAATTTTGAGCATCTATCTGCCATCATAGATTGGGATCAAGCAGCGGTCATGCCACCTGGTGGCGCTGAAGCACGCTCGAATGCCGCGGCAGAGCTCGATGTACATATCCATTCTTTAATGACTCAACCGCACTTGGGAGAGCTTTTCGCTCAGGCAGAAGAAGAGACGCTGTCTACAAAAGAAGAATCTATCCTAAGAGAAATGAAGCGTGGGTGGCAGCAAGCTAACTTACTACCAGAATCATTAGTTCAAGCTCAATCTCTTGCTGGCTCCAAATGTGAACATGCATGGCGTACGCAACGTGGAGAAAATGACTGGGCTGGTTTTGAAAAGAACTGGGCTGAAGTCGTAAAGCTATCGCAGGAAGAAGCGCAAATTAGAGCCGAAGCAAACGGCACGACTCCTTATGATGCCATGCTCGATGTTTATGAACCTGGCACAACGTCTGCGTCGTTAGACATTCTTTTTGCTGACGTGAAAACCTGGCTTCCTACTTTGATCGATGAAGCGCTTGAAAAACAACAATCAGACAACATCTTATTGCCAACTGCGCACTACCCTGCGGAAAAGCAAAAAGCGCTCGGTTTGGAAGTCATGAAGCTACTTCAATTCGATTTTGAACACGGTCGACTTGATGAGAGTACCCACCCATTTTGTGGCGGTGTACCGACAGATGTGCGTATTACGACACGTTATAATGAAAACGAGTTTGTCCAATCATTGATGGGAATTGTCCACGAAACTGGCCATGCTCGATACGAGCAAGGGCTACCAAAAGATTTATCAGGAACACCCGCGGGAGAAGCTCGCTCTATGGGTATTCATGAATCACAATCACTCTTCTTTGAAATGCAAATAGGACGAAGCAGCGCGTTTATCGATCACCTCGCTCGACTGGCTTCTAACCATTTTTCTGGTAGTGAATTCGAAAAAGACAATTTAGCCAAAATTTACACTCGCGTAGAAAAAGGCTTTATTCGCGTAGATGCTGACGAACTTACATATCCTGCTCACGTTATTCTTCGATATGAAATTGAGCGAGATCTCATGAACGGCGTCATCAAACATACAGATGTACCAGAACTCTGGAACGAAAAGATGAAAGCGTACTTGGGGCTATCAACCGAAGGAAACTTCAAAAATGGCTGTATGCAAGATATCCATTGGACAGACGGAAGTTTTGGCTATTTCCCGTCCTACACGCTCGGTGCGATGTACGCTGCACAATTTATGGCAGCAATGAAACAAACCGTCGATGTAGATGCGGTTATTCGTTCTGGCGACTTAGCTCCGATATTCAATTGGCTCTCGGAAAACATCTGGAGTAAAGGTAGCTTATTCACCACTGATGAGTTGGTAAAACAAGCCACGGGTGAAACACTGAATGCTAAACACTTTCAAGCTCACCTAAAAGATCGCTACTTATAAAGCGAAAAGAATAGAAAGTAAAAGCCCAAAGTTCGTATGTTCCTTGGGCTTTTTGTAGGCTCTCTATGTGTTATGCCAAGCTAGGGATGAGCCTAGGCTTGTACAAACAGTCCTCACCCTCTGGTCTAGTTTTAAACCGACGATGAAGCCACATATACTGGCTCGGACTTGCCATGATTGATGTTTCAACTATTTGATTCACGAATGCGGCGGCACGTTGATGATCCTCTTTCGGGAAACCTTCGACGGGCGCACTAATGGTTAGGGTATAGTGTCCGTCTTTTCCTCTTACCATCGTAAAAGGCACAATGGCGCAATCTGTAGAATCAACCAACAAACTTGTACCTGTCGTAGTACAAGCATTTTTAACGGCAAATAACGGTGCAAATGTCGAGCGTCGGTTACCATAATCATGGTCCGGTGCATACCAAACCCGCTCACCCGTTTTAAGTGCTTCAAGCATGGCTTTGACGTTTTTACGATCAATCAGTGTACGATTAGAGCGAGAGCGTCCCTTATACTGAAAATAATCAAAGCACGGATTATTGTTTGGGCGATAAACACCGGTTCCAGACTTTTTAATACCAAAAGCTCGAGCACCTAACTCTAGATTCATTGAGTGTACGGCCAACATTAATGCACCTTTGCCTGACTTCTCTAAAGCCTCTAGATGCTCCATGCCTTTTATCGTGACGTGTTTGTTTACCCGTTTATCTGACCAAAACCATGCCATTGCGGTCTCAAAAAGTGCGATGCCAGTATTGTCGATGTTGTCTTTTAGAATTGCTTCGCGTTGGCATTTTTCCATATGAGGGAAGCAAAGCTCAAGATTGCGTCTGATAGTAACTTGACGTTTTCTCATGATTCGCATAGCTAAACGACCAATGTTGCGTCCCAAAGCTAGTTGAACTTTAAAAGGAAGGAGGCTAAGTAAGTACATCACGCTAATGATAATTAACGTTCCCCAGTAACGAGGCAAAAGAAATTCGGCCTTGAATGCAGGCTTTTTGTATTTGTTCATGTAAGTATTGTCAGATGTGCCCATCTATAAGTGATAAAAACAATGATAATGGACTGCACTTTTATCATTGATAACGCTAATAACATAAATTAAAGCGCGCGGATTCTATGGTTCTTCGACACACTACACAATAAGAACTTTGCAGAAATATGTAGGGAATGAAAAAGCAGTAAAGATGAGTCGCCACGTTAACATCTATCGGAGTGATTTATCTACTGCCCTTTCCTAAAGTTTGAAGAAACATAACTTTGTATTTTCAATGCGCTAAATAATGCCTGTTTTTCAATCACATAATGCGACCGTGATGAATACAACAATAAGACGTCATATCAATACTCGCCATTAGCGATTGAATTTGTACTAAAAAGCCGCAGCAATTTTTCTCGCTGCGGCTTCTTATTCACTTAACAAGTAGAGTGGCGTTATTCGTGCCCTACTGTTTTGGATAATAAATTTACGATCAACACACCAGCGATGATAAACCCAATACCAACTAGGGCTGGTAAGTCTAGACGCTGTCCGTAAACAAAGTAACCAACCGTCGCAACCAAAACGATCCCAGCACCACTCCATATGGCATAAACAACCCCGACAGGCATTGTTTGCACTGTGACGGAAAGCAAGAAGAAAGCGATGCCGTAACCAATCAAAACGACTGTGCTCGGCATTACTTTCGTAAATTGCTCTGTTTTGGGAATATAAGAAGTGGCAATCACTTCACATACAATCGCGATCGACAGCGCCAACATTGGTGGCATAGAGATAAGCATTTTGAACATAAGGCATTAACGCTCAACAGAAATGTAACCGACAACATGTCCGGATAATTAGGCCGCGCATTATACCCAACTCATCTCACGATGGAATACCACTAACGATGTTTACACACCATCACTTTCGCTTACTTTTTGATGACCAGGTGAAAGGCTGACGTTTTGGTGCTGACGAGAAATTTCAAAGTAGATATGCATATCAATCGGCTCAGGTGTATTGAGTAGCATCTTACCTACTTCACGTTGGAAATGACCATAATTACCTAGCTCATCCGTTAGTTCTAGGAGCTCGTAAGAGGCTTCATCGGCAAACATTCCATACGCATACTGATAATGACTGATATCCTTGCTCTTATCATAACCCAGCTTTTGAAGAGCTTGATCAATCTCTTCCGGCGTATAAATGTCTTTATCACCAAACGAATGCAGTAGCACGCAAGGAACTTCTTGAGCGATGCTCTGAATCTTTGTCTTTCTCTTGAAAATACCGAACATAATGTCCTCCACTGACGATGTTTCCAAATATGCACATTAATGCAAAATGGTGAGCTGATTGTTTTTAGTATGGCTCATTAATTTGAGACTTCCTTACTACGAAGTCACCTTCACATATTAACGTGATCGCATAATTACCAGCAAATAGTACACACTGCGTTTCAAACCTATCTCATCAGAAACTCTGCTTTAGTCACAATTGTGTGACAACCCCGAGTACGGTTTACCATAATGTAAAGAGTAGATTGAAAAGTCGGATTTCGTATCGACATCTAAACTTAATTAAGTTAGCTTTAGAAGTATAGACGTCTAGATTGACTATGCTTAGGGAGAGAAAGTCGTGCCAATTAGAATTCCAGATCAATTACCAGCTACCGATGTATTAAGGACAGAAAACATCTTCGTGATGAGTGAAACGCGTGCAGCGAGTCAGGAAATACGTCCTTTAAGAGTGCTGATCCTTAATCTGATGCCAAAAAAAATAGAGACTGAAACTCAGTTTCTGCGTCTACTCTCAAACAGCCCACTACAGGTTAACGTCGAATTACTGCGCATTGATAACCGCCCGAGTAAAAATACGCCAACTGAACATTTAGACACGTTTTATCGCCAATTTGAAATGGTGCGAGATAAAAACTTCGATGGCATGATCATTACTGGGGCTCCATTAGGTTTGGTGCAATTTGAAGATGTCATTTATTGGGATCATCTCAAAACCATCATGGAGTGGGCAAAAGATCATGTGACATCTACTCTTTATGTTTGCTGGGCTGCGCAAGCAGGGTTAAAGCTACTCTACGATCTACCTAAAAAAACGCGTAAAGAAAAACTTTCAGGTGTTTATCATCATCAAATCCATCATCAGTTTCACCCTATCTTACGCGGATTTGATGACACGTTTTTGGCTCCTCACTCGCGTTACGCAGATTTTTCGCCTCACTTTCTAGAAGAGCATACTGACTTAGACATTTTAGCGACATCGGATGTCGCAGGTGTGTACTTGGCCACCACAAAAGACAAACGCAATGTCTTTGTCACAGGACACCCTGAGTATGATTCTCACACCTTACATAATGAATATATCCGAGATTTAAGCGAAGGTATGGAGCCCGCTATTCCTGTCAACTATTACCCAAAGAACAACCCAGATAACCCACCAATTGCAAGCTGGAGAAGCCATGGACACCTCCTCTTTTTAAACTGGCTGAACTACTGTGTTTATCAGCAAACACCGTACGACCTCGATCACTTCAGTGAAGATGCTTTCACTAAAGACGATTAGCTTCAAAATAAGCAAACAAAGCACTCATCATTACCGAAATGTAATATGTGAACCAAGCCGCCATATGGCGGCTTTTTCATAACAGTTTGCAAACCTGATCGCATAGTGTTTTTTCCTCAATAGGTTTTTGCTAAGTAATTCATATCATGCAGAAAGATTCAAGGATGTAGGGATAAAGAATGAAAACAGCAAAGCTCGGTGCACTAATATTATTGTCTCAGTTTGCACTCGTGGGTTGCGTGACGGTGAAAGAAGATGGAAGCCCTGTCGTTCAAGCCGATCCTGTGGCAATGGCAGAATCACGTATCGCACTTGGCTTAGGTTATTTAGACGGCGGTAACATGATTCGCGCGCATGATAACTTACAACAAGCCTTAAACCACGCACCTCAATACTATCGCGCGCAATTATCTATGGCTCACTACTACGAAACGGTTGGTGAAGATATTAAAGCCGAACAGATGTATAAACGCTCTCTACGCCAACACACTAAAAACGGAAATGTGCTCAATAACTACGGTACTTTTCTTTGCAAGCGAGGTGACTTCGAAAAAGCCGATCAGATGTTTAATCGAGCCATTGAGCAGCCTTATTACTACCTTATTCCAGCAAGCTATGAGAATGCAGCTTTTTGTGCGCTAAAATCACAAGATAAAGACAAAGCGAGATACTACTTTACTAGAGCTATCGATCATGACCCTCATAGACCAAAATCGATTTTGCAACTCGCTAAAATAGAAATTGATAGCGGTGATTATACTGAAGCTAGAATTCGATTAATGAGATTCAATCAAATGTATGGCGTGAAGAAGCCCTCTTTGCAACTCATGATTCAACTTGAACGTGCAGCAGGCAATGAAGCTCTCGAGAAAAAGTATCAAAAACAATTGGAAAAATTTTCTTAGTACAAAATAGCGATACATAAGGCGCATTAGCTCACAGCCAATACAGCGCTTGACCAAGAATCCAGTGAATTCAGACTCACGGTGATACATTCATCCTGTACATAAACGTCAAATTCGGTACTATTTGAACGGAATAAGTGACCAAGTCACATTATAAAAAGTGCGCACACAACGAAATTTGTACATCATACTGTTTTTAAGATTGATTTCGGCACATTGATAAATACTAAATATTACTGACATGCACCAGAAGGAAGTTGAAGCCGGATGAAACCTGCCTGCACTCTGTTATTACTCACTTTGCTGAGTTCACCTTTTGTCGTCAGTGCACAAGAAAATATTGAGAAAACATTCACATTTGGCATTGTGTCCAATAAAGCCCAAAGCAAAATCAAAAAAGCGACGCCCCTTACTCAATATGTAACTGAAAATATGACTGAATATGGTTACGCAAAAGGGGCGGTAAAGGTATTTAAAAATTATCGTCAGCTCGCGGTTGCGCTTGAAAATGGCACCGTTCAAATTGCAACGGCGACCCCCTTTAATGCGATGACCTTAGAAAAGGAGTCTAATAGCCAAGTTCTTGCTATACGATGGAAAAAAGGCCTGCAAAAATATCATACGGTGTTCTTTACTAATAAAGAGAGTGGCATTGAGTCACTTTCTGACCTGCGCGGAAAAACGCTTGTTTTCGAAAAGCGCACGTCTACCAGCAGCTATTACCTACCTGCGATTACATTGCTGAACCACGGAGAAAAACTGCAATACCTTCCCTCTCCTGATGACAAACCGGCCAAAGACAGTATTGGTTATTTATTCCTTGATGAGCAACTCGCTCAGTCAAATGAAATCAACCTATCTGTATGGGTATATAAACAGAGAGTTGCAGCAGGAGCATTCAGTAACTTCAACTGGAACAATCCCAAAGATTTGCCAGAGAACATGAAAGACAAACTAGCGATTTTTTCTCGTTCTGTTGAAATACCCAGGGATTTAATTCTCGCTTCTCCAAGCATGAGCCTAGAGCAACAGCGTAAAATCACGTCCATACTCCTTGATATGGATACAACTCACGAAGGCTCTCTCGCACTTAAAAAGTTTCAGAACACCAAAAAATTCAGCGCGCTTACTCCAGAAATGCGAGCCTCCTTAAGTACAGTGCGCAAGTCAGTTCACTTGTTACCGAAGGTGGATTGATGTTTCAAAAGCTCTCACTCGAAACCAAATACATTTGCTCGACAATGTTCGTTGTCTTGTTTGTTGTGGTGATAAATCTTGCGTTATACATGCACGGTTACGATGCGTATTCAAATAGCTTAACTCAACAAATCACGAACAACTCTCAAGAAAAAACAGAATCTTACGTTAAGCAAAAAGGGTTGGTTTATGCAGAGCTATTATCAAAACAGCTTTTTGATCCACTCTATACAGACAATATCAGTCAAGCGTATGAGCAAATTAAGGCAACATTGAGCCAGCCAGATGTCTCGAAAATACATGTTGTTGACAATGAAGGGCTAATCTTTCACGACGGCACTACTCAGCTAAGGATGTTTGCCCAACCTCATTACCGCTCTCCTTTTATTTTGAAAGCAATAGAAGAATCTAGAACTCTCGTTTCCTTTTCCAAGCATCAGTTGGAGATCGCAGCGCCGATTCAGCAATCAAACATTACTCTTGGGGCGGTGTATCTTGAGCTTAACTTGATACATCTACTGGAAGAGAAAGAACAGAATATTGAACAAGTCCAAGCGATTACCTCAAACGATAAACAGAAGATGTTTAACTTGCTGCTAACGATCAGTGGGATATCCGTTCTATTCGGTAGCATCATCGCTTATGCTTTGGGGCGGTCGTTAACTAAACCACTCAAGCAACTAAAAGATCAATTTTCAGAGTCAAATACCCAAGCGCTGCCAGTCACCGACATACAAAGCAAAGATGAAGTGGGAGAACTTATTTCGGCGTACAACAAAATGTCAAACAAAGTGAACCGATACACCAGCCGAGTTGAGTTCATGGCGTACCACGATATTCTGACTTCCCTGCCAAACCGAGAAAAGTTACTCATTGATATTCAAACGCAAATAACTGACCACAAATCCCCCTCACTCGCGGTTGTGTTTATTGACTTGGATGACTTTAAGCACATTAACGATAACTACGGACATAACATTGGGGATAAATTGCTAGGCCATCTTGCCTCAGAGCTTCAAAGCCGTTTGCCGAGTTATTTTAAGCCGCTTTACCGCCTTTCTACCATCGTAAGTCGAGTAGGTGCGGACGAATTTGTACTGGCCTTTCCGTGCTCGGACAATCATGAAGCTAGAGAAAAAGCGCACGCTATTCATCGCCAACTACTCTCTCCCTTTAGTTTGGAAGAGAACGATATTCAAATTACGGCAAGCCTCGGAATTGCTGTGTATCCAGAATTTGGTTCAAACGCTGAGTCTCTTTTACAGCTTTCCTCTCTTGCGGCGCAGGAATCTAAAAGACGCGGTAAAGACATTATGACGATATACGATTCCACGTTTGATGAAACGATTAAACAACGTTTATACATAGAACGAGAACTGCGTCGTTCAGTACGTGACTTGTCTCAATTCGAGCTGTGGTATCAACCACAATTTGATCTAAAAACCTATCGCCTAATTGGGGTCGAAGCATTGGTTAGGTGGAATCATCCCGAGAAAGGCTATATCAGTCCAGAATCGTTTATCCCGATCGCAGAGCAAAGTGATTTAATATTGGAGCTTGGAGAACATATCATTGAGACGGCAATTGCTCAGCGGGCAATGTGGGCAGAACATTTCGGTACGGATTTTCACATCGCATTAAACTTGTCCCCAAGACAAATCTATCGCCAAGATTTAAGTCAATTATTTTCTAAGTATTTACGACGACATGATGTCGCCCCTCAAACCATTCATGTTGAAGTGACAGAGTCACTTTTTATTGATGATACAGAGAAAGCTCAATATGTGCTTAAAAAACTACAAAGTATCGGAGTGGAAGTTTGGCTAGATGACTTTGGTACGGGGTATTCAGCCCTTGCCTACCTACAACATATGGCTTTTGACGGGCTCAAGATTGATCGTTCATTTATCGCTCAAATCCGAAAAAGCGATCAAGACGATTCATTAGTTCGCGCGATTGTATCCATGGCTCACAACCTAAGAATGAAAGTAGTAGCCGAAGGCGTAGAAACTCAAACTCAACTCACACGAATGGAGTCTCTCCACTGTGACGTCGTACAAGGTTTTTTCTTAGGTAGACCTGTACCTGCCGAGGAATTGATTGCATTTGAATACCAACGAGGGAGTGGCGCTCAAAGCGTCAATCACTTTGCTTAGAACGCCGTTTTGTTAACTATTGCCGCTTAGCGCGTTAGTACTCGTAATGCAATATCGGTCACACTTCCCCCACCTCATTAATATGAATTTTCTCTTAAAATCTAACATCTGAGATAAATAAACTACACTTTTCATATCAACTTCTTGGATATGGAAATGCGCGTGGTAGGAATCTTTTCTTGGAACAACCTGTCGGTAAAACAAAAGCTATTTGGGTTGGTTTTGCTGCCAATTTTATTGTTGCTTGTCCTCGCGGGTAAACATGTACAAAGCCTTTCTATCCAGGCTCAGGAACTACAAAAAGCACAGTTATTCTCTGTCTACATCGACCGCGTATCTTCGCTTTATCACCTACCGAATAACCCTGATGTAATAGATAAGCAACTAAAAACTCAGCAGATATCTCAATTGTTACGCGACACCGCTGCACCAGTATTCGGTGAAAACGCTGAGATACTAAACCAGTTGACAAGCTTTGAGGAAGCAACCCTCTCGATGCTCTCTTCGCAAAATCAAGAAGAAAAGTTAGATGCGGCAGAGTGGCGCGCTGATACGTTCAAAGAAATCCTCATGAGCTTAGACAAAGTCTATTTTAGAAATGTGAGTTATGAAACAAACACTCACCTTTCTTCTTTGATGCAACTTGAATGGTTGATGTTTTGGTCCACTGAAGAGCATAGATTAAGCGAATATTTGATTCGATCTTCAGAGGAAAATAACGAGTATGACCTCACAACACAGGCTTCTATCCAATCTTTAATCCAGAACCAACAACTATTTCTAGAGCGTTTTGTGACGCTAAATGCCAATCAACAACAAGTAGATCTGCTCATTGAGACGTTTACGGGTGAAGTCTTTATCAAAAGCCAAGAGTTTCGTGCTTATTTATTGCAACCAGCTCAACTCAAATCATTAACCCCGGATGAGATTGATGCGGGGTTATCTGCACTCAACAAACGCTTATCGTTATTACAAAGTGTTGACGACAAAATGGAACAACAGCTGAGTGATGATATATCAAAGACAATCAACACGACGACACAGCACCGCTTTACCTTTATCGCAATGATGAGCCTTTTAACGCTGTTGGTCGTAAGTTTAACGCTAAGATTGGTGCGAAAAGTTACTGGAAACTTGAATCTAGTCCTCAAATTTCTCAGTAACGAAAGCAATGAACAAAGTAACACTGAAAATTCACCTCTTGCTCAACTAATAAAGGGTAAAGACGAGCTGAGTAAGTTTGCTCGAGAGGTAAAAAAGCTTAGTGATGAGCGGATGTTGTCCAGACTAAAGCTCACACAAGCTAAAGAAGATGCAGAACAAGCAAAAGATGATGCAATTAAGGCGAGTAAAGCCAAAAGTAGCTTTTTGGCCAACATGTCCCACGAGATCCGCACGCCGCTAAATGGCGTTATTGGCATCTCTGAAGTGTTATCCGATACTTCCCTGACTGCCACACAACGCGATTACGTCGACACGATTGAAACCTCCTCCCAACTGCTTTTGAGTTTAATTAATGACGTTCTAGACTTCTCAAAAATTGAATCTGGGATGCTGCTCATTAGCCCACATTCAACTTGTGTTCGAGAGTCTATCTATGACATTGCTTCTATCATTTCACCGAAAGCAAAGGAAAAAGGCATCGATGTGCAAGTCAACATTAGCCGTAACACGCCTTACCACGTAATGTTGGATGACCATCGTATACGCCAAGTTGTCATGAACTTCATGTCTAACGCGGTAAAATTTACCGAACAAGGCAGTGTAGAGCTATCGGTCATCACCCGCGAAATTAAAAATGGTGAAGCGGTCATCGAGTTTTCCGTTAAAGATTCTGGGATTGGTATTGATGCCCAGCAGCAAAAGAAAATATTTGCTCCATTTGCCCAAGAGGATAACTCTACTACCCGACAATTTGGGGGAACTGGACTTGGGCTTGCCATTAGCACGCAATTAGTTGAGCTAATGGGTGGAGAAATTCAACTTGAATCCGAGAAAGGTAAAGGCAGTCGCTTCTTCTTTGGACTAACTGCTCCTGTTGTGACGCAAGAGTTTAACGCTTATCACGCTCTGAATCACAACGACATATGGATTGTATGCAGCAGTACTCAACTAGAACAAAAACTGCGTAACGAGTTAAGTTTTTTCAACATCAATATAACGCAGTCAGTAGATACCTTAAGTGCGTTGCCAACGTGGATTGATAACGAGCGCGTTATCGTTATTCATGTAGAAGGATCACCAAATGCAGCGGCGATGCATATCGATGAGATAGAAAGCCTTTGTAAACGAAACATTCGTGTCTGCCTCATCAAGCACCTTCATAGCCCACAATTCGACTTTAGAAACAATATCAGCGCCTTGGTCACTCAGCCACTACTAGGGCAGCGCTTAATTAAAGCACTTGAAAGTTGTGCGGCAAATTTCTCGCACGCACAACAAGAGAGCACTTCAGCGCAACATGTTAAATCTCTGCCGAAAATTTTGGTCGTTGATGACAATACGGTCAATCAAAAAATCGCGGGGCTACACGTCACAAAAGCTGGCTTCGACTTTGATGTCGCAGTAAACGGACAAGAAGCGGTTGAGAAATTTCAACAGAATCAGTACAGCCTAATTTTAATGGACTGCATGATGCCCGTAATGGATGGATTTGAAGCCACCCAAATAATTCGTCAAATAGAAGTAAAAGAAAAACGCGCTTTCAGAATTCCGATTATTGCTCTAACGGCAAGTGTGGTCGATGACGATATACAAAAATGCTTTGACGTTGGAATGGATGACTATGTGCCCAAACCGTTTAAAGCAGGGTTGCTTAAAGAGAAGTTAGATAAGGCAATAGGGTTACGCGTTTCCAACACGACGCCTGCTGAACCACACCAAGAGAACACCACCCCCGATAAAACTCATGAACTACCTGCAAGTTCTGAGCAACCAGAAGCAACGGTAACGCCTATTCGCTCCGAACGCATCTTGCTTGTCGAAGATAATAGAGTGAACCAGAAAGTGGCTTCTCTATTGCTATCTAAAGCAGGCTATCAATTCGAAGTCGCAGAAAACGGTCAAATTGCAGTCGAAATGTTCCAAAAAGATGGAAAGTTTGATGTTATTTTGATGGATTGCATGATGCCCATAATGGATGGGTTTGAAGCTTCTAGGCAAATTAGAGCTTATGAAGCGAGTAAAGGATTAGCTAAGACGCCCATTATCGCATTAACCGCAAGCGTCGTTGATGATGATATTCAACGCTGCTTTGATTCAGGAATGGATGCCTACGTACCAAAGCCTGTGCGCAAAGAAAAACTGTTGTATCAAATTGAACAAGCAATGTAGGTGGATTCTATGAGTAGAAATCATTCTCGCGTTGCTTTTCCTTTGCGTTACATAAAACGCTATCTGTTTATTCTGATTGCCCTTCTTTCATTAAATTGCCAAGCTCTCGCTGCAGAGAGCTACGCAGTTTTCTCATTTAATGACGAATTCTCTCCGCTCACTGTCAATAAAGCGCGAAAGTTGTACAGAGGGAAGACGCAACTTTTACAAGGCCAGCGAATTGAACTCTCTGACTGGCCTGCGACATCAACAGAAAGAGCTGAGTTCTATCGTTATCTTCTCAACAAAAATTTAGCGCAAATGAACGCGCATTGGGCAAGCTTGTCTTTTTCAGGTAAAGCTAGACCGCCAAAAGTGATTGCACGCTCCAGCATTGATGACCTCATAGCATGGATGCAAGAGAAGCCGAATAGAATTGGTTATGCCCCAACATCGAGCGTCCCTAGTAATGCTCATGTTTTATGTGTGGTTAGCTCGGAGAATTGATATGAAAAAATATTTAACCATGTTATCGCTGAGTATCGCGACCTTTCCGAGCTCAGCCACGATTGAACTAACAGAACAACTTTCTTTAAGTGGTTTTGGCTCTACTTCGTGGGCAAAATCCGATAACCCAACTACGGTACTAGTTAACCGCTTTATTGGCGATGAATCTTGTTTCGATTGCGATACCACTTTCGGCATGCAGCTCGATTATTTTCACAAGGCATTTCGGGCATCCGCACAAGTCGTAAAGCGCCCGCAAGACCATTGGAGCTCGCCTCAGCTCGAGTGGGCGTATTTGGCTTATACCTATAAAAACATAGAAATAAGAGGAGGACGCTTAAGACTGCCACTGTTTTTGATGTCTGAGTACAACTATGTCGGTCACGCTTTTACCCAAGCCCGCCCACCGAATGAGGTATATGACAGCATTCTAGGTATCACGGCTTATAACGGCCTATCTGCACGCTGGATTCATGACCTTAATGAGCAAGTCGTACTTACCGCCATGCCGTTTGTCGGGTTTAAAGACAATAGTGACGTAACCATCAATGAACGTACTGAATTGGAAATTGAGTCAAACAACACTGCAGGGATGAACTTAACGCTAAGCGGAGAGAGCTATCGTTGGAATTTTTCCTACCTCCACGGCGATTATGATCAAACAACGACGCTCTCTAACATTGAGCAGTCCACTCCCGGTGGCGGAACCACAATCATTGACCGTCTAGTTGAAACAGAAAAAAACAACACGATCGATCTGTTCTCTCTAGGGTTAAGATACGAGCTCGATAACATTGTGATTATGGCAGAAGGACAGACCAGCAACCTTTCCTCATCTTGGTACGCGACAACAAGTTATAATGTAAACAAGCTGACTCCTTATATTGTTTACGGTCAGCAGTTTAATAGTCGGGATAAAAAAAGTGGAGACAGTTTCTTACTCGGGTTGAGATACGACCTAGATTACAACGTTTCCCTGAATGCAGATTGGCAAAGGTTCAACGCCTACAATAATAGCTCTGGCGCGTTTTCATCAGCCCCAAAGGATGACAGTGCGAGCCTTTATACGCTAATGCTCAACTTCGTTTTTTAATGTTTCTTACAGTACCAATTTCCACAACACTGGGGGCTGTTGTATTAAGAAGGCTTTTTGCAACACGTAACTAAACGCTAAACGACTGGAAGGGATAGAATCGATCAGATAGGTAAGTGGCAATCCAAACAGAGACAAAGGTTACTCTATTTCGGTTTGTTTTGATTGCCTTTTAACCGCTTTTCTTTGCGTCGCAGTGCCCGGAAAAACTTTGACTCTTCGTGGTACCAACCAAGGACACTAATTGGGAAGCCCACGAGCATCATAATAAAAACATCCGCAGGGAGTTGTTCCCAAATGTCGCTTAAAGAATGCAGCTCTCCAAAAATGAACAAACCGATGACTTTACCAAGCAGTAATGCACAACAAATCATAAAGAAGGACTTTAATATATAGTGCCATTTGCCTTTTTTACGCTCTTCTCTCCAATAGGCATATTTATATTGTCGGTCGTACATTCATCCCCCTAAAGTAAACTTGCCGTAAGTTTAAGTATCTCGATAGCGTAAAGTGCGTTGGCACCTCATTAATCATAGTGCGTATCTAAAGTGAATGCTTGTCGTGGCAATAAGAAGGAGAGGTATTCTGTAGTAAGAGCTACAAAATCTCTGAAAGTTATATGTCTTGTGTAATTCGGATGATGCCTGATTTTGCTTATCGCTAGTGTTTTCTGAACACCCAAATCGGGCCGATAAGTAGAAACTGTAAATCCTCAAAAAACGACGGTTTTTTACCTTCAATCTTGTGACCGATAAATTGCAATATCCACAATACGCCAAACAAGAGCATAGAAATATGCAGAACGGGCAACATCAATACCTCTAGAGACCAAATAAGGCCAATGCACGCTAATGTGTAGCCGATCATCATCATGAATACGCTCAGAGACAAACGAAAATAGAAAACCCAAGTGGGGATCACCGCTACCCAAACCCAATTAAGTTCGAAGCCTAATAATGAAATCTGGGGAATCGACCAAATAAATCCAACCACAGAAAGATAAATACCTGGAACTGCGATTGTGTGAATCTTTTGGTTGATAGGGTTTTGGTGACTCTCCCCGTATTCTTTTAGCCATTCAGATAATGCTCGTATATCATTCCCCTTTTCCACCTTCTATTCTTATATAGCCCGAGGATGAAAAAGGTGCGAATTTTTCCGTAAAGGCTAGGAGCAACGAGCGACAAAACAGCAGAGGCCAGTGCGTTGCCGATTACTCACCAAGCAACGCTCGTTGTGCTTTCGGCAGCTTGGCAACGACAAGAGCATAAGAGCGTTCACACAAGTCTTGAATCAACCCATCCTCGACATCACCGTTAAAATAAACCGTTATCCAATGACGCTTATTTAAGTGATATCCCGGGATAATGTCCGTAAACTGCGACGTTAAGACTTCTCCATCTTCTGGTTTTACTTTTACGCTGACATACTCTCGACCGTTTCTCTCTGCAATGATGGCAAACATCTTGCCTTTGATTTTGTAAACAACCGCTTCAGGCCCAAATGGGAAATCGCTTTCTGCACACATGAAGGTACTTAAGTATTGTTCTAGTTCTTTGCTTTTCATATCCCCTGCCTCCTTCTGCGTTCTCATTCAAATTGTGGCAATAGCAATTTTAACGCCTGGTTAACCTGCTCTTTTTCATTGTCTTCTAAACCATGCAATAACGATTGCTGAACGTCTACATGCTCCAAGATTAGCTTGTCAATTAAGGTTAAGCCTTGCCCTGTTAGTTCAACGGTGACGCTACGTCGGTCTTCTTTACTATGGGTTCTGGTAATAAACCCTTTCTTCTCTAGTTTATCTAAGCGATTAGTCATCGCACCCGAAGTGAGCATCATCGACTCTATTAACGCGGAGGGAGTAAGACAATATGGTGAACCAGCTCGACGCAGTGTCGCTAACACATCAAATTCACCCATTTTCAGATCGTACTTCTTATGTAGCTCGGCGACCCTAGATTCCATGTGTTTTGCAATTCGCATTAGTCGACCCATTATTGCCATCGGTTCAGTGTCGAGGTCTGGCTTCTCCCTAGCCCACTGCTCTACCACTCTATCAATTGCATCCATTATTTCTCTCCAAACATCATATATTTTTTATTTTAACATAAAGATACTTTACAAAAAGCCACCTTGCCGATATCGTTACATTTAATTATCTCTACATAAAGATATTTAACATGAACATTTTACTTGCGATGATTCCTGCCTTTTTTTGGGGGACGACTTACGCTGTTACTCAGTTTACTCTACCGGACTGGCCTCCCGTTTTACTTGGCGCTCTAAGGGCACTGCCTGCGGGTCTTTTGTTGCTGGCAATAAAGCCCTCGTTTCCAAAAAGAAGTGAGTGGAAAGTGCTGCTTGTTTTAGGAACCATCAACATCGCTTGCTTCTTTGGTCTCATTTTTGTCATGGCGTTGACGCTTCCTTCTGCCATCTCTGGTGTTGGTATGGTTTCGGTCCCCGTTTTTGCGATGCTGTTTGGTTGGGCGGTCTACAAACGTCAGCCTAGTGGCATTCAAGCAATAAGCGGCGCAACTTTGATTGCTTTAGCTTGGTTCTTATTTGATCCTAGCTCTATTTCTCTCGAACCCGTGGGCTTACTTGCGATGATCTCCGCCATTATGTGCATCGTGATAGGAAGTAGCGTAACAAAGTCACTAGGTACAAAAATGCACTGGTGGACAGTGCTAACATGGCAGCTCATTTTGGGTGGCGTGATTATGTCTATCGCAACAAGTGTGCTGGCGATAAACAATCCAGAGCCATATGTTACGGTCGTTCAGGACGTATCCATGACGAATATTCTAGGGTTACTGTGGGTAATTATTCTGAACACCGCATTAGGGTATGGCATGTATGTATGGTTATTGCAGCGGATGTCGGTCGTAGATTTTACCTTTGGTGGTATTGCAAACCCAGTCGCAGGCATTGTTTCGGGCCTACTGCTATTGGGGGAAACGTTCACTCCTCTGCAATACAGCTTAATGCTAGGAATGATCGTAATGTCATTACTACCTCAGCTCATTACGTCAATCAAAACGAAAAGAGCCGCACTCTCCTCCTAAGTAACGTTAATTCCTAACACTCTAGGAGTAATGAGAGTGTTAGGAATCCTCAAGTGTGAGCCTACCAGCAGAAATCAGCGCTAACCTAGGCAACTGGCACCTTTAAAGCGGGATGTTATGACGTTATGGCTATTAAGCACTTGCAAGGTTAGTCAGGGGCTCTGGTTTAGCGTAAACATAACCTTGAATAAGGTAAATCGCATGCTGAGCCAGGTATTCGACTTGAGCCTGGCTCTCTACACCTTCTGCAATCATCTCACATTCCGCTTTGTTCGCTGCAGACACAATTGAGTCCAGCACTTTCAACTTTTGGTCGTCAGATCCTATTGGATCAATGAACATCTTATCCACTTTTAGACATCGGATGCCCAAGTCTTGTAGGTAAGAAAAGCCACCATATCCGGTACCAAAATCGTCAATTTTGAACTTGTAGCCTTTATTCGTTAAATACAAAATCTCTTTTTTCGCGGCCTCAGTGTCTTTTACTGGTATTCTCTCGGTCAACTCAAAATGAATTCTATTAGAGATTGGCCAATTTAACTCCGACAGCAACTTCGTTAATACACCTGACTCTAAATGGGAGGAAACAATATTGATGCTGACCCACGTATGCTCGGGTAAGTCACTTAAGTCTTGTATGATTTTACGAATAAGCTGATTCGTCATCGGAATAATCAGGCCACTTTCTTCTGCAGCACCAATAAACATATTTGGTGGCACCATTCCATCACGTCGCGACCATCGAATCAGAGCTTCATATCCTACTGTCTTACCATCGCGACTATCGACAATCGCCTGGTAGTAAGGAATAAATTCTGCATTACTAATCCCATTTTCAATTAGACCTGTAATGGATTTTCTCAAGCTTTTACAAGATATGTATGCAAAGGCAGTCACAAGACCAGCAAGCACACTTACAAGACCGCCCCACAAAAGTACTCTTTCCTGAGCATAATTTTTAAGTTTTTCACCGCTGTATATCTTGATGAGCATGTTGGCTTGAGACTCTCCTGAAAAGAAAAACTCTTTTGACAGTGCGTTTTCTTCTCCTGCAATATTCGCTTTGCCACGGCTTATCGTTAAATCACCAAATATTGGTTCATCATACTTAAACTCTACAAATAGGCAGTCTTTGCAAGGCGTTTTTATTACCTCGTTAACCCAACTGTTATCAAGTACCCAGAAGACTTCAACGTGTTCATTATCATAAATGACCATCCACTCTATTTGGTCATTCTGTTGCGGCAAAATAAGTGATGCGAAAAAGTTCTCATCCATCTGAAATCGTTCACTACTAGATGGGCGAGACACTTCACTACCAACCGTGGAACACGTTTTTCCGCCTTCTGTGGTCATCGCAATAAAACGAATGTAACGGTTATAAAAACGTGGGTCGCGTAAAGTTCTTACATCACTATCACTACAAGTAAAATCTAACTGAGCAATCTGCTTCACTATTGCTCTGTCCAAATAGGCAGACCTTTGATTTAAATATTCTACGTAAGCATCTATTTTCGACGCTTTTACCGAGTTGACGTAAAAGTTGGTTATAGAATGAAAGGCCACTACAAATATGGCGATGGGAACTAAGCCGAGTAAAATGGCATACCTTGTATTCTTTGTTATCAAAGTTCGTCCTGCTAATCTGACAAGCAACCTAAGTGGGATATGAATACTATCTCATTTTTATAGTCCAAAAAGTGAGGAATGACGCTCAATAAAATTATAGACTCAAGTGGCTTTCAGATGTCGGGATTTAGAATGCGAGCACCAAACCACATTCGAGGAGAACAAAGTAGCGACTAAGTGGAAAGTAAGAACGAGCCCAATTGTTAAGTCATCCGTAATAAAAGTGACAACTTGGATCTTGAGCAATACTTTTTAGATAGGCAGCAGATACGCTAAAAAACAAAAAGGAAACGATTGATGCCAACCGCTTCCTTGATTTGTTATTGCTATTTAAAAGCGCGTGAATTACGCCACTTCAAGAATCACTTTTTCCAACTTATCTAGGCCTTCATTTAGCACGTCAGATTCGATGGTCAGTGGAGGTAACAGACGAATCACATTCGCTTTTACTCCACAAGAAAGCAGGATAAGGCCGTTTTCTTGCGCTTTAGAAATCACCGCTTTGGTCATCTCTTGCAGTGGTTTGCCTGATTCTGGATCAGTAAATTCAATCGCCATCATCGCACCTGTAGTACGGATTTCACCGATAGCAGGCACTGACTGTTGCAGTTTAGTCATACGAGCATTGACCACTTCACCGATGCCCATCGCTTTGGCACACAAGTCTTCTTCTTCGATGATTTTCAGCACTTCAAGACCAGCAACGCAACCAAGTGGAGAGCCCGCGTAAGTGCCACCTAGACCACCAGGCAGTGCAGAGTCCATCACATCCGCTTTCCCAACTACCGCTGAGATTGGGAAACCACCAGCAATGCCTTTCGCCATTGTCATTAGATCTGGTTCAATGCCTAGATATTCTGTGGCAAACATTTTACCAGTACGAGCAAACCCTGTTTGGATTTCATCGGCAATCAGCATGATACCGTGCTTATCACAAAGCTGACGCAAGCCTTGTGCAAACGCTTCAGGTGCTTTGTAGAAGCCGCCCTCACCTTGCACTGGCTCGAAGATGATCGCCGCAACGCGTGAAGGTTCGATATCGCAAGCAAATAGATCGTCGATCGCTTGTAAGCTTTGCTCAACGCTGATGCCGTGGAACGCATTTGGGTACGGCGCGTGGTAGATTTCGTTCGGGAAAGGACCAAAGCCTGCTTTATATGGCGCAACTTTACCGGTTAACCCCATCGTCATGTTTGTACGACCGTGAAAGCCGCCTTTAAATGCTACCACGCCGCTACGACCAGTATGAGCGCGCGCTACTTTCACTGCGTTTTCGACCGCCTCGGCGCCAGTGGTTAGAAAGATCGCTTTCTTCTTAGTCTCACCTGGTGCAAGTTCTGTCAGCTTTTCAGCGAGCTCAACAAATGACGCGTACGGCGTAACCATCGCACACGTGTGCGAGAAGTTATCCAACTGAGCTTTTACCGCTTCACTGATACGTTTGTGAGAATGCCCGGTGTTAGTTACCGCGATGCCCGCTGCAAAGTCGATGTATTTGTTGCCTTCGATATCCCATACGTAAGCGTTTTCTGCTTTCTCGACGTAAAGTGGGTACAGTGCGCCCATGCCTTGAGCGATAACTTGGCTTCTTCTTTCGTGTAGTTGTTGGTTTGTCATTGTCTTGTCCTTAATTAGTTGCCGCCAAAGCAGAGATATTTCACGTCCATATATTCATCGATACCTTGTTTTGCGCCTTCGCGTCCGATGCCGGACTGCTTAACACCACCGAAAGGAGCGACTTCAGTAGAAATCATGCCTTCGTTAATGCCGACCATGCCGTATTCGAGCGCTTCTGCGATTTTCCAAACACGGTGAATGTTTTGGCTGTAGAAGTACGACGCGAGGCCATAGATGGTGTCGTTCGCCATTTCGATCAGCTGTGCGTCACTGTCAAAACGAATCACTGGTGCGACAGGGCCAAAGATTTCCTCAGAGACAATCTTCATGTCGTGAGTAACGTCTTTGAGCACCACTGGCTGCATAAATAGACCATCGAGCTTTTTAAGTTCTGTAACTGGCTTAGCGCCTTGTTCAATAGCACCGTCGATAAGCGCTTGAATGCCTTGCTTTGCCGATTCGCTGATCACTGGACCAATATTCACGCCCTCTTCTAAGCCGTTACCGACGTTGAGCTGCTGAACCGCAGCGTCGAACTTAGCAACAAACTCGTCATACACTTTGCTGTGTACGTAGAAACGGTTCGCACACACACACGTTTGACCTGCGTTACGGAATTTCGACGCCATCGCGCCCGCCACAGCAGCATCAATATCCGCATCATCGAATACGATAAATGGCGCGTTGCCACCGAGCTCCATTGAGGTACGTTTGATGTCAGCCGCGCTTTGCTGCATCAGCACGCTACCGACTTGAGTAGAGCCAGTGAAAGACAACTTACGAATCAACGGATGCGAAGTGAAGATAGCACCTACCTGACGGGAATTTTCACCTAGAACCACTTGCAGCACATCGCGTGGGACGCCTGCTTGGTAGGCAAGTTCTGCGACCGCAAACGCTGACAGCGGCGTAGATTCAGATGGTTTTACGACAAAGCTACAACCTGCAGCTAAAGCTGGGCCTGCTTTGCGCGTGATCATCGCAATTGGGAAGTTCCAAGGTGTAATCGCACAGGCAACACCAATTGGCTGTTTGATGGTCACCAAACGCTTGTCTGCACTCGGCGCAGGAATCGTCTCACCGTAGGTACGTTTCGCTTCTTCAGCAAACCATTCGATAAAACTCGCGCCGTAAAGCACTTCACCTTGAGCTTCCGCTAGCGGCTTACCTTGTTCTAACGTCATCAAACGGCCAAGGTCGGCTTTGTTTTCTAACAGGAGTTGGAACCAACGATTGAGCATGCCAGCACGCATTTTTGCTGGCAGTGCCGCCCACTCTTTCTGCGCCACACTGGCACGTTCAATGCCATTTAAAATGTCGTTTTCGGTTGAAACTGGTGCGTACCCGAGGAGTTCTCCGGTCGCCGGATTAGTCACTGCAATGCCCTGTTGTGGATTCGCTACCATAAACGAAACAAGGCTTTGGTTTTGTATCTGTTGCATGGTCATTCCTTTTGACAACTCATCATCGCCGCTAAGCCAGCGGCGAGTTCATGTTTAAGCAGGGATCTGCTGCGTAATACAGTGAATGTTCCCTCCGCCGAGTAGAACCTCTCTCGACGGTATCGCGATGATTTGGTATTCCGGCATCGCGTTTTGCAAAATATCGATCGCCATAGCGTCGGTCTCTTCGTCCAGCATCGGCAAGAACACATGCTCGTTGACGATAAGAAAGTTCGCATAAGAGGCACTTAGGCGTTCGCCAGCTTGTCGACTCATTCCCGAACTGGCGTCAATGCCATTGGCTTCGCGCTCGCTGTAATGCAACGGACCCGGTAATGGCAAACGGACAATTTCAATATTGCGCCCTTTCGCATCGTGCTGAGATTTCAGTACTTGTTCCGCTTGACGAGATAACGCGTATTGCGGATCACTTGGGTCATCGGTCCAACTCAGTACCACCTTACCCGGAGCGATAACGTGCATCAGGTTGTCAACATGGCCGTCTGTTTCGTCATTGAATAAACCATTTGGCAACCAAATGACTTTTTCGATACCGAGATACGCCTTTAACTGCTCTTCAATTTGCGCTTTGCTCAACTGTGGATTTCGCCCCGGACTAAGTAAGCACTCTTCTGTGGTGTAAAGGGTGCCTTCACCATCGGTGTGAATCGCCCCACCTTCAAGTACAAACGGTGCGCGGTAATGATCAATACCGATGATGTCGCACACCGAACCAGCGACAAGATCGTCCTGCTGCCAGTTGTCGTAAAGGCCGTTGTATTCGCCGCCCCACGCGTTGAATTGCCAACTAATCCCACGGCGCTCGCCCGCTTGGTTAACAAGCACGGTCGGCCCGATGTCTCGCATCCACGCATCGTTAAATGGGATTTCCACCAAACGTACATCTGAGTGAAGCATTTGACGCGCTCGGTCAAAGTTGTGCGAGCACACCGCCACACACACTTTGGTCACTTCCGCGATTAAGTTCGCGATTCTGGCGAAGGTTTCTTGCGCGGGTAATGCGTCATCACGCCAATTGTCTTTCCTTTCTGGCCACGCTAGCCAAACTTCACTAACCGGCTGAAACTCAGCCGGAAAATAGAAGCCATCTTGCGCTGGTGTTGTCGATAACTTCATTTTAACGCCTCTTTAAACGGCTAGTTTGCCAACGCTGGTGTAAAGGTCTGGACGACGGTCGCGGAACAAGCCCCACGCGTGACGCGCTTTCGCTGTCGTAGCTAGGTCGATTTCTGCGTAAATGATGGTTTCACCTTGACGCGGTGCTTCGGCAATTTTTGCACCAGTGTGGTCAGTGATAAAAGAAGAGCCGTAGAACGTCGTCTCGATACCATCATCGACTTCAGTGCCCACTCGGTTTGACGCAATCACTGGAACGAGGTTTGCTGCCGAGTGACCTTGCATTGTACGTTGCCAGTGGTCACGTGAATCCAGTGTCGGATCTTGAGGCTCAGAACCGATTGCAGTTGGGTAAAAAATCGCTTCCGCGCCGTGCAGAGCCAAGCTGCGCGCAAGCTCTGGGAACCATTGGTCCCAACAAATGCCAGCACCGAACTTACCGAACTTGGTTTGCCACACTTTGAAACCGGTATCGCCAGGGCTAAAATAGTACTTTTCGCTGTAGCCCGGGCCATCAGGAATGTGTGACTTGCGGTAGTTATCTAGTACCGTACCATCGGCATCAATCATCACTAGCGAGTTAAAAAACGTGTTGCCCGCTTTTTCAAAGTAACTGACTGGAATAACGACGCCGAGCTCTTTAGCCAACGCACTCATCTCTTTAATAAGACGACAATTCTCCGTTTCTTCTGCAAGCTCGAAATACTTTGCTTCCTGTTTTTTGCAGAAGTAAGGCGCAGCGAACAGCTCTTGCGGAAGAATCACGTTCGCACCGTTTTGTGCTGCTTCACGAATCGCCTTTTTTGCTTTGGCTAGGTTATCTTCCAGATCCCAGCTTTTCGTCAGTTGAAGGGCTGCAAATTTCACCACTTTGCTCATTGGATATTCCTTATCTCTTAAATCGCCAGTTTGTCACGTAGGTTGTAGTAAGCCGCGCCCATTGCCGTAAACGGAATTTGGAAGTGGCGGCCACCCGGGAAGGAGTAATGTTTCAGTGCAGCAAACGCGTCGAAACGTTCAGCGTGTCCAGTCAAGGTTTCAGCCAGCAACTTGCCTGCTAGGTGAGTACACGTTACACCGTGACCGCTGTAGCCTTGTAGGTAGTAAATGTTGTCTGCAAACGAGCCAAATTGCGGCATGCGTGAGTAAGTCAGCAAGAAGTTACCCGTCCAGGTGTAATCAATCTTGATGCCTTTCAATTGTGGGAAAACTTTTTCCATCTTCGGACGGATCAGTGATTCGATGTTTTCTGGGTCACGTGCACCGTAAACTACGCCACCTCCGAACAACAAACGCTTGTCGGCAGTTAAGCGGAAGTAGTCAAGCAAGTAGTTACAGTCTTCAACACAGTAGTCACTGGTCAGCACTTGTTTGAGCTGCTCATCACTCAAAGGCTGAGTCGCCACCACTTGTGTGCCGCACGGGATCGCTTTGTTGCTGATGTTTGGTGCCAAACCACCAAGGTAGGCGTTACCTGCCAGTACCACGTACTTGCTCTTCACGCTGCCTTGCGCCGTTTTGACTACTGGGTTAATCCCTTTGTCAATCGACACGACCGCCGACTGCTCAAAGATTTGACCACCTAGAGAAATGAACGCAGCGGCTTCACCTAATGCCAGTTTCAGCGGATGAATATGACCACCGCGCATATCCAGCAAACCGCCAGTGTACACTTTCGTCCCTACCGCTTGTTCTACCTCTCCTGCGTCAAGCAGAGTCAGTTGGTCGTTGCCGTAACGCTCCCAGTTCTTCTTATGTTCTTCTAGCCCTTTGAGTTGTTTACTGTTCAGTGCCGTGAACAAGCCACCTTGCTTGTAATCACAGTTGATATCATATTTGTCGATCAGACCACGGATGATATCGCCGCCTTCAAAAATCATATCGCACAGAGCTTTAGCTTGGTTTTGGTCGTAACGGCTTTCAATCACGTCAACATCTCGGCTGTAGCTATTAACGATTTGGCCACCGTTACGACCAGTTGCCCCAAAGCCCACTTTTGCGCTTTCTAGCACAACGACTTTAAAACCTTTTTCTGCAAGGTGTAGTGCAGAAGAAAGACCAGAAAATCCCGCACCGACTACACACACATCGCACTCGATGTCGTTTTGCAACTGTGGGTATTCCGGCATGTTTGGCACAGAGTGCGCGTAGAACGAATCCGTATGCTTGTTCATAGAACTATTCCTTTATTTATCGTAATCGTCAGCAGGCTTAAGGATGGAGGCGAATCCAAGTGGTTTTGGTTTCGGTGAATTTTTCAATCGCGTGGAGAGACTTGTCTCGACCGTTTCCGCTCATTTTGAATCCACCAAATGGAACCGTCATGTCACCTTCGTTATAGTTGTTGACCCAAACCGAGCCAGCTTGCAGTCGTTTTGCTACGCGATGAACGCGGTTGATATTGCTACTCCAGAGTGCCGCGCCTAAGCCGTACTTCGAATCGTTAGCGATCTCAATTGCTTGCGCTTCGTCTTTGAATGGAATGACACACAGCACCGGACCAAAAATTTCCTCTTGAGCGACACGCATCTTGTTGTCGACGTTGTCTAAAATAGTTGGGGAAACAAATGCGCCCTGCCCATCGACATCGCCGCCACAACGTACGTTTGCACCTTCTGATTCACCTAACGAGATGTATTCCAACACTTTTGATTTATGATCTTGGTCAATGAGCGCACCCATTGATGAACTTGGGTCCATTGGGTCTTTTGGCGTGAACGCTTTCGACGCTTGAATAACTTTTTCTATAAACTGCTCTTTGATGCTTTCGTGAACAAGCAGGCGGGTTGCCGCGACGCACACCTCACCTTGGTTGTAGAAACACCCTGCGGCGGTGTCTGCTGCTGCGCGGTCTAAATCATCACAATCTTCAAACACGATGTTCGCGTTCTTGCCGCCCGCTTCTGCAAACACACGCTTTAGGTTGCTCTCACCCGATCTGACCATCAGTTGACCTGCAATGCGCGTCGAGCCTGTGAAGGCGATGCAGTCTACGTCTTGGTGTTTCGCCAACGCGTCGCCAGCTTCATGACCAAAACCCGTAACGACTTGGAAAACGCCTGTTGGTAATCCCGCTTGAGAAGCAAGTTGACCTAGAAATATCGCGGTGAGAGAAGATTTTTCTGACGGTTTTAGAATCACGCTGTTACCAGCGGCTAAAGCAGGACCAAGCTTCCAGCACGCAAGCCAAAGGGGAAAGTTCCACGGTACAACCGCAGCAACCACACCAATTGATTGATGAGAAATAAAAGCGTGTACATCTTTTTCGGTTGGGGCAACTTCGCCGTACACTTTGTCGATCGCTTCTGCGTACCAGCGTAAAGAGTTTGCTGCGCCAGGAATATCGGTTGAGAAGCTGTGAGAGATAGGTTTACCAGTATCAAGCGTTTCTAGCAGAGCCAATTCTTCTTGGTTTTGATCAATCAAGTCAGCAAACTGTTTAAGCACTGCTTTGCGATGAGCTGGGCTGCTCTCGCTCCACTGACCGGACTGAAATGCTTGGCGAGCGTATGAAACTGCGAGATCAACATCTTCATTTTGGCAACGGGCGATTTCGGTGAATATCTCGTCTGTTGCTGGGTTAACTACCGGGATGGTTTGCCCTGTTAAAGCGGCACTGTATTCACCGTTAATGTACGCCCTGTTTTCGATGTTTAGATTGTTTTTTAGTTCAATCCATTGCTCTTGGGTTTTCATACGCTCTCCTTGTGATCACACAAGGCAAGCCCCCACTAAAATGTGGTTGGCGTATGCGCACTTATCATTCGACAAGCCTTGTCTGTGTGATTTGTAAATCGATGGGGCTTCGTCGTATCAATAATGTACGACTCGCCCGCTGTTATGACATGAGATTGCCCTTTATATTCCAGAGTGATTTCACCCTCTAATACGGTGCCAATCTCTTCGCCTTCGTGTTTGATTTCTGCCGCACCAGTGGTTCCATAAGGTGCGTATTCCTCGATCAAGAATCCGATGACTTGATCTTTGTCACCATTCGTTACCAGTTTCATGGACACCGTCTCGCTCCCGATTTCCACAAGATCTGACGGCTTGATGACTACTTTCACTTCATCGTTCGAAGGTTGTTCAAAAGTGAAAAACTCTGATAACGATAAAGAAAATACATTAACGATTTTTTGTAGTGAGCTGACCGACGGGCTCACTTTGCCATTTTCAATGGATGAGATTGCACTGTGGGTAATACCTGCGCGCTCGGCTAGTTCCCTTTGTGACAATCCATGTTTTTTTCGTAACTGAACAATATTTTTACCAATCTCTTGATTGTCCATTCATACAGCTCCAAACGTTTAACGAGAGGTAGCCATCATAAATTCATTGAACAAAATTTGAGAGAAATGATTGGTTTTTGCTTCCCATTCTGGGTGCCACTGCACGCCAACGAAAAATTTTTGATTAGGAAGACTAAATGCTTCTACCAAGCCATCCGGGGCTTTAGCTTCTACTTGTAATAGAGGAGCAAGCTGATCGACGCCTTGGTTGTGTAGTGTGTTCACTTCAAAGAAGGTGGTATTTTCCCAATGATTTTGCACCAGCCATTGTTCAAATAAGCTCTGCTTTTGAACTAGTACAGCGTGTGCTGGCGCGTATTTTTGTTCGAAATCTTCAACAGGCGCTTCACGATGGTCATTGAAGCCGGAGTCATGAACGGCTGGGTTTAACGAGCCACCAAGTGCGACATTCATCTCTTGAAAGCCGCGGCAAATACCAAGGCACGGAATGTTTTGGTCAACCGCATGACGAATTAACGTGAATGAGAGCTCATCACGAGCTTCATCTTTGTAGCTCTCTTCGTGCGTTGCATTGTATCGATGTGGCGCAACGTTAGAGTGGCTGCCAGGAAAAAGAAAACCATCACATATGTCTAGGATGGTGGTTACGTCATCGCCCGACATGTCGGGAGCCAACATAATCGGTAGTCCTCCAAAATCCTTTATGGCGCGAAGGTAAAAGTCGTTGACCGCTTGTATCTGATAGCCACCCAACTCTTTAGCGCAGCTAACCACACCAATGATGGGTTTGTGTGTATCTGCCATGATATGTCCGTGTTCAATTTATTTAACACAAACCCTACAAACCATGTACAAAATTATCAACACAGATGACCATTATTATCGTCACAACGTGATCTGACGCACTTTTCAGGCTTCAAAACTGAATATTTATGCTCATTATATTGAACAAAACAAAACCAACTGTTACAAAATAGTTAACAGAAAGACATAAAAACCAGCCGTTAAACATCAAAAACACAGTGTAAGTGCATGTTTAAATTAAAAATAACCTAAAAAACAAACAACTCGCTCAGAGTACTGTAATTTATTTGTTAATTTGGTTATTTCTAATTTCTACTCGTCAGGCTATTTGGAGAAGAAAATGGAATCGTATCTACAGGAAGTAAAAAATTTTAAACAAAAATGGCCCGATATTGAATTTATCGATCTCATCTTTACCGATATAAATGCCACCCCAAGAGGAAAACGCATCCCGATAGATGCTCTAGAAAAACTGAATAAAGGTGTTGCCCTCCCCCTTTCGACCATCACCCTAGATACCAAAGGTAACGTCGTTGAAACAGCCGGGTTGGGAGAAGATCTCGGAGAACCAGATAATCTCTGCTATCCAATCAGCGGCACCTTAATGCCGACGGCAAAAGAACAAGTTGGTCAGCTACTGCTTAGTATGATGGATGAAACCGGGCAGCACCCTAACCCACTGTTCATCCGAAACATTCTCGCTTCTATATTGCAAACACTGCATGCTAAAGACCAATATCCTTGCGTCGCGCTCGAGCTGGAGTTCTATTTAATAGACAAAACCCGCGGCGAAAATGGCGAACCATTAACGGCAATTAACCCCACGAAAAAAACTCGAGAAAAAGATACCGAGGTTTACGACCTTGATGGACTAGATGACTACGCTGATTTCTTGGCCGACCTTAATCGAATTGCATTAGAACAAGGTTTAAACACTTCCGGAGCCCTATCTGAATCGGCACCAGGGCAGTTCGAAATCAACTTCAACCATTCTAAAGATGTGCTTCGAGCATGTGATGAAATCATCATCGCAAAACGCTTGATTCGCCAGGTCGCTCATCAGCACGGATTTGACGCCACATTTATGGCGAAACCTTTTAGTGAGCAAGCGGGTAATGGCATGCACATTCACCTCAGCTTGGTTGATACAGATGGTAACAACCACTTTAGCCAACCAGACGGTCAAGCGAGCGCCTTCTTCTATCAAACCATGGCAGCGATGCTGTCACAAACATCCGATGCCATGGCCCTAATCTGTCCTAACGTTAACTCTTACCGTCGCTTTGTTCCTGGCGCTTACGTCCCAACCAAAGCCGATTGGGGAGAAAACCACCGCGGTGTTGCGTTGCGTGTGCCTATCAGCGATAGCAAAAATCGCCGTATAGAGCATCGTATAGCAGGCGCTGACGTTAACCCATACATTCTCGCTGCAGTAGTACTTTCCGCAGTATTAGCGAGTGAAAGCTACACCAAAGATCAATGTCCACCGACTCTCAGTGATGATGCAATTGAGTTACCTCTGCGTATGTCAGAAGCTCTAGAGCGACTGGAGCACAGTGAGCTGGCTCAATACATCTCAAGAGATTTTATCGATTTGTATCTAGCTTGCAAACAGAGTGAACTCGCAGAATTTGAGCGAGCGATTACTCCATTGGAAATCGACTGGATGTTGCACTCGGCATAAACAAAGGAAATGAACTTTATGACTACGCAGACCAAGGCGCTGGATGCGCCTCTTAAAATCAACTCTCAACACATTATTGTTTCTTTAATCTCGGTTGCGACGTTTGTCTTTTTTACCACAATCGGTTTGAACCATGAGGAAGGCGAAGCCTACGGATGGATGAGTCTTTTACCAACGGCGTTGGTATTGGTCTTTGCGCTGACAACACACCGAACTGTGGAAGCCCTCTTTAGCGGCGCTATTGCCGGTGTTCTTCTGCTTAACCCAACTGAAGCGGTGGAACAGATTGTTGATATTTCCATGAGTGTAATGATGGATGAAACTATTGCTTGGATCATCCTCGTTTGTGGTTTGATGGGCGGCCTAATTGCTATTTTGGAGAAAGGCGGCAGTATCTTAAGCTTCTCCGACATGCTGGTCACGAAAGTAAAAAGCCGTAAGCAATCGATGCTGATGACCTTTGCTTTAGGTATTCTGATCTTTATCGACGATTATTTGAATGCGATTGCAATTTCTTCCTCAATGAAAAAAGTTACGGACGGCTACCAAATCTCGCGTGAAAAGCTCTCATATCTTGTGGATTCAACCGCCGCGCCTATCTGTATCCTCGTACCGATTTCCACTTGGGCAATTTTCTTCAGTTCGTTGCTAGAAGCAAACGGAGTAGCAGAAGCGGGAGATGGTATCAAAGCATACATTGAAGCTATTCCATACATGGCTTACGGCTGGGTAACGCTGGTGATTGTTTTGCTGGTTGCAATGGAAAAGATCCCAGATCTAGGTGCGATGAAAAAGGCAGAAAAGCGTGCGAAGAATGGTCAAGTTCGTCCAGACGGTGCAACAGATGTCGACTTTGGTCCCGATGTATCTGCACATACCAACCCAACCATGGGCCTTGTCAACTTCTTGTTACCAATGATCGTACTTGTTGCCGCAAGTTGGTATTTTGGTATCGATCTACTTGCTGGTGTTTTCGTCGCGTTAATCTTTACTATTAGCTTTTACGGCGCACAAAAACTGATCTCGATGAACGACATGTTCGAAGCTGTTTATGATGGCATTAAGGTTATGCTACTGCCGCTTGCGACCGTTATTGGTGGTTTCATGTTGAAATCGGTCAACGACTCATTGGGCGTCACGCAGTATGTCATTGAGACCGTCAGCCCTTACCTGTCAGCGTCTTACTTCCCGGCGATTATCTTTATGATTACGGGCGCGTTGGTATTTGCAACGGCATCGTCTTGGGGAACGTTTGCAGTAGCGATGCCAATTGTTCTACCTTTGGGCGAACAGCTTGGTGTGCCTCTACACTTAACCGTTGCAGCGCTGCTTTCAGCATCAGCGGCAGGGAGCCACTCTTGTTTCTTTAGTGACTCAACCGTGTTATCTGCACAAGGTTCGGGCTGTACAGCAATGCAACACGCAACCACACAGTTTCCTTATGCGTTGATTGGTATTGTTGCAACCGCGATTTTCTTCTTCATCATCGGTTAGCCCCTTTATCTAATTGCAAAACCCTGCTCAAAAATAGCGGGGTTTTGTTCTATCAAGTCAAATGATCCTCTTAAAACTACTTTACGTTCGTTCAGTATAAAAATACTCAAAGATGTACAGCTGCACTCAATAAGGGTTTGGTAAACCTAATATTTTTGGTTTACGCTTAGCGAAGCGTTTATTGTGCAACAAGGCAGCTTTTGAGTAACTTAAATGCCGCCTTAATACAGTGTTAACGGTTGGAGAGACATGAAAAAGTTAGCCCAAGAGATATGGATATTTGATGGAGATCCCGTCCAATTTTTAGGACTCCCATACACCACTCGTATGACTATTGTTAGGCTTTCTGATGGTGGCCTTTGGGTTCATAGTCCAATTCAGTTATCAAATTCGATTAAAGAGCAAATCAACAATCTAGGCCAAGTGAAATACTTAATCGCTCCTAATCAGTTACACCTCTTGTTCTTATCTGAATGGGTATTTGCCTATCCTAGCGCAGAAGTTTATGGCACAGATGAAGTCATCAAGAAGTGCCGTGATATACACTTTCACGCTTCACTTAACCAAGGCGGTAATGCTTGGAACTCTGAGATTGAACAAGAACTATTTTCTGGCTCTCCATTAATGGAAGAGTGTGTGTTTTATCATCGACTTTCAAAGACCTTAATTGTTACTGACCTCGTCGAGAATTTTTCTGGCCAGGACTTTAACTACTGGCAGCGGTTTGTGGCTAAAGGGGCCGGTATTCTTGCTCCGAATGGAAAAATGCCTTTGGATTGGCGCCTAAGTTTTATGTTTAGCAAACAAGAGGCTCGAAAACACTTAAATAAATTGCTGTCTTGGAAACCTAATATATTGGTTATGGCTCACGGTGAAATCGTCCTTGATAATGCAGACGAGTTCTTACAGCGCTCTTTTAAGTGGCTAGTATGAGACAACATTGAAAACTCACACAACAGAATAGACAAGAAGCTATTTTAAAACATTAGGCCCTTTTAGCTTAGTCTTAGGGGGCAATTTACAGCACTACACGTTATGTTTAACGATAAGCTCCCCTATTCCTCTTAATTGAGCATTATGCAGCAATTTAAAATTCCGTTAGAATTGCACTTCAAAAACTTCAATGCGAAGAATTCTGGACATTGATACGGACATAAGTTCAAGAGTTAACATAACGCTATAGCAATCTCTTACTAATAATTTGCTTCGAGACATTGGCATACTCCCGAAACAAACCCTTCTACTCTAAAGGTTTTGTTAATAACAGTTGCCATGCTTGTTAGTTATTCTCGTTGAACTCAGTATCTTGAAGTTGTTTGAATATATAAATTTAAAAAAAGAGACATAAGATGCACAAAAAACTCATCATTCTAAGCTTGCCTATTCTATTAGCCGCATGTGCGGCACCAAAGTATACGGTAGAAACAATCTCGAAAGAAAATCAGAGCAAGGAAATCACCATCGTAAAAGACAACGCCACGCGAGATGTTTTCTTAGATTCGATGCAAGACTGGTGTTTGGATACCGCCCATAAATGCACAGTCGTAAGCGATGGCACTCCTCCTGTTAGCTCTGAGCTGACACTTACTTACGTATCACGCTGGAGCTGGGATTTTAGAACATTTATCGCTGATGCTCAGATCAAAGCCTACAAAAATAACGAAAAAGTAGGACAAGTTGAATTTAAAGCACCAAACAGCGCGAATCCAGATAAATGGGGTAAAGACAACAAACGAATCATTTCGATGATGGATTTGTTATTCGGTAAACAAACCGTGAGTGAGGCTCAATCCAAGATTAAGCTGGGCGAAATGTAATGAGCCGAACAATTGCCCATTTAACAAGAATCATATATTTGTAGAGAAAGATAGGAATGTTTAAGTGACTGAAGTCAAAACCATTGGGCTTTTCTTTATAACCGCCATTGCAGAAATATTAGGCTGCTACTTACCTTATCTCTGGTTAAAGGAAGATAAGTCAGTTTGGCTTTTGGTACCAGCAGCGCTATGCCTTGCTATGTTTGCTTGGCTTCTATCTTTACATCCTACCGCAACTGGCAGAGTTTATGCCGCTTACGGAGGTGTCTATATTTTTGTCGCAATTCTATGGTTGTGGTGTATCGACGGCGTTCGACCAACGCTCTGGGACATAGTGGGGGTTTCTGTCGCTATGCTTGGCATGTCAATCATCATGTTTTCACCCAGAGCATCCTAAACGTAACCGAGGGAAACCCTTACGCTTGGTATTTTGGCTATGTGCTAGATTTATTGATTAATAACATTATGATGTAATTGCTACATAGCCAAAGTACGCTTGGGCTTCCTCCCAAAAAAGCGCTATTTATAGGAGATACCAATGAACCATGCAGTGAAGGCAAGATTTGATGAGTATCCAAAACATGTGCGTATTCGGATAGAAGAGCTACGAAATATCGTCTTAACTATCGCTTCTGAATTAAAACTGGGGGAAGTTGAAGAATCTCTAAAATGGGGAGAGCCAAGCTACAGTGTGAAAACAGGTAGCCCGGTAAGGATGGATTGGAAACAGAAAACGCCTAGTCGTTATTATCTGTTCTTTAATTGCCAAACTAAGCTCGTCGACACATTCCGCGAACTGTATAGTGACTCACTTGAGTTTCAGGGTAATCGAGCAATAATTCTATCTTTATCAGCACCTTTGCCAGAAGCTTCAATCAAGACCTGTTTAGAATTAGCATTAACCTATCAAAAGCGAAAGAACTTACCTCTTTTAGGTATGTAAGATCGCTTAATAAAACTATTTACGGCCGATTAACCATATTCAACTACTCTACCTTTGTATCCTTTTTAATGCTTCCGCAGTAAAGTTTTAGATTAAGTGGTCACCTTAATAGCGCCGTAACCAAACTAGTAATATCGAAATAAAGAAGAGTTTATGAAATCAAAAATCTTGTTCTTACTTATGCTTGGAGCTCATTTCAATGCTTTTTCAGCGACGAACTATCAAGTCAATGTGGTAGTAACAGAGCCTCAATCAACATTCATTTTTCCGACTTTTGAAATATCCTCTAAAGGAAAAAGCAAAACCAGTTTTGTCGACGGCTGCGCGTACTTAGGAACCCTTTCAGAACCGAGCAAAAATAGCATACAGCTTGAAGCTACCATGTCATGCAACCGAGATGGCGCTACGTCAAGGATGGAAATGCCGGTATTTGTACTCAACTCCGAGGCTCAAAGCGCGAGTTATGATCTTGTAGAAAACGGGATCGTGATGTGGAAATATTCTGTAGAAGTTAAGCCGTCACTTAAAAAGTGATATATCAGAAATACTAAAGTAACAATCAGCACTATTAACCGCCGCTTAAGTGTAATAGATATATTCTTTACGACTTAATGACGTTACTTGTTGCCGCAAGTCTCCAACTCATGTACAAAACAGCCCTAATTTTAATAGGAGCTAAGTGGCATGAATTTAATTGTACGTCAGGTAACTTTAGGTGATGCTGAAGGCATTACAAACGTCCTCAATCCCATCATTATTGAAGGTTTATACACTGTATTAGATACGCCTTTCACACCTGAAGAAGAAAAAGAGTTCATTACTCATTTCCCAGAACGGGGCGTGTTTACAGTCGCTTTATCCGAAAATAGCTCACAAGTCATTGGTTTCCAAAATATCGAGCCCTTTGCACAATATACAAAAGCTTTTGACCATGTTGGCATAATTGGTACGTTTGTTAGTGACGGTGCTCGTGGCCAAGGTGTGTCTAAACAGCTTTTCAAATCGACATTCGAAGTAGCCAAACAAAAGGGTTACGAAAAACTATTTGCGTACGTTCGCAGCGATAATGAGCGAGCGTTATCAGCCTATCTCAAACAAGGCTTCGAAATCGTAGGGACCGCGAAGAAGCATGCAAAAGTTCGTGGGAAATACGTAGACGAAGTCCTCATTGAGAAGTTTTTGTAGGTGTTAAGTCGCTAAACACTAAGCACGCATATAAGAACATTTGAACCAAGACTCAATTTCCGTCGTAACAATGTCTTTTCTAAAATAGGTTATTTGAAATGAAACTGACCTCGGAAACTGAGTCAAGAATAATAGAAATGGCATGGGAAGACCGCACCCCATTTGAGGCTATCGAATTTCAATTTGGTTTGAATGAATCCGACGTGATTCAGTTTATGCGTAGCCGGCTCAAATCAAGTAGCTTTAAATTGTGGCGTAAAAGGGTTTCGGGGCGCAATACAAAACACAACAAGCTACGAAACTCAGACATCATTAGAGGTTATTGCCCAACTCAATATAAGCCGCGATAGCGAACTGCACTTGGCATAAATTTTTATTACGAATCGCAACATTTATCGCCCTACCTTTGAATCAACTCCATGATTGGAGGGGAATAGTCACCACTTAAATCAACCTAGGTGTTTCAGGGCGATAATAAATTCCATGGGAGTCATATTAACATCCTCAGACGCCATCAAACTAATGATTCCACAGAAAAGATTGATACAAAACGCCCACTAAAAGTAACTCAGATTAAGGCGTCATTTAACCCGTGTATCAATCTCTTTTACCTTCTATTTAGGCACTAGAATCACTAACCTTCTATTTTATCTTTGAAGGCACAGACAAAAAGCTGCATGATTAAAAAGGAAAAATAGCTGATAACGGTTTAACAAGCACTCGGAGCTTGGAGGCAATTTTGAACAAATTACTTATGATATTTGCGTTGGTTTCTTTACCTTGCTTGGCTTCTGCTGATGTTGAAGATCCCTGCAAAGTAAAAGGCGGTGGCGTTATGGCTGGTTATCAGTGTGTAGAAAAGAAGATGGAATCTGCAGATAAAGAGCTTAACGAAAGTTACAAGGAAGCAATCGCTAGAATAGGTGAGGAAGAAAAAGCACTAAGGGAAACATGGTCTCAGACCGAACTGGTAGAGCCATTTCGAAAGGCCCAAAGAGCTTGGCTAAAATACAGAGACGCCGAATGTGAATTTACGGGCCTGTCTTCCACACCCTCACCCTGGCAAGGTGTCCAGATTGAAGAGTGTAAGTTAAGAATGACGTTAGAACGCGTCGAGTACTTCAATGGAGTATACGTAGGCTAAACGGATTACATCTAACAAAGCACTTCAATAAGATTCGCAACTCTTGGCAATTTCAGTTTAAATGTACTCGGTGTTTAAGATGCAAACGTTCAGGTTGAGTGGTCGCTCCGCTTACTACTTAACCCTGCGTTGTGCGTAAAGCTAATATGGGTGTGAAATAATTATGGAAAAAGACGATTTAGTTGGGCTAGTAGTTAAGTATTTCGAGAAAATAGATGCCGGTGATCCTAGCTATCTGGATCTATTCTCAGAGGATGTTGATTTTTTCTTTCCTAAATTTGGGCAAGCGAAAGGAAAGAGTGCCTTAGTGGAGTTTGGCAATAGGATTGGTAGCTCGTTGATTAGTATCTGGCACGACATAGACGGCTTTCAAATAACGACTGCTGGAAACAAGGTCATTGTTGAAGGACAGGAAGGCGGCGTAATGAGTGATGGTACCTCTTGGCCGGACAACAAAGTTTCCACAGGGCGTTTTTGTAGTGTATTTGAGTTTGAAGGAAAAATGATAAGTCGTATGTTTGTGTACGTAGACCCTGACTTCCCGAGTCGAGATTTTGAGAGAATTTCCGTGCTGTCAGGCGAGAGCAACGTGCGACAAACTGTTCAAGCCTGAATACTACCGCTACCGCATAGCATCTTTGTTATGCGGTAGTATTCGTAGTTAAGGTGTGTTAAGGGCTTTGGCATTGCTTTACTCGCACCTTATCAGTACGTTAGCTATATTCCCTTACTGATAGAAATGCTACTTTCTTCAATCGTCCTGTATTATGATAATGAAAAAGATTGCACTAATTTTAAAATTAAAATGAACCAAAAATTTTTTCTAAAACTACTCTCTGTCCCTTTTCTTCTAACCGGTTGCCAGTCTACGCAAAGCCAGCTTCAGCCTATACCTGAAAACGTATTATCAAACCTATCGACTCAATGGGCAGTGGTAGAGGCCTGTTTTCACTCCGATGCTTATAGCTTAGAGCAATCCGTAAACTATCGAGAGGCCATTAACTATTCTTTTTCTACTTGGCTAGTCGATCAGTCCGATATCGATCAGTCTGTAAATGAAGCTCGTGTAGCGTTATCAGAATATCAGTCTCAGAATGATGGTTTAGGAACAACATGTAAGGATTGGCACCTACCCCTAGAATCTGGATTGCGAGAAGTTAACAATCATAAGAATCAAGTGGCGATAGACCAACAGCGAGCACATGAAATACATAAAGCAAACGCTTCTAAACCTGTGACGTATTCAACACCAGCATCTACTTCGACTAGTAATGTTGTTCACTGTTACAAATTGGAAGACGTTAGCTTGAATAAGAACATTCAAACCTTTAATGGAATGATATGCCCTATAGGCTGGCTTAAATATTATGGCTATTAATGTATTTGATTAATACAGGACTTAAGAATGAACTCTAAGTTTAATTTTTAGTTCAAGATTGGGTTTCTTGTTTACAATGTTATGTTTCCAGTTGGATTACCGTATTCGAATAGATTGACGAAGTTAATCAATATATGTGTATTGATGCTTACTTTTTATCGAGTTATCTTTGTTTGATAGCCATTAAAACGAGTAAGGAAACAAAGTGACTGTGTTAACAAAAGGCATACACCACGTAGGTTTAACCGTATCTAACCTAGAAGCAAGCGCGAAGTTTTTCACTGAACAATTAGGTTGGAGTGAAGTAAAAAGAAATCCAGACTACCCGGCAATATTTGTGAGTGATGGGCATATCATGCTTACACTATGGGCGGCTAAGGCTGATGCCGCCACTCCATTTGACAGAAAAACGAATATTGGTTTGCATCACTTAGCTTTACTCGTAGAGACTGAGAAGCAACTCTATGAGTTGCGTGATCAATTTATGGCGTCGGGAATCGAAATTGAGTTTGGTCCCGAGCTTGTTAAAACAGGACCCGCAAAACATTTAATGTGTTACGACCCAAGTGGTATTAGGGTTGAGTTTTTCTGGGCGGGCTCATAAAACAAACATAACAAAGTTTTATAATAGGGATTTGGTACACATGGCATTGTTAGTTTGCACCGCCTTTGGTATTTAAGGTGCTTAGCAGAAGCTTGTGTATCGAATGCCCCTCCCCTCCTACTACACATTTTGCGACTTACGAGTAAGTCCAAAAGGATAAATGTTATGTATAAAATCGGCGTTGTTTTATTTGATGATTTCACGGATGTCGATTTCTTTCTTATGTATGACTTGCTGGGGCGCACAACCGACAGTTGGACAGTAAGTATACTTGGAACTAAATCTGAACATCATTCCCACCTCGGTATGAAAGTTAAAACAGACGGACACCTTTCTGAGGTGACGAATCAAGATGTCGTTCTTATTACAAGCGGCAAACGGGGTATTCCAGCCGCTTTAAAAGATGCTGAATTTATGTCGGCGTTGAATCTTGATCCAAATAGGCAGCTAATAGGTTCGATTTGTGCGGGATCATTCATCCTCCATGAACTCGGTTTACTAAAAGGCAAGCGATTAACAACAAACCCAGATGCAAAGGCTGTTCTACAAAGTATGGGAGGAGATGTTCAGGATCTGCCTCTCGTGATAGACGGTAATGTAGCGACGGCCGGTGGCTGTCTTTCACTGATGTATCTAATTGGTTGGTTAACAGAGCGGCTATTTGACTCAAACAAACGAAAAGCTATACAAAATCAATTGATACCTGCTGGGCAATTAGAGCTATTTGAAGAGCTTATTGCCACAACAATTCAATCAGCAGAGTTAGCAAGCTCGGATAACAAGGCGTTAAATAATCATTCATAACATGTGGTGTTTTACATTACGTTAGTTTTAGTGTTTAGGGTAAGTCACACATCAGTCTTGTGTGACTTACCCTTGAACATAACGCCACTTGGGGAAATTAACTTACAGGGAGTAAATCAATTGGTAAAAATGTACGGTTCTGAGGAGACAAGAGCGTTTTGCTGTAATTGTAAAGAAGTAACGCTACATCGGTACGAAAGCTTCTCTAAAGCGCAGGAAAAGACCGAGAAAAAAGCTAAAGGTTTCTTCTCAGGTCTATTTGCAGCAATAATTAGCTCATTAATGGAAGGCGAAGCGACTGGTGACTACAAATGTACAATATGCGGCACCAATCTTCACACGCCAGATAATTTAGATTAATAGTCAGTGTCTCTAATGCCACGGCTAGTGGCACGCAACATAATTTATAGACGGCTCTAGTGGTTTTGAAGCGTATACACCTTATGCATTGCATTTAGGGTTTTGAGGTAGTGTTGCGGATCAAGTAGTGCGCTTTTATCTCTAACAAGGGGCTAAAGCAGAGCAAAAACAAGGGACAAGAAAAGAAGTAGTTTTACTTGAGTATCAATGAATTACAGACACAAAAAAGCCCACCAAAAGGTGGGCTTTTTCTAAAATTTGGTGGGTCCGGGCGAACTCGAATCGCCGACCCCTACCATGTCAAGGTAGTACTCTAACCAACTGAGCTACGGACCCAAATTTTGTGTTCCTAACCATTCAATTCAGAATGGTGCGTCCGAGTGGACTCGAACCACCGACCCCCGCCATGTCAAGGCGATACTCTAACCAGCTGAGCTACGGACGCATTTCTCTGGAACGACGAGGATATTAGCTATAAGCGAACGACGGTGCAAGCACAAATTTGCCAACTTTGAACCGTTTGGCGAAAATGTAAACTCAACACGCGTTTTCAGATGATTTTATCGACAAGAACTGGGCCTGTAGGGTTTAAAAGTGTGATCTATATAACTTTTATTATCTCACTTAATTGTCGTAAGGCACTTCACTGAGCATCCAAATCTGTAAGGTTTGCGATACCTTAGGGCAAGTACCAAACAAAATCTGATATTTAGGTTTAAATGGTTCGCCGATATAGGTTGTACGGATCAACTCTCCTGTTTTAACATCCACTTGAGTGCTCACCCTGCCTTTGAAGTTTTGAAATATGACAAACTGCTCACTGTGGTAAACCATTTGCTCTCGGTAAAACAAGAAATGATCTTGGGGTGTCTCTGTCAATTCACACTCTAGTGGTTTCAAATTAGGTATCGCACTAACATTAGATGCGATGAACAATGCTGACAAAATCCATCCGTATCGCATATGGCTGCCCTATTCTGCACTCTTTTTCAAAGTATAGGTCTTGCCTTGAGGACAGATACAAAAAAGGCTTTGATCATCTCTAATCAAAGCCCCTTGTTTCTGCTGGTTAATTGTCGTGTTTAGTCGTCCGCCTCAAACACAACGTTATAATTTTCGGTGTATGTACAATTCGGCTGACGGCTACAAGTAAAGAAACGTCTCCCTTTGAACTCACCTTGGCTTGCGGTTTTAATGATCATCGGACTGCCGCATTTTTTACAAAAACGCACTTCTTTATCGGGCTCAATCAAATCAATGTGTGCCGCAAGCAAACGACGTAATCGCCCAACTTGATAACTGTGCTTTATCGAGGCGCCAATTAAAGGCAGGTTGGCCGTCTTACAAACATGAATCAATAACTTTTGTCTTTCTATCTTACCCTTGTTTAGCTCCTGCCCATTATCCAATTCAACGATAACGCGCGGCTCTAGTGTCCTTGGGTCACAAATAACGTAATCAAAATAGCTTCGAGATATACGATTGTTCGCGACAAAAAACTGCTTCTTATTTTTGATTTCTTTTGGCGTAACCAAACTGGACATGTTTACTTTCGCGAATACTACGGCATGCTCCCCTACCGCCGCTCTTAACGCATTATAGAACGCACCCTCTTGACCTCTGAGCAGAGGGCCTTTCGAGCGATAAGGATAATCACGCGTGTCATCGTGCTTAATCACGTACTTTTGAATAACAAAGAAGAATAAAACCAGAAGAACAACAATGATAAAAATGTTGGTCATAAATAAAGTGCATCCAAAAC
The DNA here is from genome assembly GCF_033391095.1 of Vibrio sp. Vb0667. Classification (NCBI taxonomy): domain Bacteria; kingdom Pseudomonadati; phylum Pseudomonadota; class Gammaproteobacteria; order Vibrionales; family Vibrionaceae; genus Vibrio; species Vibrio sp. Vb0667. The sequence continues at coordinate 51,720 of NZ_JAWPOL010000003.1, read as the reverse complement.
AACTCGTTGCTCAAAGCGTAAATGGAAATGTTATGCAGAGCAACAAAACCTCGCAATTTTGAGGCGCCACGACGATAGCGAGAAACAGAAAATTTTGCTCACCAATAAAAACGAGCCAATCACACACTTGGATTGGCTCGTTTAAATTTTGTTAATACATTATGTATGCTAAGAATCAACTATTAGCGTCTGGCTGATTCTCTGGCATCGCATCAATAAAAGCTGGCAGTTGATTGCATGACTGCACAACAGCGTTAATGGTTGGATAAAGAGAGGTATCTACACCAAAGCGTTGTGCGTTATAAAATTGTGGTACCAGACAAATATCGACAATAGATGGCGAGCTTGTCAGGCTAAACTTGCAATCACCATTTAGTTTACGATGCTTCTGAAGTTTCTCTTCTAATGCTGTAAAACCTTTGTGGATCCAGTGATGAATCCAAGCGACTTTGCGCTCTGGTTCGCAAGCTAGCTCCCCCTCTAAATACTGTAGAACTCTTAAGTTATTCAGGGGATGAATCTCCATTGCAATATCCTGAGCCAAAGCTAGCGCTTGGTATCGAAGCGGCGTTTGCTCGGGGATCACAGTGACATCCGGGTAGTGTTCTTCTAAGTATTGAATGATCGCCAGTGACTGGGTTAACTGAACCTCCCCATCCACCAGCAAAGGAACCAGTTCAGAAGCGTTTAACTCATGGTACTCGTCACTGTGTTGTTCGCCACCATTGCGCACCAAGTGTACCGATTTTGAATCATACGATAACTCTTTAAGATTCAAGCAAATACGCACACGATACGCCGCCGATGATCGCCAGTATCCGTATAAAATCATGCTATCGCTCATATCGTCTCCCAACCAGCATTGTTAGTGCTTGAGATATTGGCTAACTTGTTGGTCAATCGAGCCGAATATGTTGTTGCCATCCGCATCGAACATTTCCAATCTGATTGAATCTCCAAACGACATGAAGTTAGTCGACGGCTTACCATCACGAATGGTTTCAATCATGCGAACTTCCGCGATACATGAATAGCCAACGCCACCTTCTTCAATAGAAGTGCCATGTTCCGTTCCCTGCTTGTTGGATACCGTACCTGAGCCTATAATCGCCCCAGCAGATAGCGGGCGCGTTTTAGTCGCGTGAATAATTAAGTCTGCGAAATCAAACGTCATATCGATACCTGCATTCGGGCGACCAAACGGCTTGTGGTTGTAGGTCGAGACCAATGGTAAATGCACTTTGTTTTCGTACCACGCATCGCCTAGTTCGTCTGGTGTTACTGCCACAGGAGAAAACGCAGAAGAAGGTTTAGATTGGAAAAAACCAAACCCTTTAGCTAATTCTGCGGGAATTAGCCCACGCAGTGAGACATCATTCACCAGCATGATCAAACGAATCGACTCCTGAGCCTCTGCAACACTCGCGCCCATTGGTACGTCACCAGTTACCACAGCAACTTCACCTTCGAAATCAATACCCCATTCATCACTCGCAAACTCGATGTTGTCACAAGGTCCAATAAAGGCATCAGAGCCTCCTTGGTACATCAACGGGTCCGTCCAAAAACTCTCTGGCATTTCAGCGCCGCGAGCTTTTCGAACCAACTCAACGTGGTTTACGTAAGCACTGCCATCAGCCCACTGATAAGCGCGAGGAAGCGGCGACTCACAGTAGTGCGCTTCAAACTCTTCATACCCTGCAACCGTGCCATTGTTCAGTGCAACGTATAGCTCTTCCAGTTGTGGTGCTAGCGTATCCCAGTTATCAAGCGCCACCTGCATCGTCGGTGCTAAGTTCATAGGGTGGAAAATTTCTGTCGCAGGTACGCAGCGCGTTAAGTCTTTGCTCACGACCATCAACAAACCGTCACGAGTGCCATTTTTCTTGGTTGCTAATTTCATCCTTGCCTCTTACTTCTCTTGCCAGCTATAGACGTATTCTTTGTTTTCTACTTTTTCCAGCTCATCCGAAAACTGAAGTGCGTGACGCGTATCAATCATGACCGCAACTTCGTCGGTGAAAGTCTTCTTATGCTCTCGCCCTGCTTTGAATGCTTTCGGGTGAGGACCATGCGTAAATCCTGCTGGATGGAATGTCACCATGCCTGCTTCAATGTTGTCACGGCTGAAAAAATCACCTGCATGGTAGAACAAGACTTCGTCATAATCGTCATTGTTGTGGTAGAACGGTACTTTGAGCGCTCCAGGATCACTTTCAATTGGACGAGGAACGAAGGTGCACACCACAAATCCTGATCCTACAAATGTAGTATGTGCAGAAGGCGGTAAATGGTAACGATGTGACATAAGTGGACGAATATCACGCCAGTTCACTTTTACTACCGCCAAATCACCATGCCACCCAATCGCATCCAGCGGGTTGAATGGGTAAGTGATAACACTGACTTTATCGTGGCGTTTCACCTGAACCTGTGTTTGATTCTCAGAATATTGAGCACGGAACTGATCGTTGATCGACGGCGTTTCTAAAACCGCTGGATCAAACACCGCGTGGTTTCCAACCATGCCTTTTTCGGGCAATGTATAGGCCGCATCGGTGTTTTCAATCATCAGAATGAACATCGGCTCGCTTGGTTCTAAACGCCAGCTCGTTGAGCGCGGGATCATGACATAATCCCCTTCACTCACTTTAAAATGACCATAATCACAGTAGAGATCTGCCGTACCTTGGTGGATGAATAGCAGTTCGTCGCCATCCGCGTTTCTCACCAAGAAGTCCATTTTTTCATCCATACGCCAAACACGAACTTTACAATTCGCGTTGTGTAATAGATGCGGGACTGCCCAAGGGGTAATATGGCTGGCTTTCTCGACTAGATTAAAATCAAATGCTCGTGGACGTAGCTCGCCTTCCCACTCAGACCACCCCGTTGGGGCATGTTGATGATGAAAATGTGTTGCGGGGCCGAAGAAGCCACTTCGACCTGCCTCACGTTCATAAATTGCCTCTTCCGGGAAGTCAGCATGCGCTTGTTTAGAGCACACTCCCTCCCGGTGAGGGAATGTGATCCATTTATGCATCGCTCAATACTCCTCGTCGAATTTGGTCTTCTTCTATCGATTCAAACAACGCTTTAAAGTTACCCTCGCCAAAGCCTTCATTGCCTTTACGTTGGATGATTTCGAAGAACACAGGGCCGATAACGGTTTGAGTAAAGATTTGTAGCAAGATGCCATCTTTCGTTGGCGCACCATCAATAAGAATCTGCAAATCACGAAGCTTGCTTACATCTTCACCATGGCCTTCAACACGCTGATCGACTTTCTCGTAGTAAGTATCTGGCGTTGGCATAAAGTCCATGCCGCGCTCACGCAATGTTTTGACCGTTTCGTAGATGTCGTCTGTGGTCAATGCGATGTGTTGAATACCTTCGCCATTGTATTCACGGATAAACTCTTCAATCTGCGATTTATCATCTGACGACTCATTGATAGGAATTCGGATTTTGCCGCAAGGTGCGGTCATCGCACGGCTGACAAGACCAGTCAGCTTACCTTCGATATCGAAATAACGAATTTCGCGGAAGTTACCAATGCGCTCATAGAAACCTGACCAGACATCCATGTTGCCCTGCTTAACGTTGTGCGTTAAGTGGTCGATTTCGTAAAGACCAACATTCGCTTTTGATAAACGCTCATCAGCATCATCATAAAAACGAAAATCGACATCATAAATACTCTGCTTTCCATAACGGTCGACAAAATAAAGCAAGCTTTCACCGATGCCATAAATAGCAGGAATGCTAAGCTCCATCGGCCCAATTTCCGTTTTATATTCTTTACCGCCATTCTCTAACGCATGCGCCAGAGCAACGGTGGCGTCTTTCACACGAAATGCCATGCCACAAACTGACGGACCGTGAACTTTGGCGAATCCCTCAGCTTGGCTATGCGGCTGCGCATTCACAATAAAGCTAATGTCACCTTGTCGATATAACCACGCTTCTTTTGAGCGATGCTTTGCAATTTCCGCAAAACCTAACGATATAAACAGATCTTTAAGCTGTTGAATGCCTTTGTTGTCAGCAGCGGTATATTCAACAAACTCAAATCCGTCTGTTCCTAGTGGGTTATATGCATCAACCATGACTTTCTCCTTGTCTCAGTAGCTTTTGTTTGGACTTATTTTTCTAACTTGGCGCAGGTCTTGAGAAATTGGAATACGTGGGGAGAAATCTTTACCTTGGCGATTTTTACGCACAATTGTAAAATATATGTTACACACAGGAGGCGCGTCGAATCTACTTTCGTAAACATCAAATAAACTGCTTATTTTCAATATATTAGATTGATATTTTCGGCTTTACGCCAACACATAAAATGTAAACAAGTTGTTACTTTGGCATTTTATCTTGGCAACGTAACTCAAAAAGTAAAAGGGTATGGAAAATCTATTGCACCCTATCTCTATCCGATTTATTCATTTGCTCCTGCAAAACATCAAAAGTAATGTTTCGTGACGCTTCATACAGTTCGAAAGGCTCATCGGTCAGAATCGTGTCATGGATACCCCTTTATTGATTCACCTCAGTTTTATTTAAAAGTAACTGTGCCATAAGTGGTGCTCTGTTCCCTATCGAGCCGAGCCACAAGGCTTCACGCTCGATCAGAAAAAGAGACTTCTAATGACACACATCAATCAAGAACGCTTAGTTGAACATTTTTGCCAACTGGTACGTATCGATAGCGAATCAACAAACGAAAAACAAATTGCAGAAACACTGGCAGAGCAGCTAGGCGACCTAGGCTTTACCGTGCACAAGCTTCCAGTACCTAAGCACATTTCTAACGGCTTTAACGTGTACGCCCGTTTAGACGGCAAAAAAGACGGCTCTATCCTAATGAGCTGTCATATGGATACAGTCACACCGGGCATTGGCATTGAGCCAATCATCGAAGACGGCGTTATCCGTTCAAAAGGCAATACGATTCTTGGTGGCGATGATAAATCTGGTATTGCTGCCATCATGGAAGCCGTTCGTTGTATTCAAGCGGAAAACCTTGAGCACAAAACGTTAGAACTTGCTTTCACCGTGTATGAAGAAGGCGGTTTATTCGGTTCACAATACTTCGATATGTCACACGTCACTTCAACGGAAGCAATCGTGTTAGATACGGGTGGCCCTATTGGCACTATTGTGACCGCAGCCCCAGGCCAGCAAAAAATCGTGGCAACAATCAAAGGTCGACCAGCACATGCAGGGCTTGCGCCAGAAGAAGGCATCAGTGCGATCATGGTGGCGGCAGATGCCATCAACCAAATGAAGCTGCTTCGCATCGACGAAGAAACGACAGCCAACATCGGTATAGTGAATGGCGGTCAGGCCACAAACATTGTTATGCCTGAATTAAAAATCGTGGCAGAAGCACGCTCCCTGAATGGCGATAAACTAGATGCTCAGGTCAATCATATGATCTCAACATTAGAGTCTGTCTGTGAAAAACACGGTGCAGAAGTCGACATTGAATCTAGCCGAGCCTACGACGCTTTTGTTATTGAAGAAAACCACCCGCACGTAAACGCTATAAAAGCAGCGTTTTCAGAGTTGGGAATTGACGCCTTCACAAAAGGCACTGGCGGCGGTAGCGATGCCAACAACTTTAACAAGAAAGGTCTCACAACGGTCAATCTTTCAACTGGCATGGCAAAAGTACACACGACAGAAGAGTTTATCGCGGTAAGTGATATGGTCAAAATCACTGAGTTCGTGAAACATTTCCTAGTCAGTTAACGTCGTGCCTTTTGAAGAGCAGACTGACTATCTTCCCCTTCTAGCCTGTGCTTGAAGGGGATTTTAATTTGTATCGAAGCAAAATTACTTCCCGTCATGCCAACTTGATATCAGATCTTCAAAGAAATTCCCCTAGCTCACTTTTTGAGACCAGACAGCTCAATACCTGACACCCTGTTACAGTAATGTTAAAACTCGATTGTGTAGACAATTTATACAATATACATTTTTGGCATCTTTCAGGATGAAAAGAGTGAGACAAGGATGAAATTACCTAAGTTGCTTTTATTAGCGTCGATGATGAGTCCAATACTGGCAACATCAAGCTATGCCGCGCCGTATCCCGTAAGTGTGACCCTCGATGAGACACAAGAAATTACGCTAAACAATGGGGCTGAAGTTACTTCTATTGACCCAGCCAAGCAAGCCGCAGAGCCCGCTTTCAATCTCGGTCGAGACCTGTTTGAAGGTCTGGTCATTCAAGATAAGCAAGGTAAAACCATTCCTGGTGTTGCTGAGTCTTGGTCAGTCAATGACAACAATACGGTTTATACCTTCCACTTACGTGATGCAAAATGGTCAAATGGCGAAACGGTCACTGCACAAGATTTTGTCTACAGCTGGCAACGCTTACTGAATCCAAGCACTGCTTCACCCTACGCTTGGTTTGCGGCCATTCCAAATATCGAAAACTCGCAAGCCATTATGAAAGGCGACGCCGCACCCGAGTCCTTGGGCGTGAAGGCGCTGGATGAAAAAACGTTCCAGGTAACACTCGAAGAGCCTATTCCCTTCTTTACGAAACTATTAAGTCATCCAGTGCTTGCCCCCGTTCATAAAGCGACCATTGAAAAACATGGCAACCGTTGGACCCAGCCTGAGCATATCGTTACAAATGGTGCGTTTACTGTCTCTGAATGGAAAGTTAACGAAAAACTGGTGATGGTTAAAAATCCACATTATTGGGACGCAAGCAATGTAGTGCTGGAAAAAGTCACCTGGCTACCAATTGGTGATGCAAACGTAGTGCTAAACCGCTACCTAGCTGGTGAGATAGACCAAGCGGTTTCCATTCCTGCCGCTCAGAAGAAAAAGTTAATTCAACAACGCCCACAAGAAGTGGCAAGCACCAGTGCGTCTCTTGGCTCCACATTCTATTACCTCAACACTCAACAAGGGCCAACAAAAGACGTGCGGGTTCGTAAAGCCCTCTCATATGCCATTGACCGTCAACTGTTAACGAGTGCTATTTTGAGAAACGGTGGGGTTCCAATGTATACCCTTGTGCCACCTCAAACAGATGGTTTTAAATCTCACACTCCTGAGTTCGCAACTTGGAACCGCCATAAACGTATCGAAAAAGCGCAGCAATTACTGTCAGAAGCTGGATACGATAAAAGCAATCCGCTTAAGTTGACGTTTACCGTACCAACTTTCTCGATGGACGTAAAAATGGCAACGACCATGGCAGGTATGTGGAAAAGCCGTTTGGGTGCGCAAGTCACAATAAAACAGCTAGAACCGAAAGTGTTCTACGCACTTAAAGAGCCGACCGACATTACTCGCGGCGGCTGGACGGCCGACTACAATGAAGCCTCTACATGGTTGGATATCTTCGTTTCTAGTGGCGAGTACAACGATTCTCGTTATAACAACCCGCAATACGACGAGTTAATGGCTCGCTCAAAGACCATGAGCAACCCATCAGAACTGTATTTACAAGCAGAAAGCATGCTGATTGAAGACATGGCCATTATTCCTATTTATCGTCCGGGTAACGATCAATACCTCATCAAGCCTTACGTGGGCGGCTACGAACTGACAAACCCTGAGTCGTCGTACTACCGCAAGAATGTCTATGTAAAAGCCCACTAAAAGCATGTTTTCGGTCTGAGTCGGCAAGTTCAATGTTTACTTGCCGTTCCTCATATCTCTCGGTGGAGAAGGCAACCTGAGCTCAGACCATTTTTTATTCATAACCGTTCGAAGTGATTTCGGATGACCAAAGGATGATGGATCATGATTTGGTACATTGTTAAGCGATTAGCTATCGCTATCCCCACGCTTCTATTCATCGCACTCATATCATTTTGGCTGATGCACATTGCACCAGGGGGGCCATTTGATATGGAACGGCCTATGCCAGAGGTGGTACGTGCGAATATCGAAGCAAAATTCCATTTGGACCAGCCCTTCGTTACTCAGTTTTGGATTTACATTGGTAATTTCATACAAGGAGATCTCGGTCCGAGCTTCGTTTATCAAGACTTCAGTGTTACACAGCTCGTCGCACAATCATGGCCAGTTTCAGCAGTATTAGGCGTACTCTCCTTTTGTATTTCCGTTCCACTTGGCATGTTGCTTGGCACCATTGCGGCATTGAACCGAAATAGCCGCCTAGATTACGGCCTGATGACACTTTCGATGACTGGAGTTGTGGTTCCGGCTTTCGTGCTTGCTCCAGTTTTAGTCATGATCTTCGCTATTCAGCTCGGCTGGTTCCCTGCTGGTGGTTGGGAAGGAGGAAAACTGGCTTTCCTTGTTCTTCCCGTGCTCAGCCTGGCGATTGGTTCCATTGCGAGTATTGCACGCGTCATGCGTGGCGCAATGATTGAAACGCTCAACCAACCATACATTCGAACGGCAAAGGCCAAAGGTTTGTCCACAGCCTACATTTTATTCCATCACGCTTTGCGACCATCCCTGATTCCCGTCGTTGCGATGCTCGGCCCTGCGTTTGTTTCTGTCGTGACAGGCTCGGTGATTATCGACATTTTCTTTGGTACAGGTGGCATGGGACAACACTTTGTGTCTGGGGCTCTCAACCGCGACTACGGCCTAGTAATGGGCATTACTCTGATTGTCGCTTCACTCACTATCTTCTTTAACCTTGTGGTCGACTTGCTATATACGATTATCGACCCTCGTATACGCGTTTAGGAGTCCGGCATGTTAACGATAAAAAAACTGGATACACAAGCTCTTCAAGATCAAGTCGTCGACAATATTGAAGCCGTCGAAGGTCGCAGTCTTTGGCAGGATGCATGGACTCGATTTCGTAAAAACAGAGCCGCGATGACATCAGTGTATGTTTTGGCGTTCATTACCTTATGCATCACCTTCGGCCCCTCTCTTGCCGCTTTTGGCCATGATGAAATTGACTGGGAAGTGCTCATCGATCCATACGAGCTAGGGAAACCTTCACTGAGCAGTGGCCATTACTTTGGTACCGATGATCTCGGGCAAGATGTCTTTGCTCGCACGATGCAAGGCGGCAGGCTCTCTATTTTGGTGGGCTTTGTCGGGGCCTTAGTTGCCGTTGTTATTGGTACGATTTGGGGAAGTATTTCCGGCTATCTTGGTGGCGTTGTCGACAGCGTAATGATGCGCATTATTGAGGTGCTCGATTCGGTGCCATTTATGTTTATGGTTATCCTGTTTGTTACCCTTTTTGGCAACAACATCTACCTGATTTTTATCGTGATCGGAATGGTATCTTGGCTGGGCATTGCCCGTGTTGTACGTGGTGTCACCTTCGGTCTAAAAAAGCGAGAGTTCATCGAAGCCGCACACTCTATTGGGGTTTCTAAATTGACAATTGTCCGACGCCATGTTCTGCCTAATGTTCTTGGGATCGTGATGGTTTATTCCTCCTTAATGGTACCAGGATTCATTATGTTCGAATCGTTTTTAAGCTTCTTAGGGCTTGGTGTTCAACCACCAGACACGAGTTGGGGAATCCTAATCTCCGAAGGCGCAAAAACGATTGACGTTGCATTGTGGATGCTGCTTTTTCCCTCTCTGTTTTTAGTTGCCACCCTCTTTTGTTTTAACTTCATCGGCGATGGCTTGCGTGATGCTCTTGACCCGAAAGACCGATAAGGACAAACCCATGCTATCTATTGAAAACATGAACGTGCGCTTCGATACGCCAGATGGGCAAGTGCAAGCGGTCAGTAATCTCTCCTACTCGATTAAAGCGGGCGAAACTCTTGGGATTGTTGGGGAATCAGGTTCGGGAAAAAGCCAGTCTGTTTTCGCATTAATGGGGTTAACCGCGGATAACGGCGCCGTGTCTGGAAGCGCAATGTTCCACGGTGATGATTTACTCGCGATGTCTAAAAAGCAGCTCAACCGCATCCGTGCAGAGAAAATCGGAATGATCTTTCAAGATCCGATGACGTCACTCAACCCATTTATGAAAATTGGCAAACAGCTTTGTGAAGTTCTCATGATTCATAAAGGAATGACCCGAAAACAAGCAAAAATTGAATCGATTCACATGTTGGATGCGGTGCGTATTCCCTCTCCCGAAACTAGGATGAATCAATACCCTCACGAATTATCTGGCGGAATGCGTCAGCGAATCATGATAGCGATGGCCTTGTTGTGTAAGCCCGAGTTGTTAATTGCAGACGAACCAACCACCGCGTTAGATGTAACCGTTCAAGCTCAAATTTTGACGCTATTACGAGACTTACAACAAGAGTTCAATACGGCTATTTTACTGATCACTCACGATATGGGCGTCGTCGCCGAGATGTGTGATCGCGTATTGGTCATGTATGGTGGTCAAAAAATGGAGCAATCAGATACCGAGACATTGTTCGCTCAACCTGCGCACCCCTACACTCAAGGCCTGCTAAAGGCGATTCCTTCCATCACTGAAGATATGCCGCGTTTACCAACCATCCCAGGTAACCCACCAAGTGCGTTGATTAACCATCAAGGGTGTCCGTTTAAAGAGCGGTGCGAGCATCGAGAGACGCGTTGCCAATACGAAACCCCACGGTTTTCTCCATTAAACACGAGCCAGTCCATTGCCTGTCACGTTAAAGCACCCAGTGTTATCACTCCCATTCAAATAAAAGCTTAAGGAGGCGTTATGAATAAAAAAGAAGTCCTCATGTCTGCTCGTGATTTAAACGTCCACTTTCCTGTTTCACGTCATCTTATTCCAAGTCGACGTAAAATCGTGAAAGCGGTCAATGGTATCGACTTAGATGTTTACCGAGGTGAGACACTTGGCATTGTGGGGGAATCAGGCTGCGGAAAATCAACACTTGCTCGCGCCTTACTTCGCTTAATTGAACCTACACATGGCGAGTTGACTTGGAAAGGTCAAGACATGCTCGGGTTTAGTAAAAAAGAGCTTTCCTCTCGACGCAGAGAATTTCAGATGGTGTTTCAAGACCCATCCGCTTGTTTGAATCCGAGGTTAACCATCTCAGAATGCATCGCCGAACCACTGCTCACCCACGAGCCAAAGCTTAAACGGGCAGAGGTAGAAAAGCGTGTCATCGCTATGATGGATAAAGTGGGTCTCTTGGCGAGCCAGCGAAACCGCTATCCACATGAATTTTCCGGAGGTCAATGCCAGCGTGTGGGCATTGCCAGAGCATTAATTCTCAATCCAGATTTGGTCGTGTGTGATGAACCCGTTAGTGCACTAGATGTCTCCATACAAGCTCAGGTCATCAATCTTCTAGATGATCTTAAACAAGAAATGGGGTTAACACTGGTGATGATTGCGCATGACTTAAGCGTGGTGCGCCATATCAGCGACCGCGTTATGGTGATGTATCTTGGTAAACCTATGGAAGTAGGACGTTACGATCAAGTATTTGATGATGCTCAACACCCCTACACCAAAGCACTGTTATCTGCTGTCCCGATAGCTAATCCGCAATTAGCACGTGACCGTGAAATACAACTATTGCCCGGCGATCTTCCTTCTCCACTTAACCCACCGAGCGGTTGCGTTTTTCGTACTCGATGCCCAGAAGCAACAGAAGTATGCGGGCAACAGAACCCAATAAAAACAGGCTCGGAGCAGCATCATATCTATTGCTCAAATATGACTTTAGGAACCATTTAATGAACAATACTAACTCAGTAAACCAACGCCTTACGTTATTGCGTGAGGCAATGTCCTTTCACAACGTGTCTGCATATATCGTGACCAACAATGACCCACATAACAGTGAATACTCAGCGGATCATTGGTTAGCGCGAAGCTGGATTTCAGGTTTTACCGGCTCAGCAGGCGATGTCGTCATTACCCAACAAGGTGGTGGCCTGTGGACTGATGGTCGTTACTATATTCAAGCTGAAGAACAGTTACACGGCACAGGACTTGAACTGTTTAAAGCCAAACAACCAGAAACGCCGACAGTTGCCAAATGGCTGGCTACCACGCTACCAGAAAACAGTATTATCGCGGTTGACGGGCGCGCCATCAGTTACGCTTTTTATCAAGGCCTCAAACAAACCTTTGAAGCGAAAAACATTAAGATCATTCTCGACCTGGATTTACTCACACCGATTTGGCTTGAAAGACCACCTCGCCCAAGTGCACCCGTATTCGAGCACCCCACCGCTTTTGCTGGCGTTGACACTGAAAATAAGTTAGCGAGAATCCGTTCTTGGTTAACCGAGAACCAAGTAGATAGCTTATTAGTGTCAACGCTAGATGATGTCATGTGGACAATGAATATTCGAGGTGGTGATACGAATTACTGCCCAGTTTCTGAAGCCTATCTAATCGTAGAGCAATCACTTGCGACACTGTTTATTGATAAAGCCAAACTGCCTCAAGACGTTGAAAGAGCGCTGACAGAGCAGAGTGTACACATTCGCCATTACAACTACGTAAGTCAGTATTTGAATCAGCAATGTGAGGGATTATCGCTCGCTTTTAGCCCTACCCACACAGACAGCTTATTGGTGAGTTCGATTGAACGGAATGTGAATCTAAAACCAATGGCTTGCCCTGTAACGGCAATGAAGGCCATAAAAAATGAGACCGAACTAACCAGCCTAGAGCAGGCATTAACAGATGATGGTGTGGCAATCGTAAGGTTTATGAACTGGCTAGAAGAGCAAGTTCCAAGCGGATTCGTTACAGAATTGTCTGCTGAGGCACAACTGAACCACTATCGCCGTCAAACCCGACATTATGTGAGTGACAGTTTCCGCACTATCGCAGGCTTCGCAGCTCACGGGGCAAAAATGCATTATGCCGCCGATGAAGAGAGTAATGCGGCGGTCAATGAAAGCAACTTCTTTCTCGTCGATTCTGGTGGCCAATACCTTGGCGGGACAACAGACATCACCCGTACTTTCCACTTCGGGTCACCGACCGTTAAGCAGCGCAAAGATTATACCTTGGTGCTCAAAGCGGTCATCCGACTGACTCAGACTCGATTCATGAAAGGCTCTACGGGTGCCAATCTTGATATCATGGCGCGTGGCGTCTTATGGCAACATGGTATTGATTACAAGTGTGGCACTGGACACGGCGTAGGCATTTGCTTGAATGTTCACGAAGGCCCACAAAATTTCTCGCAAAGCCACCGCGAGGTTGAGCTAAAACCGGGTATGGTCATTACTAATGAACCAGGCGTTTATCGCGAAGGTGAGTACGGGGTAAGAATAGAGAACATTCTTAAAGTTGTAGAAGTAGAACAAAATGAGTTCGGCACGTTTTACGGTTTTGAGACCATCACTCTTGCTCCCATTGTGACCAACGCCCTTGACTTATCAATGCTAGATCAAGCAGAGCTAGACTGGCTCAATCATTACCATTCACGAGTCTATCAAGCGCTTAGCCCTTTTCTTGATACGCAAGATAAAAACTGGCTTCAAAGCACAACCCAACTTATTGAGAAATAGGATATCAGCAAGTTTTATAACGTTTTCATTTTCATCTCAAACTCCTTGTTTGCCAGCCTTCGGGCTGGTTTTTTTATAGAGATAACGGCGTAAAAAACAAAAACGCCCCGCGATGTTAGCGAGGCGATCCATTAAATTAAAATGATGCAGTTAAACTGCCCTACTGACGACACTTCTGAACATCAAAATCAACGACGATGGCAGCATTCTCAAAGTCACCAGAGACTTTAACGTAGCCCCAGTAGTTACTCTGATTTGACAACGTAATACACTCCCCATTACCAATATTATCTGACCACCCGTGAAGATTAGTACCATCCGGCCAACCGGAGTTACTGTATTCAAGCTTTAGGTTGCCCGTACCATTCCCCGTCGTTATCGCCAGATTTGAGCTCTCATTCACCGCTGGCACGCTCAGCCAAATGGTTTGTTGATTTGCCAAGCAAACGGGCTCTCCTGCTGTTAGGCGCCCACCGCTTACTTTACTTTGCACCGCGCAGTCTTGTGGCAATGTGTCATTACCGCCCAACGCTGAGATAACAACAGTATGAGTGGCGGTTGCCGTCAAGCCTTCACTGTCTGTCACACTTAGGCTGACCGAATACTCCCCTTCACTCCCATATTGGTGCGTCGGCTTGGTTTGTGTACTTGTCGAGCCATCACCGAAGTCCCATAAGACGCTGACGATCTTCCCGTTTGGGTCTGTACTGTTTTCACTGCTAAATGTAATGCTTTCACCGACTTTCCCCTTACTGTTTGCGGTTATGACTGCATTAGGTGCACCATTTGAGACAAGGGCTTGCTGCCACTGCTCAAACTCACTTTGATACAAATTCGCCCATTGGGTGATCGTGGCCTTGTAATTGCTCCAATTCCCTTGGCGTGTTTCCACCAGCATTTGGTTTACGTCATCTTTATGATTTTCAAACATAAAACGTACAGCTAAGTACCCCCAACGATAAATTCGATCGACATCAAACCCATCATAAGTAGTCTCGAAAATCTCACTTAAGGTATACGTCGAGCCGTCTAAAATCGTCTCAAGTGCTGCTTGGTTGTCATTTTCTTGAGCGACATACTCTGCAATGCCTTCACTCCACCACACTATTTTTTCAGTTGGATGACTAAACCCTCCATAGAGATCAAATCGACCATCTAAGTAATGCACGTATTCGTGCTCTAAGTTCCAGACAAAGTGATCCGCGTTCGCATAAGAGGCTTCATAAGCGATAAAGTTGGGAATATTCCCCGGCTGGGAAGGATCGCCCTCCAAGTACATACCGCCATTGTCAGTACTAATATCGAAAATTGGCCCTGCGTACTTACCATAATCGGTGCTTGAATCGAAGATATTGACTTGGAGCTGAGTATTGTGGTCATCTTTTACTGGCTGTTCACCAGTTTCTAATGACTGATGAAAGTAACCCTCTTCGTAACCCATTTTAGAACATGCGGCCGCGTGTTGCTCTTGCGTCATATTCTGGGACAATATTCGAATTGTCGGACTACAGGTATAAGTTTGCGATAGCACCAAGCCTTTTAGCTCAGTTTCGAAATTACAAATTCCGAACTCACTACAATCTGCGTAATATGAGGCGGTGTCCGCCGCCGCAAGCCAAACCGCGTCACCCCGACCATACATTTCATACTGTTCAAAGATTCGACTCAGCTGACTCTTCACAACAGAACTCGCGTTACCCGTATATTTGGTCAGACGCCCGAGCTCTCGCCCCGCATTCGCGGCCATAAACTCATCTTCAGCACCGATTGATGACGCCCTCAGAGCAAAATCGCCTAAAGCTTTGGCAAGGTCCGTTTGGTTACCAACTACTTGCACAAATTGCTCGTTCCACTGCCCACCAAACAAAATAGTGAAAACACCATTAACCGCATTGCGCATATACCAGTGCTGGGCGTATTGATCATTCCAACGTGTAAGCCACTGAGTCACTTGCGGTAAGTACGCGTGCTGCAAGCCCGCACTATCCATAGTGATGATGACTTCACTAAGCACTTTGCCGTGACGGTCGCTGTTCTCGTAGAAATTTGCGTTGTTAACAAACGCATCCACGGATTCTTTCACCGCTGGGGTGACCCATTCAATAAATGAGATGTTGTCATTGTAAAACTCGGCGTAATAACCCGCGCGCAAGTATAAGAAAAACGTTTCGAGTTCATCGCTCCCGCCACCTGTATACCCCTTCGCCAATGTCGTAGTGCGCTTCGCAATGTTGTACATATGATCGGAGCTAAATACCGACTCCTGAATCCGACTTTCAGCAGAGAATAACTGGTTCACGCACGTCGCGCCCTGACTTAAAATTTCGCTGATCAATTGGTTACTGCTTTCGGTAACCAATGCTTCCAAATCACAAGCAGTGCTAGACTCATCAAGGCTTTCAAGTGACTGTACTCGAGTTGCCTTGGAGGGCTGAATAGGGAGAGTTGCGGTTGGTTGGTATTCAACTCGATTGGATTCAACACCGTGTGTATGAGCCGAATGTGCATGTTGCTCTGTAACTTGAGAAACTGGCTCGCTTAACGCAAATACGCCAGTGCTGGTTAATGTTGTCGCAATCGCGACACTCAAAGTCTTCAGTTCCATCTAATTTCTTCTATATTGAGTTTTCCTTAAATGCATTACGTCTTTTGCATCGCCACTGCCCTTATTACTGCAAGAGCATCTCTATATAATCTACTCGCAAGACAAGATGAAACATTTTGTTAACAACTGAACGTGACGGTGTCAGTTTTTGGTACTCGCGTTGCCGTTGCACGAGCTTGCCAGAAATCGATTTGCTTTAGTAATATTGATCAACTAGTTGTTTATCTTTCCATTCAAATATCTTTTATTGCTCCTCACAAAAGCGATAAAATGTTTTCTTTTCTTTTTGCTAAACAACTCCTATGACCGACGCTGATATTGAGCTACAACATCTTTGGTTAGAAGTCCAAGCCGAACGCTGGCAAAACCTGCCACGCTTTTTATTCAGTTACTACTGCTACAAGCACAACCTTGTCAGTAAAACCAACAAAGTTTGCTGGGAGACGGCACGTGCAAGACTGCCCGCTTCAACATCAATAAAAGAGCGAAAAAACGCGGTGGTTGAACCGTTAGTCTCTGAGGAAACCGTCGTTGGGTTATTGAAAACCATCAGCAAAGATGGGGAAATGACGTTTGACGTGATGGTAACCACACTTAATACGTTTTTGCACTATGTTGTGATTAGCAAGGAAGAAAAAGCGCAACTTAAATCAAACATGCCAGCTAGTTGGTATCAGCAATCGAACAAGTCGCCTTTGGCACGTTTCGAGCAAGCTGGCATTAAGCTACCAGAGTGATATGTCAGTCATCGCTGACGACAAACACAAAAGAAAAGCGCCTACAATGAGGCGCATTTGATCAAAAATTGAGGTGCCCCTAAACAAAAGTGCAAAGTGACCAACAAAGAAAAAGTCTGGTTATTCTTGAATGCCTCGAATGCGTACATTACGTCTACGTAAAACTTCTAATGTCACGAGCAAACACACCGACATAAAAATAAGCAACGTAGCGACCGCCAATATGGTCGGACTAATTTGCTCTCGAATTCCTGACCACATCTGCCTCGGAACGGTTTTTTGTTCTGCCCCAGTCAGGAATAACGCCACCACAACCTCGTCGAACGAGGTGCCAAAAGCAAACAAGCCGCCAGATATCATCCCCGGACGAATCAGCGGAAAGGTAATGTGTCTGAAAGTATAAACAGGGTTTGCTCCTAAGCTAGCCGCCGCTTTTACCAAGCTATGGTCAAAGCCGCTTAACGTCGCAGTAACGGTAATGACGACAAAAGGCGTACCTAACGCAGCATGTGCCAAAATGACGCCTAAATAAGTTTGTGATAAGCCAAGGCGTGTGTAGAAAAAGTACATCGCAGCAGCAGAGATAATGACTGGTACGATCATGGGTGAGATCAACAGCGCCATAATCGTATTGCGAAAAGGCAAGTTACTACTTGCTAAACCCAACGCCGCCAGAGTTCCTAGCCCTGTTGCAACGAGTGTCGCCATAAAAGCAATAAACGTGCTGTTTTTCAGCGCCAACAGCCACTGATCACTAGTAAACATTTCTTGATACCAGCGAGTAGAATACGCTGCCGAGTCAAGGTTTAACATCCCCTCGGTAAAAGTAAAGTAAGGCGTTGCATTAAACGATAACGGGATGATGGTCAGAATTGGAGCGATTAAAAAGAACAGCACCACCCCACAAAAAGCTAAGTAACCTGCGTAAGCAACTCGCTCTACTTTTGATGCATAGTTTGGTAATGCCATGGTTATCCCCCTACCTTAAGGTTGTTAATGCCAACCACACGGTTGAACATATAAAACAGAACCAGTACAACGAACAAAAGCAGTCCACCCAATGCGCCAGCCATCCCCCAGTTCAGTGATGTCTGCATATGATAGGCAATCATATTGGAGATCATCTGTCCGCTTCTTCCACCAACCAAAGCGGGCGTAATGTAGAAGCCAATAGAAAGAATGAAAGTAAGCAAGGCCCCCGCACCTATACCCGGTAACGTAAGCGGCATATAAACTTTGATGAACGCAATGAAAGGCGTCGCGCCTAGAGAACGAGCGGCTCGGAAATAAGTTGGGCTAATTCCTTTCATTACGCTATACAGAGGCAGGATCATAAAAGGCAACAGAATGTGCACCATAGACACCACCGTTCCGAAGGTATTGTGAATCATCTGAATTCGCTCAGAAGTAAAACCCGACCAAATAAGGAGATCATTAATGACCCCTTGGTTTTGCAGCAGAACAATCCAAGACGTGGTTCTGACTAACAATGATGTCCAAAATGGCAGCAGCACAATAATTAAAAGTAAGTTCGCGCGCTTATCAGGTAAATTGGCAAGCAGGTAAGCAACGGGGTACGCCATCACCAAACAAGTTAAGGTGATTGAAATAGACATCCAAAAAGTTTTAAAGAAAAGGTCGACGTATATTTGGCGTTTTTCTGGTTGGGGCTCAATGTCTCCAAACTCATTCACTTGCAAGTCTAGCGCTGCAAGATAATGACTGAATGTTAATGCGCCACTAAGATTCTTAAACGCCGCCCAATATTTAGGATTAGCCCAACGCTTATCCAGCTTAGCTAGTTGTGTCACCGAGCTCGGCAGCGACGTCAAACGAGACAACTTTCTGCCGGTTTTCATGAGTAAACTGCGCATACCAGACTCTTCAATATTCATCCGGTTGGCTATTTTCGGTAGCTCTTTGCTTTGATAAAGCGCAAGTACCTCAACAGAGAATGCCTCAATGACTTCTTGATGAGGCTGACCTTGATAATCCCAACTTTCTAAGGCTTGAATAGTTTGTGGTAGTGACAGGGATATTTCTCGGTTATCCACGCTTCGATAAAGCATGTCGAGGATAGGAAAAGCAAACGTAAGCAGAATAAAACACACCAATGGCGTTGTGAGCATAATGGAGCGAAGCTTTTTTCGGCGCTCGGCCTTTTGCAACTGCGCTTTCAGATTGCTTTCTTGCTCATGAACTTGGCGTTCGATTTCCAATACAGAATCTAATGCGGTTAGCTCTCGACTCATGCTGCTACCTCGCTACTTTGAGTTTGTGTCCCATCAAGAGCATGGCAATCGTCACTTTGCCAACCAATACGACAAATTGAGCCAGGCGTTAACTGCAAGTGTTTACGATTATCGTTAGGTACTTTAACGATGAAGTGACCAACGCTCTCTACTTCGACGACCAGACGATAATGATCACCGTGATAAATCAATTCTCGTAGGACGCCCGAGACTTGGTTCTCGCAAGACGCTTTCTCTGGTTGAATAACAATCTTTTCTGGTCGAATGGAAAGTGTTGTTCTCTGCCCTTGCTCAGAGACTCTGACAGGTTTCGCAGTAAATAACTCTTTCCCAACGAGCACTTGGCAATACTTTCCGTTCCACTCTTTGACTAAACCTGAGAGTTGGTTGTTTTCTCCGATAAACTGCGCAACAAACGTATTACTCGGAGATTCATAAAGCTCGGTTGGTGTCGCGAGTTGTTGCACTTCACCGTGATTAAAAACCGCAATACGGTCGGACATAGTGAGAGCTTCGTCTTGATCGTGCGTCACATACAAAATGGTAATGCCAAGCTTTTCATGCAAATGTTTAATTTCCATCTGCATTTGCTCACGCAGCTGCTTATCTAACGCGCCTAGTGGTTCATCCATCAATACGAGTTTAGGCTCAAACACTAATGCTCGCGCTAACGCAACACGCTGTTGTTGACCACCTGATAACTGCTTCGGGTATCGAGTCGCAACATGCTCAAGCTCGACCATTTCTAATACACTCTGAACTTTGCTTTGAATCGTGTCACTGTCGAGTTTTCGCACCTTTAAAGGAAACGCAAGATTCTCAGCAATGGTCATATGTGGAAACAACGCATAGTTTTGAAACACCATACCAATATCGCGCTTGTGCGGCGCGAGATGATTGACAGGAACGCCATCGATATAAATGTCTCCACCGGTCGCAGTTTCAAAGCCTGCTAGCATCATCAAGCAAGTGGTCTTGCCCGATCCTGACGGCCCCAACATAGTAACGAACTCTCCAGGAGCAATATCTAAGTTGAAGTCTTTCACCACCAAATTCGTGCCATCGTAGGTTTTCTTAACGTGTTGAAAGCTGACATAGTCCTTGTTTTCCGTGCTCATGACTTCCCTCTTCTCATTTTTTGAATATTACGAATGAGTAGAGCGTCAGTTAACGCTCTACTAAACAGCACAATTACAGATTGTATTTGGATAGGTCTAAGCGGGTTTCTAACGCGTGTTCAACCATTTGAATGACTTGTTGACGCTCTTCACCTTGTAAGAGTTGGCGTGGCGCACGAACTTGTTCAGAGCCACGTCCGCAGACTTGCTCGGCCAATTTTATGCACTGAACCAGCGTAGGAATGGTGTCTAAACGCAGTAGGGGTAAGAACCAGCGGTAGATCTCTAACGCTTCAGCATAACGACCTTGGCTTGCCAGTTTATAAATCGCAACGGACTCTTCTGGGAATGCGTTGGTTAAACCAGAAATCCAGCCGGTCGCACCTAGCATCAATGATTCAAGAGCGATGTCATCAACACCACTGAACACGGTAAAGCGGTCATCAAATTTATTGTAAAGCTCGGTGATACGACGAGTATCAGTGGTCGACTCTTTGATAGCTACAATACTTTCAAACTCAGCCAGTTTCGCCATGATGTCGAGGTTTACATCTACACCATAAGCAACCGGGTTGTTGTAAATCATGATTGGCATTTCTGGCGTTGCTTCTGCTAGCGCGCGGTAATATTCGAACGTTTCGCTCTCAGACGTGCGGTAAACCATGGCAGGCATCACCATACAACCATCGATACCAATTTTGTACGCATCCTGCATGTAATCAACAGCTGCTGTGGTAATAGACTCTGCTGTACCAGCAATCAAAGGCACACGGCCATTTACGACTTCTTTTGCCGCTTGCAAGACCTGGCGTTTCTCCTCCGGGTACAACGCGCAGTTCTCACCGACGGTACCCAAGCAGATAATGCCATTCACACCATCTTTAATCTGGTTGTCTATAACGGTTTGCGTTGCGTCTAAGTCGATTGACTGATCTTGACGAAATTGCGTACTGACCGCCGGATAAACACCTTTCCAATCAATTTTCATGAACTACTTTCCTTATATGTATATTGTATGCAATTTAAATGAACGAGCGAAAATGCTCAGACATGGCTATCTATGCCATTTTCTAACAACACCGCCTTTACAGCGGCCAAATCAGCCAAAGCACTGCCAACTGATTTGTATAAAGTAATGACCTCATCGTTTTGACGTACTGAGATTTGTTGGGCGCAAAGCTGCGGTAATTCCCCTTTGATATCGTCTGACGTGAATACGCCCTCTTGAATTGGAATGAGAAGATCGCCCGCTTCGGCTAATACATTAATACGGCTATCAACATACACCTGTGCTCGTTGCACTGCTTTAGAGTCGCATTCACGCTTGTCCAAGTCATGATTACCGACCAAATCAATATGGGTGCCCGGCTGCACGTCTGCGCCATTAAACAAAGGCTCTGCTGATGCAGTAATACAGCTGATGATGTCAACGTGTTTGATAACGTGGTCCACTTTTTCTACGACTGAAACGCGAAACCGACGCTCATCAGGAAGCGACTGATACTCTGAAGATGACACAATGGCATCTACCGTCGCCTCGGCTTTATCTGAGTTACGCCCCCAAATATAAACCTGCTTAAGTGGGCGAACCGCAGCGTATGCCCACGCAAAATAAGGCGCAAGATTGCCCGTTCCGCAGATCAACAGACGATCAGCATCGGGACGCGCCAAATAGTCCGCTGCCAACGCAGAAGCTGCGGCGGTGCGCCAAAACGTTAAAACTTTACCGTCCACGAGTGCGAGCGGCTCACCATCGTTTCGTCTAAAAACAAGCAGCTTAGATGCAAGCGTATCTTTGCCTTGCTCAGGGTTATGCGGGAAATACGTAAAGGCTTTCACCGCAATTAACTCCTGGTTCCAAGCTGGAAGTAGCGCAAACGCCTCGTATTCTCCCTCTTCTAAGGGTATGACTCGGCGTTGAGGTATTGTTGCTGGCCGCGAGTACATTTCACGCATCGTTTCAATAAGAGACTTCATTGTTAAACATTGCGCGACTTGCTGTGCTTCGATGACTTTCATCATTTCTCCGAAAACATAAATACAGTTGAGGAAAAGTACGGAACCTCGCTTATGGATGAAAACTCGGCCCCATACAAAAATTAACGCCTAGTTAAGCAGCCAGGTGTTGAACTCTTCATTGAGTTCATCAGCGTAGTCTGACCACCATTCATCGTTAATCAGGAAGGCGGTTTGGAAGTTTTGAGGTGCGGTAGGAAGGTTCGCTAAAATGTCTGGGTTCACCTCCGCCGAAGACGACTTACGCGTAGGCCCATAGGCAACGTACTTAGCTTGATCAGCTAATGGTTTTGTTCCTGAAGAAAAAGCAATGAAGTCCAATGCAAGCTTTGTGTTCTCACTCCCTTTAGGTATCGCCCATCCATTCATGTAACCCATTTGACGGTCCCATATAATCCGAAATGGTTGACCTTCATCTTTACGGGCATTGTGGATTCGGCCGTTAAACGCCGAGGCGATCACCACTTCTTTATCTGCAAGCATTTGAGGTGGCTGGGCACCTGTTGTCCACCACAGCACTTCTGATTTGATCGTATCCAACTTAGCAAAAGCACGCTCACGCCCCGCTTCGGTTTCGAGCAGGCTGTAGACCTCTTCTGGCTTTACACCATCAGCCAATAGTGCCCACTCAAGATTGCCCTGAGGTTGTTTTTGCAATGCACGTCGACCTGGAAAAGTTTTTAGGTCAAAAAGATCGGTCAACTTGCTAGGCAAAGCCTTACCTTTAAACGCGTCTTCGTTCACCGCTAATACTGTGGACACAACGATGGTATTGATTGCGCATTCGTGAATCGCACCATCAATGAAATCCTCTTGTGCTGGTGTTCCATCTGCGCCCGGAGGCAAAATACTTGGGCTCACTGGTTCTAGTAACCCTTCGGCGCAACCACGAACAATGTCTGGCTTGTCGAGAGAAACCAAATCCCAGCGCACGTTGTTCGCTTCCACCTGTGCTTTAATTTCAGCTAATCCGCCGCTGAAATCCTCGGATACGATCTCAACACCTGTTTTTTTAATGAAAGGCTTATGATATGCCTCCACTTGGCTCTTGGTGAATGCACCACCCCAAGATACGACCGTCAATTTGTCTTCAGCATAAGCAGAGGCCCCCAACAGCATTCCTGAAATCAACAGCGCCAATGGTGCTTTGGTCATTCGTGACATGTTTTACTCCTTTTGGTTGTTTTTCTGGAGGCATCCGAGTACGGCTGTTGGACACCATTTTTGTTAAAATTAAGTTAACATTAGCATTTAATATATTTTATACAATATTTAATATTAAATTTTTCAGGCGAATCGTTGTAATGAAAAAGGTGATAGATCAATCGATGTCGGCTTTCCTTCGATAAGCTCTAAAAGGAGATCTGCCGTAATCGCCGCTTGAGTTAATCCAAGGTGTTGGTGGCCAAATGCCAGTAATACACTTCCATCCCAAATGCTATCAATAACCGGTAACGAGTCGACTGTTGAAGGCC
The DNA here is from genome assembly GCF_033391095.1 of Vibrio sp. Vb0667. NCBI lineage: Bacteria > Pseudomonadati > Pseudomonadota > Gammaproteobacteria > Vibrionales > Vibrionaceae > Vibrio > Vibrio sp. Vb0667. The sequence goes on along the minus strand of NZ_JAWPOL010000003.1, from coordinate 28,089 downwards.
GATTACCCATCCACTTTTCTCCTTGCTTGAGTGGATTTAACTCCGATTCAAACATCTCATCACCTAACTGAAAAAGCATTTCTGAACGTTTCATATTGGGTAGTGATTCTACATCGGCATACTCAACAGTGCCTGCCAAGCGTAGCCCGCCAGACATCGGAGTCATGATGAATTTTCTATCTGCAGAGCTAATAGGAAATGGCAGTACATCACGCTTGTCATCCACCATTAGGTGATAACCACGCTCGGCTTGAATAGGCACTTTGACTCCGGTTAGCTGCCGTATCAAAGGCTTAGAATGTACACCAGCAGCAACAATGATTCGGTCAAATGAATACGTTTGAGACTCAACCAGCACCTCGCCATTTTTCGCCAACGCAGATACATCTTTTTGTAAAACCTTACCGCCAATAACTTCAAAAGCTTCACTTAGCTCAACACAGAGCTGATAGGGGTCTAGCGTATGACCTGTATCGGGAAAAAAGACGCCGACACGAACCTTATGGCTGAGATCAGGTATCCGCTCTCGAATCTCCTCTTGTGTCCAAACTTGATACGCCACACCGTTTTTAGCCAGTGAGTTAAGCGTGCTTTGATAATTCTGAAACAGTTTCTCGTTTTCAAAAGTGAGCAATGAACCATTCATTTTTATTAGATGCGCTTTTCCGATTGAATCAAGCACGCCACGCCAACTTGCCACTGACCGCTCGTTAAGACTCTTAATCGCGTTTTTTGCCCGCTCCGCGGCTGATGGCTTGGTTTGTAATAGAAAACGAATCATCCACCCGATTGTGTTTGGAATATCTTGCCAACGGATCGAAACCGGACTTTTGGGATCTAGCAGCATTTTAGGTAATTGTGGAAGCAGCGCTGGCGTTGCAAGAGGGAAGATTTGCTCAGTCGCGATATGGCCTGCATTTCCCTTAGAGCATCCATTCCCCACGCCATTGGGATCAAAAATCGTGACTTGATAACCTTGCTGCTGCAATTTCAAGCCAATTGATAAGCCAATAATCCCCGCACCTATCACAGCGATCCTTTCCTTTTTAGTTTCATCCTTGACCAACATAAATATGCTCCGAGTCACACTTGAAAACGTAGATTGTATACAATATATTTTACATTACGTTAACATCACTATTGTTTAATTCAACCATTTTTTCAGCAAGGAGCGAAAAATGAGACAAGGAACTTTTTTCTGTATTGATGCCCACACCTGCGGCAACCCAGTTAGGCTGGTAGCAGGCGGTGTGCCTCCACTCGAAGGCAATACCATGAGCGAAAAGCGCCAATACTTTCTTGAGCATTATGATTGGATTCGTCAGGCACTCATGTTTGAGCCTCGCGGACACTCAATGATGTCGGGGTCCGTTGTCTTGCCTCCTTGCAGCGATAACGCAGACGCTTCAATTCTGTTTATTGAAACCAGTGGCTGCTTACCAATGTGTGGCCACGGCACCATTGGAACCGTCACTACCGCTATCGAGAATCGCCTTATCACTCCCAAAAAAGAAGGCCGTTTGATACTTGATGTCCCAGCAGGACAAATCGAAGTGCACTACCAAACAAAAGGTGACAAGGTCACGTCGGTGAAGATATTTAACGTACCAGCTTACCTTGCCCACCAAGACGTAACCGTGGACATAGAGGGCTTAGGTGAGCTCACTGTCGATGTTGCTTATGGCGGAAACTATTACGTAATCGTCGATCCTCAAGAAAACTACGCCGGACTTGAACACTACTCTCCAGATGAAATTTTGATGCTTTCACCAAAAGTTCGCGAAGCGGTATCTCGAGCGGTTGAGTGCGTACATCCAAAAGATCCAACAGTGTGCGGTGTTTCTCACGTGCTATGGACCGGAGAGCCCACTCAAGAAAACGCCACCGCCCGAAATGCTGTGTTTTACGGCGACAAAGCGTTGGATCGTTCGCCATGTGGTACGGGAACAAGTGCACGTATGGCGCAATGGCATGCAAGAGGCAAACTCAATCAAGGGGAAGACTTTGTTCACGAAAGTATCATCGGCAGCCTATTTCAAGGACGTATAGAAGGCATCACCGAAGTGAATGGCAAAGCCGCTATTTTGCCAAGCATTGAAGGATGGGCACAAATATACGGTCACAACACGATATGGGTAGACGATGAAGACCCATATGCGTACGGATTTGAAGTGAAGTAATAAGGATAGTAAGGAAGAATGATGACCCCACAAGAACCAACCACTTTTTACGCAGTCAACGCCTTTACTGGTGAGCCTCTACCTATAGCGTTTCCGGTACATGGAGAGCAAGAAGTTAATCAAGCCTCCTCAGCCGCCCAAAGCGTTGCGCGTGAGTTTCGCCAACTAAGCAATGCAAAGCGAGCGAGCTTACTTTGCTCTATCGCCTCTGAATTGGAAGTGAAGAGTGAAGAAATCGTTGCTCGTGCTCATTTAGAAACTGCCCTTCCCGAAGCACGTTTAAGCGGTGAAATAGGACGTACCGCGAGCCAATTAAGACTATTTGCCGAGGTTGTGAGATCGGGTAATCACCATCAAGCAATTTTCGATACGCCAAACCCAAACCGTCAACCACTGCCAAAACCAGATATTCGCCGTCAACAAATCGCAATTGGCCCTGTCGCCGTGTTTGGTGCGTCTAATTTTCCGCTCGCATTTTCTACGGCAGGTGGTGATACGGCTTCGGCACTGGCAGCTGGCTGTCCTGTGATTGTAAAAGGCCATACCGCCCACCCTGGCACCAGTCAACTTGTTGCTGAGTGTATTGAGGCTGCACTTGAGAAAGAGTGCTTACCGCAAGCCATCTTCACGCTATTGCAAGGTAACAAACGTGCACTTGGCCAAGCACTCGTTACCCATCCAAAAATTAAAGGGGTTGGGTTTACAGGTTCAGTCGGTGGTGGCCGTGCGCTGTTCAATCTAGCCCAGCAAAGACCAGAGCCAATCCCCTTCTATGGCGAACTAGGGGCGATTAATCCAACATTTATTCTCCCTTCAGCCATACGGGCAAACGCATCATTGGCTGAAGAATTTGTGGCTTCTATGACTTTGGGCTGTGGACAATTTTGTACAAAACCAGGCGTTGTATTTGTCTTGAATAGCCCAGAAACGCAAGCCTTTATCGAAATCGCTCAAGGGTTAATTCGACAACAATCAACGGCCACTTTGCTAACGCAAGGAATCCGAGAAACGTATGAATCCGAAGTGGATAAGCGAGCTTCCGAAACAGGCATTAACGTCACTCGTTCTGAACAAGCAGAAGCGACCAATGTCTCACCAGCACTGTTCGTGACGGACAGTAAAAACTGGCGTGAAAACCCGCAATGGGAGGAAGAAATATTTGGTCCTCAATCGTTAATCGTAATCTGTGAAGATTTCGATGACATGTTGAAACTGAGTGATTCACTGACTGGATCGCTCACCGCAACCCTTCACGCTACCGCTGAAGACGAAGAACAAGCCAAGCAACTGCTTCCAAGTTTGGAAGAAATCGCCGGACGCCTTGTATTCAACGGTTGGCCAACTGGCGTCGAGGTTGGTTACGCTATGGTTCATGGTGGACCATATCCGGCTTCAACCAATTCTGCCTCAACATCTGTCGGTGCGGAGGCTATTCATCGTTGGTTGCGTCCGGTCTCTTATCAAGCTTTGCCAGAATCTTTATTGCCGGATTCATTAAAAGCGTCGAACCCACTGGGTATCCAACGCGCCATAGATGGCAGTGTGTCCCAATAAGCCCACCAAATGGCTCAAAAAGGCATCAACTGATGCCTTTTATTTCACTCTACTTCTCAAAACCTTCTTTCCTAGTTGGTTTGTGCCAGAAAAACAATAAACTACTAAAGTAAAATGGATTGGATACAATATTAATTTCACGGGAGACTTCAATGTCACAGAAACCTGTTTTTAAAACGCGCACTCAGCTCGTTGAGGAAGCAATTCGAACTCAGATCTTGAAGGGCGAGTTAAAAACTGGTCAACCTTTACGTCAAGATGCGTTAGCAAAAGAGTTTAATGTTAGCCGAATTCCTGTGCGTGAAGCGTTAGTTCAATTGGAAGCACAAGGACTCGTTAGCTTTGAACCTCACAAAGGTGCGACGGTCACTGAGCTATCTCCAGAGAAAATCAATGAGCTATTTGAACTGCGCGCTGTCGTGGAATGCCACATTTTAGAGCGCGCGATTCAAAATATGACAGACGCTGATCTTGAACGCGCGCGCGAAGTTCGCGAACGTTTCGAGTCAGTAGTGAACAGTGGCGACGAAGTAGAAGAATGGAGCAACTACAACTACGAGTTCCACAAAGCCCTATATGCGCCAGCCAACATGCCTGAAACTATGGACGTCATTTACAACCTGAACACAAAGTGTGACCGATACATACGCATGCAGCTATTGTTTACTACAGGCATTAAAAAGGCAGAAGAAGAGCACTTAAGCTTGTTTGAAATGTGCCAAAATCGCGATATCGAAGGCGCCAAGTACCTACTGAAAAAGCACATTCTAGAAGCAGGCACAGCGATTCGAAACCTGCTGCTTGAAAGGCAAAATATCAGCCAGTAAACGGAATAACGAATAAGGTGATATTCAAGGATGAATGTTGGACCAAAGTTTTTACTTGCAGCGCTACGACAAAAGATTAAAGAAGAAGGGCTTTGCTACAATTCCTTGTCAGAGAAAAGTGGCATCCCTTTATCTAGTATTAAACGCCACCTACATAATCCAGCTTTAGGTTTGGATAAAGTACTTATTTATCTGAACTACCTGAATACCGATCTCATCGAACTCGCAACCTTAGCCAACGAGCTTCAGCACCAAAACGAGCAAATGCTAACAGATGAAGAGAGCGCCCTTTTCGTTGAGCATCCTTATTTACTTGATTTTATTTATATGCTGACTTCTCGTGATATTAAACCGCAAGAGATAGCCCAAACTTACGGACTTTCTGATACAAGCTTACGATTCTATTTGCGTATCGCGGAAATTCTAGGATATGTCGAAAACTTCGGAGACGGCTTGTTTTACCGTTCTGGTCGTCGATTTATTATGGAAGAAGGTACGGCATTAGACACCTTATTCAAAGAGCGATTTCAACAAGATTCGCTTTCTCATGATATCAACCCAGGCGTATGTATAGGTCGCATTAGGCTCACCGAAGAGCAGAAAGTGCAAATAGAGGACGAGCTTTGTAATAAATTAGCGAAACTTAACGCAGTTAACACTTCCAACAATGAAGGTGAACTAACAAATATATTAATGCGCTGCACTCCCGGTGCTCAGATATTTTTCGCTGATGATTTACCTAACATTGACGGAAGCTTATTAAAGCACGTCGCTCAACTCACTAAATTAAGTTAAAGCATCAGATAAATAAATCAAACACCCCCGAGATAACATCATATATCCCTACCAAACTATTGATTCAAAGCGTTTCCTGAATCTAATTCTGATTTTTTATTTAGCAAGCGTCGCTTAGTCAACTGAGAACTTGTCTTAATTTCACACTTATTAATTGTCTTGTTAGCTCTTTTGAAATAGACAGAAAACTTAAGTAATGACTAATTTAGCTTAAGTATAAAAGACAACTTTTTTACGTTATTTACCTCACACTATTTAACTATAAATTTGCAGACGAACAAATTAAATTAATACATTCACCTAGCTAATAAAAACAAAAGCAAAACACATAATTATAATTCTATTATTTATAAGGACATAGAAAAGTGAAATTTAAGTATTCTTTAGCAACGGCAGTCACTCTCGCATTATTACAAGGCTGTGGCGGTGGTGGCGGTGATAGCTCATCACCTACTCCGTCCACTAGCAGTGCAAACGGTCCAACGTGGAAAGTTCATGATTTTAGCCAACCGTCGAAAACGTTTATCAACCAATGTGAAACGCCCCGCGTCGGACTGGACCCATATGACAACTATGCCGCCTATCCAGATAAATTGGGCTCTGCATTACACGAAAAACTCTTTTTAAGAGCTTTTACTAACGAAACGTATCTATGGTATGACGAGGTTCCTGATAATAATCCAGCAAACTACAAAACTGTTACTGATTACTTCAATACGCTGGTCACCTCTGCTACTACCGCGACGGGTAAACCAAAAGATCGCTTCCATTTTACCGTCCCTTATGAGGATGATATGAAATCATCGCAATCCGGTTTAGTTGCTGGATTTGGTTTTAACTGGGCATTCCTACGTGGCGTACAACCTCGAGACGTTCGTATTTCCTACACTGAAGAAGCCTCGCCAGCTGATAGAAGCGGCATTGCTCGTGGTGATAAGCTTCTGAAAATCAATAATATTGATGTGGTTAACACCGGTAGTCAGTCCGACATTGATTTTATTAATAAAACGCTCTTTAACCCTGACATCAATCAAGATTACACCTTCACATTTGAGAGTGTTGGCGGTCTAGAGAAAACCGTGACGCTTACCGCCTCTGATGTCATGACCTCTCCAGTTAAAAATGCCAAAGTGATTACACAAAATGGTATGCGGATCGGCTATCTGCAATACAACTCCTTTGAACCAAGCGCTCAAGCCCCGCTTATTGAGGCGTTCAGTACGCTCTCAGCAGAGAATGTTGACGAGATCGTCGTTGATTTACGTTACAACGGCGGTGGCTTAGTCCTTCAGTCCTCGCAAGTAGGCTACATGCTAAGCGGTGCTGGTCAGAACCGAGTCTTCAGTGAGTTGATTCATAATGACAAAGTGATGCGTACCATTAAAGATGGGGATAACATCTATCGCTTTACGAATCTAGCAATAGACTGGGCAGCACAGAAATATTCGGATCAAGTGCTTCCGACACTGAACAAAAAGCGCGTATATGTGCTGACTTCAGGAGGCACGGCTTCCTCAAGTGAACTGCTAATCAACGCTTTGCGCGGCATTGATGTGGAGGTTATCCAAATAGGTTCAACAACCACAGGTAAACCGTACGGGTTCTCACCAGAACAAAACTGCGGCACTATGTACTACACTATTCAGTTCAAGTCGGCGAACGAGAAAAAATTTGGCGACTTCGCTGATGGTTTTATTCCTACTCCAAAGAGCCAAATCAATACCGAGCTAGGCTTAGACAATAGAGTGGAAGGTTGCTGGGTCAATGACGACCTAACAAAACCATTAGGCGATCCATCTGAAGGTATGCTTTCTGCGGCACTAAACTACATGGAAACTGGAACCTGTCCGCCAGTATCCCCTTCAAGTTTCAACGCCATGCCGCGTAACATTTCATCTCCGGAGTTAAGCGATCTTCGCTCTCCGCTACGAACAGAGGCAATTCATGTTGAGATCAACTAACTTTTTACGAATGCTGATTCGGGTTGCGCTTTTCTTAGGCACTTCGATTTCTTTGATAGGATGCCAAGCTATGTCACAAGAACCCGTTGAAGCATTGAGTAAAAAGAACTCTCCGGAAACAGTCATAGAGATTCAAAACGCGATCGCAGAAATCCAAGGGACACCAGCACCTAGAATCGCAAATAACGTATTTGAATCCTCACCGCATTTGTTGATTGAAAAAGGACGAGTAAAAGGGAACAACAATCAACTGTTGGATGGCAGCTATGCGGATCTTCCAGACCAATATACGTTGCAGATAAGAGGTGAAACCTGTGGCTTGTACTATGCCAAAACAGATACTTTTGTCTCTCTCAGTTCACTAGATTGTGAGCCCATCATTAAGTTTTAGATCTCCCAAAATAGAAGCCCGCTGATATCAGCGGGCTTCCTACTTTATTGTTCAGTGTGAAACGGTCAACGTTACTTGAGTTCAATCCATGCTCTGCGCTGTTGCTTATCCATGTATGACCAAGCTACAAAGCGGCTCACTTTCTGCCCTTGACTCATTTCAACCACACGAACGGCTTTCACACCCAATTTTTCAAGCTGCTTACGCATCGGGCGAACGTTGTCTTTTTTGGATATAAGTGTTGTAAACCACAAGACCTGCGCGGCAAAAGCTTGGCTTTCATTCGCCATTTTTCGGATAAACGCCGCTTCTCCGCCTTCACACCACAATTCAGCGTTTTGACCGCCAAAATTCAACGCAGGTTTACTTGTCTTTACTTGTGCGGTTTGAGGTTTTAGCCCTTTCTTGCGCTGGTTTGCTTTTAGATTATCGATTTTACGCTGGCTGCCCATAGCGGCATCTTCCGCCGAACGGTGGAATGGCGGATTACATGTCGTCACATCATAACGATCATTCGGTTGAATGATACCTCGATAAATATTGGCATCATTGTATTGCTGTACCAGTGCAATTTTTCCCGTCAAAACACGATTGTGCTCTACGATCGTTTGAGCCGATTGGATGGATTTTGGATCGACATCGCTGCCCGTATAGTGCCAACCGTATTTTGTTACACCAACAATCGGATAAATACAGTTTGCTCCCACGCCAATGTCCAACGCTTTCACTTTTTGGTGCGCGTACTGACCTTTTACTTCACCATCAAGTAGTTCTGCCACTCGGTGAATGTAATCAGCGCGGCCCGGAATCGGTGGGCAAAGGTAGGTGTCGGGAATGTCCCAGAACTCGATACCATAATACGCAGCAAGCAATGCTTTATTGAGCATTTTAACAGCATTAGGATCAGAGAAGTTTATGGAGTCTTCCCCTTTCGGATTTTTGATAACGAATGGCTTTAACTGTGGTTCACTTTCCACGAGTTTTTTAAAATCGTAACGACCTCGATGAACATTACGCTCATGCAAACCATTCTTCGCTATTTTTATGAACTCGACTTCGCTCTTTCCTGCAGGCTGCGAGGATTTGCGCGCAACTTTGTCTTTAACACGCTTCGGCTTGGCTTTATTCGCGTCTGTATTCTGAGCCGCCTTTGAAGCCTTTGGCTTTGCTTGCTTCGCGTTGTGATTATTGTTCTTCATTCAAATTCGCTTTTAAATCGAGGTAAATCATAAACAAACGAGCATCAAATTCGAGTTGGTGATACTCAGGCTCCATATAGCAACATAACTGATAGAACGCCTTGTCGTGGTTTTTCTCACGAGTATGTGCCAACTCATGTACCACCAGCATTCTTAATAGTGGCTCGGGCGCATCTTTAAATACATTGGCAATGCGAATCTCGTTTTTCGACTTAAGCTTACCACCATGGTTTCTACTGATTACACTGTGCAAACCAAGCGCATTGTTTACCGCGTGAATTTTCTTATCGTAGACAACTTTACTGATTGGCGCGGCTTTCTTCATGTAGCGATTTTTGATTGCCATGGCGTACTCATAGAGCGCCCTTTCGCTTTTGATTTGGTGCCTATCGGGATAACGCTTTTCGAACCAAGGAACAAACTTGCCACTCGCTATCAATGAGCTCACCTGCTCTACGATGTTTTGTGGGTAGCCTTGAATGTATCGAAGTGACGGATGCATAGAGTTAACGTCTGTTATGACAAAATAAAGGCGCTCAATATACCTGAGATAAAGGACAGTTTCACCTTAGCTTTCGCCTTTCATTTATGGTGAAAGGCCGTTAAACTTCGCCTCCCAATGATAATGGAGAGAAACTCAATGAAACGTGTCGTCCTTTACGTCAAAGACAAATGCCCTCACTGCAAAGATGCTCAACGTTATCTGGATTCGAAAAATATTAACTATCGTTTGTGCAATGCTAAGATGCAACGCGGTCGCAAAGAACTTGATGCGCTTGGTGCTCGTTCAGTGCCAGTTTTAAAAATTGGTGATCGGGTAATGATTGGCTGGAACCCAAAGAACTTCGAGAAGATGTACAAAGGCGACTAGTGCTCGGACGATGAATCTGCGCTGCGTTTAAACGTAGCGCTTGATAAAGTCGATAAACGTTCGATCTGCTATTGATAAATACCCCTGCTTGCGCCAAGCAAGTGCCAGATCCAGCGTAACTGGTGGTTCAAACGGTAAGCCAACAACGCCCGACTCATGTTGAGTCACCAATTCCAGTAACGCGGTAATCGCAAACTCTTGTTTTACAATACTCAAAATCAAAGGCAGTAAGTTGGTCTCGAATGATGACTTCATGGTAAACCCATGCTCCTCACTCACCTGATCCAAAAATTCGCGGTGAAAATAGCCATGCTGAAACATAACCAAATCGTGTTCAAAGAACTCATCAAAAGTAAGAGCGTGTCGCTGGGCTAACTCATGCTCAGGTGAAACAACTGCGACCATTTGGCTAGTAAACAAATGGTCAGTTTCTAGATCATCAGGCACATTATCACAACTGATCACACCAATATCGAGTTGACCATTGAGCAGCATACGACGAATCGATTGAGTTCCAGCTTCGACCAAGGTCAATTTTAACTCAGGGAATTGGCTTTTAAACGCCATCACAATTCGTGGAAAGAAATAACTGCCCATCATTGATGGCGTCCCTAGTCTTACTTCGCCTTTCGCTAAACCTTTCAACTCATCAATCGCGAGCTGCGCGTCGTGCAACTGTTGAATCACCCGCTTAGCATGTACAAATAACGTTTCGCCCTCTTTCGTTAAGCTGATTTTTTTATCATCACGGCGAAATAGGGTAACGCCCAAAGACTGCTCAAACTTTTTGATAGAAATGCTTAATGCGGGCTGGGCAATATGCAGGGCTTTCGCCGCATGGGTAATGTTTCCGTGTTCAGCGACCGCCAGAAAATGTTTAAGTTGTTTCGATTCCATTAGATCAAAAATATATGGTGTCCATATTTTTAATATATTTTTTTAATTTATAACGAACTGATAGATTGATCACAGTCTCTCCATTTGCTCACATTAGGCAGGATTCATGGTCAGTTTTGGCACACCGGAATACAAACGCATTACGCTCTCGCTAGCGCTTGGTTCCTTCTTGGTTTTTTCAAATTTATACCTACTACAGCCAATGCTGCCCACTTTTGCCCAAATTTTTACGATCTCAGAAACGCAAGTGAACTGGTTATTTGCGGCCTCAACACTCGCTCTCTCTTTTAGCCTCGTTCCAATGGCTGTGTTATCAGAATCAGTGGGACGAAAACCAGTCATGATGGCCGGTCTGTTTTCGATTCCTACCCTTTCCGCTTTGATGCTGTTTGGTGACTCATTCCTGTTTTTGGTGGTATGTCGAGCACTGATCGGTGTCGCGCTCGCCGCTTTTGCTGCGGTCGCCGTGGCTTACATGGCAGAAGAGCTCGACAAGCACGCTTTCTCGATGGCAATTGGAACGTACATTGCGGCTAACTCATTAGGCGGTATTGCAGGACGTATTAGCGGCGGCTTATTGGCGGACAATTTCAATGTTGATGTCGCCATTGAAGTTATGATGGTGTTCACTCTTCTTGGTGTCATTGGCGTTCACTATTTATTGCCAACACAGCGCAACTTCACCCCGTCATCAAGCAGCTTGCGCCATCAAAATCGTGCGCTTATTGGTCATTTTAAAAACCAACGCGTATGGTTCGCGATGCTGATAGGAGGACTCAACTTTGCTTTGTTCGTCAACCTTTACTCCGTAATGGGGTTCCGTCTGGTGAGTGAACCTCACAATGTGCCCGTCGGGTTGGCCTCACTGATCTTTATTTGTTACTTGGGAGGAACTTTCTCCTCTCGTTGCGCAGGCCACTGGAGTAAACGTTATTCATCAATCCTCGGCATGTTCTTGGGCGCGATAGTGAGCATGACGGGGATGTGGATTGCGGCGGTTGAAAGCTTGACTGCAATGCTATTTGGGTTGTTGCTGATAAGTTTTGGTGCCTTCTTTACTCATACCCTCGCCTACGGTTGGGTCGGTCAGAATGCCACTCGTGCCAAAGCCACCGCGACAGCGCTCTACTTAGTACACTACTATGTAGGCGGTAGTTTGGGAGGATTCTTACTTCTTTATTGTTGGCAACATGGTGGTTGGTCGAGTGTTCTTATGGGGGGAAGCGCCGTCTACCTAGCGATGTTTGCTGCGATTGCTTATTTGAAACACATTGCCGAAAGAAAGCACACTGACCAAACACCTGACGCTGCGAGTTTAAAGAGTAGCTAAGGTACGCTCACTTGCGTAATACCTCTCTGGTTACTTGGATAACCAACTCTGCTATGCTTGCGCTACTTTAATAAAAAACCAGAAAGTCGTATGTCAACGCGTTCAACACAAAACACAGATATCGAAGCGATCACTCAACAGGTCGATCAATGGCTCAACGATGTAGTAATCGGTCTCAACCTTTGTCCGTTTGCTGCCAAGCCGCAACGTAATAAACAAATCAAAATCTTTGTTAGTGAAGCGACTCAAGAAGAAACGCTTCTTGAAGATATTTTATTGCAACTGATTGAGCTGAGTAACACAGAGCCCGAACAACTTGAGACCACGTTGGTTGTGGTTCCCAACATGCTACAAGATTTCTGGGACTACAACTTTTGCATAGATTGGGTTGAAGGATTAATTAAGCAGCAAAACTGGGAAGGTATTTTCCAAGTAGCGACTTTCCATCCTGATTACTGTTTTGGCGGCGCAAAGCCTGAAGACGACGAAAACCTGACCAATCGTTCTCCTTACCCGATCTTCCATTTGATTCGCGAAGAGAGTATGGAAAAGGTACTAAAACACTATCCTGATCCTGAATCCATTCCCGATACAAACATCGCTCGTGTTTCCTCCCTCTCAGAGGAAGAACGTAAAAAGCTGTTCCCTTACCTATTTCGTTAAGCACCACCATTCCCAAAGGCAGATTTATCACCAGTTAGATGCAATGCCCTTGGGGTTCAAAGTGCGGTTTGGTATCATTGCCGCTTCAATCGATTCAATGGAAATTAGAATGCAACTGTCAAAGCTAACCCAAGAGATTTTTGATCACTTATACCGTGATATCACCGAGTTCCGTAGTACGTTCGACTTACCAGTCGCAGACGCTGCAAGCCTTGATACGCAAGCAGACACACTACACACCTCTTTGGCGATCGAAGAGCTAACAGAGCTAGCAGAAGCAGATTGTAAAACTGAGCAAGCAGATGCCATCGTAGACAGCGTGTATGTATTAATGGGCCGTCTCGTTCATCTTGGCCACAGCAAAGTAGAAGACAACCTAGCGATCAGCTACTTAATTGATCTTCTATTAAACGTTGCAGTAAACCGTGGTATTGAATTTATTCCTTGCTGGGATGAAGTGCACTCAAGCAACATGAGCAAAGTATGCCGTAACGAGCAAGAGTACTCAGAAACAGAAGCATTCTACGCAGAACAAGGCATCAAGTTGATGGCGGTGCAGAAAGGTGAATACATCATCGCGAAATGCGCCGAAGATTTCGTATCGGAAGGTAAAACCATTCGTAAAGGCAAAGTACTCAAATCTGTTTACTACCGCCCAGCAGATCTAAAACCGCTAACTCAGTAAGCGTTGAGTTTGGCTTTCTCGATTAAAAAAACGACCTCAAGTAGGTCGTTTTTTTATTGTCCCTAAATACTAATCAAAGATTAAATAAGGTTGCTCATCTACGATGACCTTTTTGACTTGAGTATTGAACACTTCCCCGAGAGCTTCTTCCGTTAGCACAGTATCGGCACTTCCTGATGAGTGCAGCACACCGTTGTTAAGCAGCAATACTTTATCTGCGTGCTTTAATGTGCGATTGAGATCGTGATTAGCAACCAATACTCCAATTCCCTGCGCCGCCATAGCGTTAATCAATTGATAGAGCAGACCCTCTTGCGCAATATCTAACGGTGCTGCTGGCTCATCCAAAATTAAAAACTGCGAAAAAGGATTAATGGTACGCCACACCTGCAAACATACACCTGCTAATCGGACACGCTGCCACTCACCACCGGATAATGTTTGAATACTGCGATGAAGCTTATCTTGCAGTTGTACCAGCTCCACCACCATATTGACGGCATCACGCACTTTGATATCCGCAATCTCAGCACCACTTGGCAGAGATAAAGCGAGATACTGAAACACATCAACATTAAACGCTGGGCGCGATTGCTGACACAAATAACCTCGAACATGAGCTTGCTCTGACAACGGTAAAGTAAGCAAGTTTTTGTTGCCAACGTACACTTCACCACTCATACCGTCTCGGTGACTTAACGTACCAGAAATCGCAGCCAATAAAGTACTCTTACCGGAACCATTAGGCCCAACGATATGTACGATTTCGCCAGCTTTGCATTCAAAAGAAAGAGGCAATAATCGACTACCAACCGACATATGTTTAACGTGCATCATGACTCTTCACCAGCATCCAGATGAAAATAGGTGCGCCAATCGATGTTGTCATGACACCTAAAGGTAACTCTGCGGAGTCCAATAACAGTCTTGCGCCGATGTCAGCAAATACAAGCAACGCAGCACCAGATATTGCAGAAAGTGGCAATAAATAACGGTTTTCCGTACCAAAAGCCAAACGCAACAAGTGCGGCACCACCAAACCAACAAAACTGATGATGCCACCCAAAGCGACTGAACTACCCACCAAAACAGAAATGGCGAGGATCAATTTCCAACGCATTTGATGCACATCGACACCCAATTGGGTCGCATGAATCTCACCCAGCATCAATTTATCAAGCGACTTGCCTTTACAACATAACCAGATAAGCACCGGTAACATCACCAAAGTAACGGTATGTTGATACCAACTTGCACCGCCAATACTGCCCATTAACCAATACATCAGTTGGCGTAAACTGAGATCATCACTAAAGTAAAATGTCCACGTCACAATCGCGCTCGATAAAATACCCAATGCGACCCCAACCAAAAGCAATCGAGCCGTCGTCAGGTGCATTGCCCTTGCTATCGCCACCAAAACAAACGTGAATACCATCGAGCCAGCAATCGCTGCCAACATAAAAACAATCGGGGTAGGAAGAACAGGTGACGCGAACATGATTAAGACCATTGCTAAGCTTGCGCCACCAGAGATACCAAGCACGCCAGGTTCAGCCAACACGTTCCCAAGCAACACTTGTAACGTCGCGCCAGATACCGCTAACGCAGCACCAATAATTGCCGCAGACACTAACCTCGGTAAACGCAAGTCCACCAATAACTTCTGTTCAAATGCAGATAAGGATTGAAAAGGAGAAAGAAAAATTTCTCCGACCATCAAGTGAATGGCAGAGAGTACAGCGAGCACGATCGACATAACCATCAGGTTACGTTGCCAGCGTCGCTCCTTGTTCAGGATAAGTTGTTGAAAATCCATAGCAGCCGATACAAACAAACGAGGCTTAACCTTACAGTTAAGCCTCGGTAAATTGCAATTAACTTCTCAAAGCAATGTTGGATTAATCGTAAACCAACTCACCCTCTTCAAAACGGGTTTTCACTTCACAAACCATCAGAGCTGCGCGTTGACCTATTGCGACGTGGCGATTCGGGAAGACAATCGCTTCGTTTTCATTCTTCGCCATTAATGGTTTGTCGCCATCATGACCAAACACTTCGCCGTGAACAAATGAGGTGAAGTTTTCAACATTGTCGTCGAACATAAAGTCAAAGTCTTCGTTCAAACGAACGATTGTGCGACTTACGCGATACTTAATGCATGGTTTTGGTAGGTGTTCTGGCTTCGTTTCCGCAATCAAATTACGTAAAGACAAATCAAACGCGGTCAGTTTATCGAGGTCATTTTCACCAATACGAGCCACGCGTCCAAGCTCCATCGTGAGAGCCTGCGCACCAAAGTTCTCGGCACTGTACCAGCTAAACGTACTCGATGGTGAGTTTGACAGGAGCACTGCTTCAATGTGTGCACTGTCCAAGAAATCGATCAATGCCTTGCTGCGCACAGGATGACGAGTCTTAGGACTTACTGCAAACGTATAGTGCTTCGAGCCTCTAATCGCGCAGTGTAAATCAAGGTGCCAGCGTGTTGTCGGGTCGGTATCCTGATAAAAATCTCGAACAAGCAGCTTAAGCGTATCGGCGATAACAAGCTCTTTTGTCTGTTTGTGTTCTTTTTCGTCAAACAGACGGTTGAGGTTTTCTTCGAGGAATCGCGTGTGCGCCAGAGTGGATTCTGGGTGAGCGATAATGAACAGACAACGGGTATCGACCGTCTGGAACCCAGATTCTATGTCTTGAATAATGGAATCCACCAGCTCCATCGGTGCGGTTTCATCTCCGTGAACCCCACAAGAGATGATGATGTTCTTCGTATCCTGAGTATAATTCGCAGGGATTACTTCTAATACACCACGCTGATAGAGTTTAAGTTTTACACCGTTAGAAAGCACCTGCTCCGCTGGTGCAACATCAATATGAACATCTAACGTGTCAGTTAAAAACGATTGGCGAAAGAGAGACTTCGTCATGCGTTACTCCTTAATAGCACGGCGGATATGTTAATAAATTGTACAAAGGATTTTTGTTGCTGCGATCTCACTTATGAGTAGAAATCACTATTTCCCTCGAAAATCCGATGCCTTTTCGCGCCAGGCACTCAAATCAAGCATTGAGGCGTTTAATTTTCAAACAATTACAAAGTGTTAGGGCTGTGAACTTTACCACAGCCCTGATTAAGATCATTATGATTTGATCAAATTTTTGTAGCTATAAAGCAGATTATGCATCAACACTGCGAAAAACTTAGCCGCGCTGTGCGAGCAAACGCTCAAACTCATCGACTTTTTCACGCACTAGCTCAACACTCTGCTGCCAAAACGTTGGCTGGGTTAAATCCATCGACAGGTGCTTTTCGACGACATCTTCCGCCATCATGCAGCCTGTATCGCGCAGCAAATTGATGTAATCGGTGTAAAACGCTTCGCCTTTGGTTTCTCGCTGTGCATAGATACCCTTGCTAAACAAGAAACCAAATAGGTATGGGTAGTTATAAAAGCTCACGCTATCAATAGAAAAGTGCAGCTTGCTTGCCCAGAAGTACGGATCCGGTTCGCTCATTACGTCGCCATACCATTCTTTCCAAGTTTCTGACATCAACTCACAGAATTCATCTGCGGTTAACTCTCCATCCTGGCGGCGTTCATAAAACGATTTTTCAAACTCGTAGCGAACCGGAATGTTGATCATTAAAGCTAGCGCAGATGACAACTCTTCCCACAACATCTCGAGCTTTTCATCAACGCTCTCAGCTTTCGAAATCAAATGATCACGAACGATGTTTTCTGCAAAGATAGAGGCGGTTTCTGCTAACGTCATTGGGTAGTAAGTTTGGCAAAGTGGCAAATCACGAATAACCCAGTTATGGAACGCATGGCCAAGTTCATGTGCCAGAGTCATAAGGTCTGAACGGCTGCCACTCCAAGTCATAAACACAAGTGGTGTTCGCGTTGCTGGCAGTTTGGTGCAGTATGCGCCAAGACGCTTGTTAGCATTTGGCGCGGCATCAATCCAACCATTTTGTACCATCAAACGGACAAATTCCGACATCTCAGAGTTTACTGTTTCAAATGCTTCACAAATAACCTCAATCGCTTCATCAAAGTCGTAGACCTTCGCTTCACCGCTCAAGGCGGGCATAGCTGCCAGATGATTCCAAGGTTTCATCTCATCCAGACCATGTACTTGCGCCATCAATAAACCCGCTTTCTGACCAATAGCTCGACTGTCTTTGGCTACGGTCATCATCGCATTTAAAGTTTCAGCTTGGATTCGGCTACCATGCAAACTCGGCTCTAGGAAGTGAACTTCACGCTTCGTAGAACGCTTTTTGTTTTCAGTTAAGCGCCATCCTGCTAATGCATTCAAAATCGCAGCGAATGATTCTTGGTGCGTTTGCATTGCATCTTGTACGCCTCGCCACGCGGCTTCTTGACGCTCGAATTCAGAACCATAAAGAATGCTTGCCGCTTGAGAAAACCCAAGCTCTTCACTATTACCATCTGTGTACTCAAGCTTCACTTTCAATGAGCCAGTCAGGTTATCGTATAGGTTACCCCAAGCCGATTTGCCATCCACACTCATCGCAGCCAGTAACTGTTCTTCTGCGTTGCTAAGACGAGTATCCGCCAACTTTCTAGAATTCAAGATAGAAAAAGCTTGCCCACTGATATCAGGATTCTCATGGTCTAACACGCGCAAGATAAACTCTTCGTCGGCATACGTTAGTGTCAAATCAAAGGGACTGAACGCTTGGGAAAGCTCCGAAAAGATGCGGGTCATTTTACCAAGTAACGATTTCGCTTCGGCGTTTGTTGCATCAACAGAAGCATAACAACTCGCAAAATTTGCAACTGTACCCGCTAAACGACTCGCGGCTTCATTGGTTAAAATCGCATTTTGCATGATCTCTACGTTGCCACAATCTGCTGATTGTTTATTCAAAAGATCAATACATTGTTCCACAAGAGCAATATCGTCTTGAATTCGTGGGTCAGAAAGGTCGTTATAAACGATGGACAAATCCCAACTCGGCGTTGTCATTTCTATATTTCCTTTTTATGTAACTGAGTCAATTTTCGCTTCCTGCACCTAGCAGATGGGCTTCCACTGACATCTTCCGTGACTATGCCCGTAAGCAATATCGTTCTGGGCATTTTAATATTTATAAATTAACGAGTTAAAAGAGGTACGCCAATCGAACGCACCGAGGCGTAAATTTGCTCATCTATGGTAATTGTTACATGCGTGACAGAAGCGTTTCCTATCGACAACGTCGAATACCACTTTGGGTTACGCCAATCTAACTCCAATACATGAGCAAGAATCATACGAATGACGCCACCATGCGTGACGATAAGGAGATTGTCATTGATATCGTTGATGATTTGAGACCAAACGCGACATATGCGCTCAGAAAATGTGCTTAAGCTCTCAGCATTCGGCAACGTATGTTGTGCTGGCGATTGCCAAAAAGCATCTAGCTTTTTCCACTGCTCAGTGAGCAGATCAAAAGGCATACCATCAAAATCACCAAATGCCATCTCTTGTAAAGATTCATCCGTCATTACTGGTAATAATTGCTGTTCAGCAATGATGTTTGCCAGTTCTTGACAGCGTGAAAGTGGAGAAGAAATTATTCCACCCACACCTCGTCCACTCTCAGCCCAAGCCCGAGCAATACTCTCTTGATCAGCAGGCGTAACTTTTACATCTGTTTGGCCATGGAGTCCTGGTGGAGCGTCTACTTTTCCATGACGCACAAGATAGATATTGAGTGTTTTCATTTTGTTCCATCCTACTCTTTAAGAACCAACGGCAAACCAGCAGCAACCAAGGTAACGCGATGGCAAACACTGGCTAGTTTTTGATTCATCCGTCCTGCATTATCCACAAAATAACGACTAACCGCCCCCAAAGGTACAATGCCCATTCCAACCTCGTTAGAGACGAATATTAACGTCGCATCTGAGCCACGCACCACCTGTATAAGCTTTTCAATTTCTGCTTCTAGCTTCTCATTGGAACATTCATCACCTAACTCAAATATCCAATTGTTGAGCCACAAGGTTAAACAATCGACCAATACAACATCGGTGGTAGAGAAATTTGTCAGTAACTCAGATAAATGAAGGGGGCATTCATGCTCTTGCCACTCGCCCCCGCGTTGCTTTTGATGATGCGCTATTCGCTCTCGCATTTCTTGGTCAAATGGCAGCGCGGTTGCAACATAGTGTAATGATCGATGAGAAGCGATCGATAATTGCTTAGCTGTTTTTTCTGCCAAATGCGACTTCCCAGAGCGCGCGCCACCGAGTATCAATTGCTTCATGAGGAGTGATACAACCCAATCATAGTGAGATAAATAAGCAGTTCCGACAACTGTTGCGCTGCGCCAAGGCAATCCCCCGTAAAGCCGCAAATTCTCTTGGTTAACCAACGTTTGAACATCAAACGAAATACCACGAGAACAAGCGATATCAAGATCGCATCCGCGATACCAAGCACAAGCAATGTTACGCCACCAGTAAACAACAAAATGGAGACTTCTAGAGAAGACTGGCGACTTGCTAGCGGTTTACTTTTCGACGTATCACTGTCACTAACATAAGGCATGTCATAAATAAGCGTCGCAGCTAGTGCTCGGCTTACGGTGTAAGCGACGACAATGACCAACCAAAAGTGCGGCAAGTTAGCCAGTTCACTCCAAAAAACATACTTAGCCAATAACGCCATAATGAGAGTGGCGGCACCATAAGTGCCAATACGACTGTCTTTCATAATAGAGAGGCGTCGCTCTACGGTCATGCCACCGCCAATGCCATCCGCCATATCGGTCAAGCCGTCTTCGTGAAAAGCCCCAGTTAACAATAAGCTAAACACCATCGTTAATACTATGGCAACCGACTCTGGGAAAAAAATTGAGGTGAGCGAGAATACCAAAGCGCAAAGTGCTCCAAGCACGAGACCAACTAACGCGAAGTAACGGCCTGCCTGATTCATGCGTTCTTCACTGTAAGGCAACGCTTGGGGCACGGGTAAGCGGCTAAAAAAACTGGTAGCTAATAGAAATAACTCCCACTGGTATCTTAACGATGACGGCATGACTTTCTCAGAATTATCAGGGACTGACACTAAACTGTAACTCCTGCACTCTCAAAGCTCGCCATTTTGTTGTAAAACTGGGCAGCAGCTTTTAACAAGGGTAAGGCAAGAGCGGCTCCTGTTCCCTCCCCTAGCCGTAAACCAAGGTCGAGCAGAGGTTCTGCTTTAAGATGTTCCAATACAAATTTATGTCCATTTTCTTCAGAGCGATGGGCAAACAACATGTATTCACGCGTTTCTTCGTCTAACAACGTCGCAATATAAGCCGCTACCGATACGATAAAACCATCCACTAAAACTGGAGTTTTAAGCCGCTTGGCTTCTAAAAAAGCGCCCACCATTTGTACGATTTCAAAGCCCCCAACCTGTGCGAGAATCGCTTTGGTATCAAGACCTCGACATCGGTTTACCCCCTGTGCTACCAGTTTATATTTGCGGCTCAACTGCTGTTGATTGATTCCGGTGCCAACGCCAACACAATAATCAATATCTAATGCGCTCAGCGCCGATAACAGTGCTGAGGCCGAACTGGTATTACCGATGCCCATCTCGCCGAACATCAAGAGGTTTGAACCATGCAAAATGGTATGCTCAGCAATCTTCGCACCATATTCTAAACCTAACGCCACTTGTTCTGGGGACATCGCTGATTGTTTAGAAAAATTAGCCGTACCGTTACCCAACCGTTGTTCAACCAAGTTGGGATGGGATTTAAATTCTGGAACCAGCACATCGATAGGAGCCAACATGCCGCAATCTATTACTTTGAGTTGAATGCCATTAATGTCGCAAAAACAGTTGATGGCTGCGCCGCCAGCGAGAAAGTTAGCCACCATTTGCTGAGTGACTTCGCTTGGCGCAATGCTCACGCCCTCCTCTGCAACGCCGTGATCTCCAGCAAATACCAGCATGCTTGGTTTGCAGATAGCGATGGAATCAACTGGCTGAGGTTTATCCTGGCTTTGAATAAGAGCTAACTGCAGTGCCACCTTTTCCAATAAGCCTAAAGAACCGACGGGTTTGGTTTTGTTATCTATGCGTGCTTGTATCTCCGCAGCAAAAGAGTCATCCATTTTTTACGTTCCTTTGATGTTGCCTGGGTGAGAGGTGTTCTGTTGTTCAAGAGGTCTTGTTCAGCGACAGTTTTTGCGCGCCCACTATTGTATACACTTGCATCCAATTGGGGCAGCGCTAATCAAGTTTATCTCAGGATAGTCTGCCGAGTTCGCAGAGCGTCTCACCTTTCTTGCACGAGATTATAAGTAACTCGTTGAAATCCGCTACAATAGCTTAGACTATGTTCCCATATAGGAGAAAAGATATGGATAACAACACCTGCGCAATCATCGCCGGTGCAACTGGCTTAGTAGGCTCAAAAGTCATTGCAAACCTCATAAATCAATCAGGTGTTGGAACATTATATTATCTTTCTCGCCGCCCACTCGATGGCGTCCTGGATGTGGACAATAAGCTTATTCCTCTCATTGATGCAGACCTTTCTATCCACCAATGGGATGAGAACCAACCAACACCAACCATCGGCTTTATCTGTTTAGGCACGACCCTTAAGCAAGCTGGTAGTAAGGATAATTTGCGTAGAGTAGATGTTGATCTGGTGTGTAAAGTCGCCCAACAGATGAAAACAATCGGAGTCAAACGCCTTGCGGTTGTTTCTAGCCTCGGTGCAAATAGTAAATCGCCATCCCATTACTTAGCTTGTAAAGGACAAATGGAACAACGAATCGAAGCTATGGATTTTGAGGAAATCGTATTTGTTCGCCCAGGCCCGCTTGTTGGTCAACGTCAAAACCCAAGAATGGACGAGAAGTTAGTACAAACTCTGTTTAAGGTAATTCGCCCACTTATGCTTGGCAAATTGTCCAACTTTTTACCTATTCGAGCAGAAGATGTCGCTAAAGCGATGATTTATCAACTTTTCAGTTATCAAGAAGACTCGGTGGTTTACTTACAAAGGAAAGAAATGCGTGACTTACTACATCACTACGAATAACCATTTTGTACAATTAACGTGCTAATTCACACTCTCACGCGACTTAGATCTCGTTTTTATATTCATTTTAGATCTAGCTAATACCCGTTTGTCATTTTTAAAGTTATATCACGAGCGTTATCTTACGCTCCATAAATAAATCCGTATAAAACCCCGTATAAAAAACAACCGCCACTTAGGTTGGTTGATAAGGTCAAATTATGAATTTTGCAGTGATAGCCTCTCTAGCCGTCTTTGTTGGCATATTGTTCTTTCTATTTAATCAACAACAAAAGAAACACACTCTTTCACGTCTCGTTTTGATCGGTCTTGTTACCGGTTCTCTTTTTGGTCTTGCTTTGCAACTCATTCACGGTGAAGGCAACAGCGCTATTGCTCAAACACTTGAATGGGTAGGCATTGTAGGCAGTGGCTACGTTGGTCTACTGAAAATGGTCATCATGCCACTAGTATTGGTATCGATGATCTCTGCAGTTGTTAAATTGGAGAAAGGTGGATCATTAGGTAAAATTTCTGGCCTGACCATCTCTGTTCTTCTAGTAACGACTGCAATTGCTGCACTTATCGGTATCTTGGTGACAACGACATTTGGCCTTTCAGCAGAAGGTTTAACTGAAGGCGCGCGTGAAACCGCTCGTATCGCCGTTTTAGAAAGCCGTGCTGGTACAGTAAGTGACCTAACTATTCCTCAAATGCTAGTTAGCTTCATTCCAACCAACCCATTTGCTGATCTAACAGGTGCTCGCTCGACATCAATTATCGCTGTTGTGATTTTCGGCGTGTTAACTGGTATCGCCGCTCGTAAAGTGATGATGGAAAAAGCAGAGTTGGAATCACCTATTCGTACTTTCGTAGAAGCAGCTCAGTCAATCGTTATGCGATTAGTGAAGATGATCATGGCGCTAACGCCATACGGCATCGCAGCACTGATGGCAAAAGTGGTAGCGACATCAAGCGCAGGCGACATCTTAAACCTACTTGGCTTCATTGTGGCGTCTTATGTTGCTATCGCACTGATGTTTGTTGTTCACGGTGTATTAGTCTCTTTTGTCGGCGTTAGCCCTGCGGAATACTTTAAGAAAATCTGGCCTGTACTGACCTTCGCGTTTACATCTCGTAGCTCAGCAGCAACGATCCCACTAAACGTAGAAGCGCAAATCACCAAGCTTAACGTTCCACCAGCGATTGCAAACCTATCAGCATCGTTTGGTGCCACTATCGGCCAAAACGGCTGTGCGGGTATCTATCCTGCAATGCTTGCAGTGATGGTAGCTCCGACAATGGGTATCAACCCTCTGGATCTTCACTTTATCCTGTCATTGATTGCGATTATCACCATCAGCTCATTTGGTATTGCAGGTGTCGGCGGCGGTGCGACGTTTGCAGCCTTGATTGTTCTTCCTGCAATGGGCTTACCTGTGACCATCGCGGCGCTGCTTATCTCTATTGAACCATTGATTGACATGGCACGTACCGCACTAAACGTTTCAGGTTCAATGACTGCGGGTACAATTGCTAGCCGAGTGCTGAAGTCACCAGAAAGTGAAGCAACATTGGAAGAAACACGAGCATAGAACTCAAATTCCTTCCAAAGCGATAAAACGTAAAATATCAAGCCGATGGTTCGCCATCGGCTTTTTTCATTTTCAAAAATTCAACTTGCATCTTTCGTTGCTAGTCAAGGCGTTGAATGGTCTAATACTGTCATCGGTTTTGTAAACGGTAAGCAGAATGCACCAAGATAATCAGCCCACTTTTTTCTTCTTTGATTATGAGACATGGGGAACCAACCCCGCGAAAGATCGCCCAAGCCAGTTTGCTGGTGTTCGTACAGATGAAAACTTTAATATCATCGGCGAGCCTTTAGTCATGTACTGCCAGCCACCTGCTGATTATCTTCCGTCTCCTGAAGCTGCACTTATTACTGGTATTACTCCGCAAAAAACGGTTCAAGAAGGCCTTTCTGAGCCAGAGTTTATCGCTAAGATTCACGCTGAACTCGCGAAACCAAATACTACCAGTTTAGGCTACAACAGCATTCGCTTTGATGACGAAGTGACCCGTTATACTTGTTATCGCAACTTTATCGATCCATACGCATGGAGTTGGCAAAACGGTAACTCACGTTGGGATTTACTCGATGTACTACGCGCGTGCCATGCCCTTCGCCCAGAAGGCGTAGAATGGCCAGAAAACGAAGATGGCTTCACTAGCTTTAAATTAGAACACTTGTCTGTGGCTAACGGCATAGAGCATAGTAACGCGCACGATGCCATGGCAGATGTGGTTGCGACTATCGAAATGGCAAAGAAAGTAAAAGCAGCGCAACCAAAATTGTTTGATTACTTTTTTTCTATGCGCCAAAAGCGCAAGCTCAATGATTTAGTCGACATCGTCAACATGACACCGTTGATGCACGTTTCAGGCATGCTAGGGCGCGAATGCCAGTACACTAGCTGGATTGTGCCTGTTGCTTGGCATCCAACCAATAATAACGCCGTTATCACCATCGATTTAGCGAAAGACCCTCAACCTATTCTTGAGCTATCCGCAGAAGAGCTGCACGAAAGACTCTACACTAAGCGCGAAGATCTTGGTGAATTGCTACCAGTGCCAGTTAAACTAGTTCATTTGAACAAATGCCCTATTCTCGCCCCTGCAAAAACGTTAACGGCTGAAAATGCGGAGTCTATTGGCATTGATCGCCAGCAATGTCTCGCCAATCTCGCTTTGTTGCGCCAACATCCTGAAATTAGAGAAAAGCTGATTAGCCTCTTTTCAGTCGAGCGCAAATTCGATAAAAGTGATGACGTCGATACACAACTTTACGACGGGTTCTTTTCTCCAGCCGATCGCGCAGCTATGGATATCATTCGCGAAACCGATCCGAATAATCTTGCTGCATTAGACATTGAATTTGATGACAAGCGTATTAAACCTCTATTGTTCCGCTATCGTGCGCGTAACTTCCCAGGCACATTAGACGAGCAAGAACAAAGACGCTGGGCACTACACTGTCGAGAAGTGTTTGAAAGCCAAATTGAAGAGTACATGCTGAATTTAGAAAACTTAGTTCACGAACATGAAAGTGACGAAAAGAAGATTGCGATATTAAAATCCGTGTACCGTTATGTAGAGAGCTTAGCTTCCTAACTCCTCCTAATACAAGCGCACCTTATGGTGTGCTTGTTGTTTATATACTGTCAAAATGATTAAAGAACGATTCTTACAACTGATCCAACTGCTCATTTCAATCTTCCTCATCATGGGAGCACTTGGCATCGGAATTACCATTCAAAAGTTCACTGGCGTTTCCGTTCCAGGAAGTGTCATCGGTATGCTCGTACTGTTTTTCTCCATGACTCTTGGGCTTGTAAAAGTCGACTGGGTCAAACCGGGCGCCACGCTATTTATCCGCTATATGATCTTATTGTTCGTTCCTATCAGCGTGGGATTAATGCAGCATTTCGACCTACTACTCGCCAATGCTCTCCCTATCATCGCTAGCGCGGTTGGCGGCTCACTCATTGTACTGGTCAGCCTCGCTTGGCTGCTGGATTACTTGCTACAGGAGAAACACTGATATGTGGTTAGTTGTTACCATTGCGGTTTTTCTTGTCGCGCGCCAAATCGCAATCAAAGTGAATAATCCTCTAGCAAATCCTTTGCTGATCAGTATTGCAGTGCTCATTCCTTTGCTTACTTACTTAAATGTACCGTTTGAAACGTATTATGCGGATAACGAAGGGATCAGTTTTTTACTTCAACCAGCCGTAGTTGCTCTAGCTTACCCGCTATATGAACAACTACCACAGATTAAAGCAAACTGGCGAATCATCACTTTTGCTTGCACAGTAGGCAGTGTGATGTCGATGATGACAACCACCTTGATCGCAGTCGCTTTCAAAGCAGATATCAGTTTAATCGCAAGTCTAGTGGGTAAATCCGTCACTACGCCAATAGCAATGGAAATTTCGAGTCACCTCGGTGGTGAAGCCGCCGTTGCGGCGATCTTGGTTCTGATTGTTGGTTTATTGGGCGCGATTTTGGCATACCCAATTTACAACTTAATTGGAATTAAACACCCGATTGCACGTGGTCTGACAATGGGTACAGTCTCTCATGCCTTAGGCACCGCTACTTGTGCAGAGAAACAGCCCATAGATGCCGCGTTCTCATCACTCGCATTGGTTTTATGTGGGATCATAACTTCTATTTTGGCTCCAAGCTTTTTTGCTTTGGCTGTCTGGCTATATCAATAGTTAAGCGCTCTCGGTCTGCCCTCCTTCCGGCAGACCGTAGCCTTTCCGCTTCTTCCTTACCCTTTTCAAAACCCTATCTTATCTAGCAACCTCACCCAGTAATATCGTGAAGGGACTTGATCGAGATATACATTCATAGCATTAGCATTCTAGCTGCTACCACTCGCTCTAGATTACGTAGGTATAAAGTAGCATAGCGGTAAAAGTCGCGTTGGTAACATACTCCTGCTCCTTGGTCATATGAATATATACTGATATGGTTAATTGTGAGACGGAGATAACGCTTCACACCTGTGCAATCGAATACATGTGTGAGCTCACTCTAATTATGTAACAGAATTATCAATTGCATTATTTATCGTGATCTAACGCACGGAACATTTCTATCTTTCACATAGAATAACTGTCCATGCAATAACAAGGATTCAACATGAAAAGTCGCATTGAACAGGCGCTAGCAGGCGCTCCAGAAGCACTTTCCAAACAACTTGCTCCTATCATCCAAGCTGATGATTTTGATGCTACGCTTTCAGTTCAACAATTTGAGCAGTTGCTTTCAGCTACCGGTCTATCAGACAAAGAGCTTCGTGTTGCGCTACTTCCTTTTGCCGCAGCGTACTCCTATGCTCCCCTTTCTGACTTTTATGTCGGCGCTATCGTTCGTGGTCTTTCAGGTCGCCTTTACTTCGGTGCCAACATGGAATTCTTTGGTGTACAGTTGGGTCAAACGGTTCACGCAGAGCAGTCTGCGATTAGCCATGCTTGGATGAAAGGCGAACGTGGTGTTAAGGATATCACTATCAACTTCAGCCCATGTGGTCACTGCCGCCAGTTCATGAATGAGTTATCTACCGCAAACGAGCTTAAAATCCAGCTCCCAGAACGCGAAGAAAAGTCACTTCATGAATACCTGCCTGAAGCCTTTGGACCAAACGATCTCGGTATCGAGTCCGGCTTAATGGCAGAAGTTAAACACCAATTCTCATGTGATGATGAAGACGCACTCATCCAAAGTGCAGTTGAAGCGATGAACATGAGCCACTCTCCATACACCAACAACTTGAGTGGTTTAGCATTAGAGATGACTAGCGGCCGTGTATTCCAAGGCGCTTATGCAGAAAATGCAGCGTTCAATCCTAGCTTGCCGCCATTACAAGTTGCGCTAATCCAAGTTTTACTTGCGGGTGAAACCTTTGACAGCATCAAAGCCGCTGCATTGGTAGAGAACTCAGAAGGTAAGATCAGTCATTTAGCCGATACGCAATCAACGTTAGAAGCGTTGAATCCAGATATTCCGCTTAGTTTTGTCAACGTATAAACGACAATGACCCGTCCTGATATGGGTTGACACTTTTTAACTAAAACGCTCGATGTACTTCATCGGGCGTTTTGTATTTTAAA
>NZ_JAWPOL010000039.1:0-32721 GCF_033391095.1 Vibrio sp. Vb0667 | reverse complement strand
TCGTCATTCTGCTCAAGCGGTAGATACAGTATCCACTTCACGGTCAGTTTTAGTGAACGTTGCTGCCCCAAACCGTTTTGACAATATCCAAAATGGTCGCGTGACCTAAACAAAACTTTGCAGTTGTACTGCATGCTTACATAGAGAGAGTAAACAATGAAAAGACAAGGTGGTTTCACCCTTATCGAATTGGTAGTGGTAATTGTAATCCTAGGTATTCTAGCGGTCACTGCAGCACCACGTTTCCTTAACCTGCAAGATGATGCTCGTGATTCAGCTCTTGATGGTTTGAAAGGTGCTATGACTGGTGCTGCTGGCATTACTTACGGTAAAGCAGCAATTGAAGGTCAAGAGGCAACAGCTGACGGTGCAATCAGTATCGGTACTTCAACTTTAAACCTAGAGTTTGGTTACCCAGAAGCAACTTCGGCAGCGCTATCTCTAGTTGTTGATGGTCTATCGGAAGATTGGGTTGTTAAGAAAGTAGATACTAATGCTGACCCTAAATACATTTCATACGGTTTCGATAACTACGACACGAAATGTGTTAAATACACTCAAGCTAAAGACAAAGATACTCCAGCAACAGTCGCTGTTACTAAAACTGCGAATGAGTGTAAGTAATAAATATTACTCAAAAGGCCAGCTAGTCTGGCCTTTATCTCTTTATTTTGATTAATTTCGGAATAGTTCATATGCGTAAATCATCGGGTCTTAGTGCAATAGAGTTTGTCGTTGTGCTGATTATCTTAGGTATGATCGGTTATGTGGTATTACCAAGATTTATCAGCTTTGAACCAGAAACTTACGAAGCGAAGTGGGAGCAAACCAAGCAGACCGCTGAGCACGTTTCTGAGACGCTAAGCAACAAAGAAACTTACGATCGAATTGAAGAAGAGATTAGTCGTTCAAAAGGGCAAAATAACTAGATATTGGTTATTTGTTCGTCTGTTCACACTTCGAATCGAAAAATTATAAACCTATCATTAATCTCATAATTTCATCGTATACTTATCTCGCTTGTTCTAAGCCTAAGGTTGGGTTATGAAAATTCGCAGCTCTGCATTAGGGTTTACGTTAATGGAGTTAATCCTCGTGATTGTTCTCCTCTCTATCCTTTCACTTTTTGCAGCCAGCCGTTTTATGGGCTCTGGCAGTTTCTCTGCATATGCATTACAAGAACGCGTGATTTCTGTTATTCGCCAAGTGCAGGTGAATCGTATGCAGTCGAATATCAGCATCCCAAACAAGCCTTATCCTGAAAGATGTCTACCCAGTAGCTACAAAGCTGGAGAGGACTCTAGCTACACTAATTTTTGTTTGTCGATTACAAGCTCTTGCATCGGGTCTAGTGCTGCATGCGGCCTGGCTAGCAAGGAACAAGACACTCGTAGTGACATGGTTGTTGATAAATCCGCAAAGTTTTCACTGACCAATGCTGTAACTAATCCAATCGAGTTTGATTTATTGGGTAATCCAATAAACTCAGCGAGTGGTGGGGTTTCAATCCTGATTGAAGATAAGCATGGTCGAAGCCGCTGCCAAGTTGAAATTAATACTCAAGGCTATGTTTCTAAAGGTACATGCTCATGAAGAAATCTAGTGGCATGACTTTGATAGAAATGATCATCGCGATTGTTTTAATGGGCATTGCGATGGTGGCGTTTACTTCTTTTCTTGTCCCTCAAATTCGAGATTCCGCCATCCCTCATTATCAAACCCGCGCGGCCGCATTAGGCCAAGGTTTCATGTCTCAGATATTGGCGCGAGGCTTCGATGAAAACAGTGACTTTGATGGTGGTTTAGTCCGCTGTGGTGAGACTGTCCTTGGTGGTAAGGATTGTTCCACAAGTCTTGGGGCAGATAGCGATGAATCAAACCCAGCTAGTTTTAATGATGTCGATGACTATATCGGTTGCTGGTATACACAAGGTACAAAGGCCAGCTGTAACTCTACGCCGTTATACGAGCTGAGTAACGTTCTTGGCACGTCTATGGCAAATGATTACAAGAACTTTCGAGTTGAAGTGAAAGTGCAATATGCTGAATCAGATGGAACGGGTGTCAATAATCCTTCACTGGAAGATATCACGGCTTATAAACGAATCACTATGACTATTTACGCCGGACAAACACAGCCTTTAACACTGTCTGCGATAAGGGGAAACTACTAATGAAAAATCGTGGTTTCACTTTAATAGAAATGGTCATCACTATTGTGGTTGGTAGTTTTATCATGCTCGGAATTGCTGGTTATTTGCAGTTAGGAGCAAAGGGCTATGCCGACACTATCGATAGGCAGAAACTACAAACTCAGGCTCAGTTCGTTATTGAGAAAATATCTCGAGAAATTCGTCATGCGGTGCCGAATAGCTTTTTTATTGATGAGAGTGAAAAAAACTGCCTGATGTTTATGCCGATAGAGCATTCTGGTTTTTATGCGATTTCTGGAAATGATATACAGTTTGTGGTTGGCTTTTTTGGTGACAATGCTCCCGAGCTTGATAGTGGCTTGAAAATGGTGATTAACCCAACACGGCTAAGTGATTTAACCTCATCCACTCATAGTGTTGATGTTGGATCGCTTTCTCCAGATTCGGATAAAGCATATAAGATTATTGATGGCGCTAGTTTAGTAACCAGTCGCTCCGTTTCTAATCGACACTATCTCTATGATCCATCTAAGTCAGTGATATATTGCTTTGTAGGCCCACAGATACAGCGTAACGGCGAAATAATTGCCGACAATCTTATTTATGTTGATGATCAATCTCAGAGTTATTTCAAATATGACGATACATCGCTTCATCGAGGCGGGCTCGTGCATCTGAGGTTCGTGTTTGAACAGTCCGGTGAAAGTAGTGTGTACCAACAAGATGTGCAGGTGTTAAATGTTCCGTAATCGTCAACAAGGCAATGTACTAATCGTGACTCTGTTTGTCATCCTTGTGATGGGCTATTTAGCGGTATCTTTGATGAAGGTGAGTTGGTCGAACCAAAGCGGAGTAACACGGGAATTTTTGGGGACTAAAGCATGGTTTACCGCTCAGTCGAGTAATGACTGGCTGTTAACGCAGTTTTTCCCTGTTAATCGATCGGCGGCCGTAGTGAGTGTGTGTAACGGTATTAAAGATGGCTCGCGAGCACCGGACAGCGGTTTATTCGACAAGGGATGCCAAATTACTCAGTTGGATTGCCAAAATACTGGGGTATTAACCGATAATGGTAAGAGTGTTGGCCTTTATGTAATCAAAAGCGTGGCCATTTGTGGCTCAGGTTTATCACAAGTTCAACGACAGCAAGAAGTTTGGGTGAGGGAGTAAGATAATGAAAAAAATAATAATATCGTTACTTGCGGTAGCTCTTTTCCTTTTTTCGTCAATCAGTTTTGCTGCAGTAAATAACAACCCTCAGTTTGAATTTGGCACCATCCCTGCTGAAAATTGTAAGGTATTGAATAATGAGCGTGGTGTTACATGTGATATCGAGTTTCAGAACACCTACGATGAAGAGCCGCTTGTCT
The DNA here is from genome assembly GCF_033391095.1 of Vibrio sp. Vb0667. Taxonomy (NCBI): domain Bacteria; kingdom Pseudomonadati; phylum Pseudomonadota; class Gammaproteobacteria; order Vibrionales; family Vibrionaceae; genus Vibrio; species Vibrio sp. Vb0667. Next base: position 29,198 of record NZ_JAWPOL010000039.1, on the reverse strand, counting down.
TTGTGATGTCGACGATTGATGCGTCAATGTCTAACTTCGCGGATAAGAGGACGGAGTATCCTTCAAATTTACGTATATGGTCAAAGTCCAAAACTCAGGCCACAGTAAAGCAGTTGTTTCCGCCACATAGCGCGGCATGTAAGCGATTGAAGCAAAACAATAACGGGAAGTGGCGATGCACGGACAACAATAATCAAGGTGAGAGGGTGACTTTCGTTGATGCTCCCATGGAAGACATAGACTACCTCGTTATCGAACCTGGTGTTATCAAGTTTGATGGGGATGCCATGATTGTTGCAGGTAAGGTAAGCTCCGACCTTACTTATTCGAATATTGGCGGTACAACCTACAAAAGTAAAAATGTGCTATTTAGGGACTTTGGTCTAAATACTTCTTTTGCGTCTGCCCCTGGCGTCTTAGTTCAATTACAAACTAAGAATAACTACATTAATGGGCAACCTTTGTGGCTGAGTTCAATTGCACTTAATCCTACAGTGCAAGGCTTCTCATTGATTTTAGATCGTTCAGAAGTTACGAAGAATGCTGTGCTAGCTAAATCTGAGGACGTAGCTTTTGTTGCTGGTCTCGGGCAAGGCTTTGTGAATGGTCGTAAGTTCTGGTTAGGGGATGGCTCTACACGAAATACGTTGGGAGCATTGGACGACAACGTCATTAAACCAATTACAGAGGGTTGCTTACAAGTGAGTAATTTTCCTGTTTCTGGCTTTAAGTCTGCACCTGTATTACTTGCGTCTAAAAGAACGCGTAATGGTAACAATGGTGGTTGGCTACGTCGCTGCTCAGTGACAAAAACAGGTGTAGCCCTTATCAATGAAGAAGATATGCAGAGAGACTCGGAGCGTGGTCACGTTGTCGAACCATTCTCATACTTCCTTTTCGATAAACCGCCAGTTGATGGAGTTTGTGAACTTTTCCCTTCGCCAGCTCAAACATGGTCTAGCAACACAAATGCTTTGTTACAGATGAGCAATAGAACCAAAATAACGGGAGCTCAACTCAGTAATGGCAAGCGGTATGTTGGTTTTTCTCCAAGCTCGATTGATATAAGAAATGAAGCAAGCTGTGATGGGCAAAGTTGTTTGGGTGATTCCGGGTTAATGGTTACAAAACAAGAGCTCGAGAGCTTTAGGAGTCCGGATGAACCGAGCTTGAATAATGTCACTGTTTGGGAGAGTGAGCGTGAATTTTCGAATAATGAAGTTATTGGAAATCTTTCAGTCGGCAAAGGCACTGTAACTTTTAAGACGGGTACTTACTGGGTTGCTAGCATAGACATTAATAATGGTGGTGTGATTTCGATACCTGCTGGGGAAAAAGTTACTATTCATATCAAAAAACTTTCGATGAGCGGTAAGAAGGAAGGCGGTAAGAAAAGTTGGTTTAAAGAAGAGAACACCGCGACTAAATCTGGAGAACTTGTCGTTCTTGTTCACGGTAGTCAAGATTCTAATGTTCTACTAAGTGAAGATAGTGAGTTTGTCGGTCTGCTATATAGCGAGTCAGATGTTAAAGTGGATAATAACAGTATCGTCCGTGGTGCGGTAACTGCGCGTCAAATCTATATGACAGAGGATGCGCAAATTATAGCGACCGACAACCACTGTTTTACGCCTTCTGACAACTATGAAGTAACGCTATCTCCAGCAACACAATATGCGCTGATGTGTGGGACAGAGCAACCTAGCTTTGAAATAGAAACCAAGAATGATGGCTATGCGGAAAGTACAGGGGTTACTGTGCAGGTTTATCCTGATGCCGATAAGTTCTCTGTAGAGCTCGCTGATAGTACAGGTACAGGTACTTACCCAAGCTTTACTACAAGCAATGTGTTTTCGAAACTCGGTAAGTTGAAGCTGCAGGTTACCGTTACAGATCAAAATGGTCTTGAGCTTAATGACGAATATACGTTAAAGGTTATGGTGGACAATGACCCATCAAAAACGCAGACATCTACCTTTAAATTTGTACCATTCAAGTTTGATGTAGATGACCAAACAGTCGTAGCTGGTAAAAATTATCAAATAGACACAAGAGTATTAGCTTGTAGCGATGGCCAGCAAACGGTAGTGAAAAGTTACATGGGCTCACCAAGTGTTCAACTGGAAATCGAAACACCAGCTGACGGGCGTAGTGACAAGAGCTTATTAACATATGAGCCTAAATTTATTGGCTCAGAGCAAGGTAAGACATCAGATACCTTTAAGCTAATGGATTCGGGCTTGTACACAATCAAACTCGAAGATGCGAATTTCACGTGTGACCCTCAGTACTCAGATGAGTGTCCAATAGCTCCGGATGAAGAGAAAGGTGAGCAAGAGTCAGTGACTCTCAATGGCTCATTCAGCGTTAAGTCTCGACCTTGGAAAATTGCCGCATGTAATATTGTGGCTAAAAATGGTGGAAAAACTAACCCTACGACACAAGCTACTGGCGATGGCTTTATTGCCTCTGCTGAAAGCTTTAATGTGACTTACAAACCAGTCGTTCATAGCGACTCACGTGGTAATGCTACCAATGTTTGTGAATACACTCTGACACAAAACTATTTCTCTGATTCAAATACGGCTGCGCCACTTGATGCTGAGTTTTCTGTCTTGTACCCATCGGGTGGTGATATCGCCAACTTAGATCCAAGTAAAGGTTCAAGTTTAGACTTTAGCTCTGAAGAAGCTAAATCGGGTAAAACAGTTGAATACGTTTGGGATGAAGTTGGCGCTTTAAACCTTAAAACTAAAGCAACGTATTTGGGAGAGAAATTAGATGAATATGACGTCACCGTTGGTCGTTTCTATCCTAAATACTTCCAAGTCATCGCCAGCGATTGGAATTACCCTGGTTCACAAAGTTTTGCTTATATGAATCAGCCTTTTGATGGGGTCGAGTTTAGCGTGGAGGCATTGAATGCTAACAAATCTGCGATTAAGAACTATGCAGACTTTGTTACAAAAGCGGAGTTCAACCTAGACGATATTGACCATTACTCTGATCGATTCGATGCGCCTGATTTTGGCGCAGGAGACTGGAGTAACGAATCTGATAAAAGTATCGGAGACTTCTCAGTCGGTAATAGTGGTCAGTGTATCGGCAGTGCTTGTTGGAACAAAGATCTTGGTGGTAGCTACCCTGATGGACCATTTAACTCTGTGACTGGTACTGCCAAATCAGAGATAGGTTTGATATATACCAACAATGCTGACCCTGTTGAGTACATTACTGACGGAGATTTCAACTCCCGCTTAGTTAGGCAACCCGACATCCGCTTTGGTCGTGTTGACCTAGATGATGTAGGTGGTAACCAAGGTTCGACATTGCATGTGCCACTTCGAGTTGAGTACTGGAATGGTAGCCGCTTTATCGCCAACCCTAATGACAATCAAACCGATGTGAAAGGTGTCACTGCCGCTGAAACGCATATTTGGCCAACAGGTGCTGGAGCCACTCCCAAAGCAGTCACGTTAGGAGCTGGTGGAGAAGTTGCTTCTGGTTCTTCTCGTTCTATTACTGCAACTCAAGCAGAACCATACCGTCAGCAAACACGCGTTTGGTTAGATCTTGATGACTCTGAAAATGGTTTACCATGGCTCAAATATGATTGGGACAATGATGGCTCCGAAGAAAACCCATCATCCGTCGTCACCTTTGGTATTCATCGTGGTAACGATCGCGTGATTTACCGTGGTGAGCCAGGGTTAACCGGACAGTAACAACTTAGGTTTTTGCCCTTAAGTTAGGAAACTGCAAGAAATTGAGGCTTTCTGCTCATGTTTGTGTACCAATACCTTGCTGTGACAGCGAGGCATTGGTACATTTAGAGCAATTTTTGTCTTCTATATTTTTGCAGGATGAGCGAAGAGTATGTTTAAGAAACTTCGTGGCATGTTTTCTAACGATCTATCTATCGATTTAGGTACAGCCAACACTCTAATTTACGTAAAAGGGCAAGGAATTGTCCTTGATGAACCTTCTGTAGTTGCTATTCGTCAAGATCGTGTAGGTTCTGCAAAAAGCGTTGCTGCAGTCGGTCACGCAGCAAAACAGATGCTTGGTCGTACACCTGGCAACATTTCCGCTATTCGCCCAATGAAAGACGGCGTAATCGCTGACTTCTACGTAACCGAAAAAATGCTTCAGCACTTTATCAAGCAAGTGCACGATAACAGCATCCTAAAGCCAAGCCCACGTGTTCTTGTTTGTGTTCCTTGTGGTTCTACCCAAGTTGAGCGTCGCGCAATTCGTGAATCAGCACTTGGTGCTGGTGCGCGTGAAGTTTACCTAATCGACGAGCCAATGGCGGCGGCAATTGGTGCTGGCCTTCGTGTATCTGAGCCGACAGGTTCAATGGTGGTCGATATCGGTGGTGGTACAACTGAAGTTGCCGTTATCTCTCTAAACGGTGTGGTTTACTCATCGTCTGTACGTATCGGTGGTGACCGCTTTGATGAAGCTGTGATCAACTACGTACGTCGTAACTACGGCAGCTTGATTGGTGAAGCAACGGCTGAAAAGATCAAACACGAAATCGGTTCTGCTTACCCTGGTGATGAAGTTCAAGAGATTGAAGTTCGCGGTCGTAACCTTGCAGAGGGTGTGCCACGCAGCTTTAGCTTGAACTCAAACGAGATCCTAGAAGCGCTTCAAGAGCCGCTATCTGGCATCGTATCAGCAGTCATGGTTGCACTAGAACAGTGTCCACCAGAGCTTGCTTCAGACATTTCTGAAAACGGTATGGTACTAACCGGTGGTGGTGCACTACTTAAAGACCTAGACCGTCTACTAATGGAAGAAACTGGTATTCCTGTGGTTATCGCGGAAGATCCACTAACGTGTGTTGCGCGTGGTGGCGGTAAAGCACTAGAAATGATCGACATGCACGGTGGCGATCTGTTCTCTGAAGAATAAAGGTTTAGGTGAAGCTCATGTCGGGCTTCACCTTCATTTCTGCTCTCTCTGTAATTCAAACATGCTCCATACCTAAAAGTATTTAGTTAAGTATTTTTAGGTTGCCAAGTAAGGCTCAATAATTATGGAAGCAATCAGGTCAAAAACAAGATGAAACCGATTTTCGGCAGAGGTCCGTCTCTGCAATTACGTCTGTTTTTTGCTGTCATCGTGTCGGCGAGCTTAATGCTGGCCGATAGTCGTCTAGATACGTTTTCCAACGTTCGATACCTACTAAACAGTATGGTTGCACCGATTCAGTACGCAGCGAATTTACCTCGTAGTATGTTCGATGGCGTATTTGAACGTTTTAATTCTCATCAGGCATTGGTTGAAGGCAATCGCAGCTTAAAGCGAGAAGTGCTACGCCTGAAAAGCGAGCTTATCTTGCTCGACCAATATAAAGAAGAAAACCAACGCTTACGTAAGTTGTTAGGATCTTCATTTGTCCGTGATGAAAAGAAAGTCGTGACAGAAGTAATGGCGGTGGATACTTCACCTTATCGTCATCAAGTGGTGATCGATAAAGGCCGTATTGATGGTGTTTACGTTGGTCAGCCTGTTATCAATGAGAAAGGCATCGTTGGTCAGGTCACGTTTGTCGCAGCGCACAACGCACGTGTTCTGCTGCTAACGGACGCGAAAAATGCAATTCCTGTCCAGGTGATCCGCAATGATATCCGAGTGATCGCATCGGGCAATGGTGAAATGGATGAAATCCAACTAGAACACATTCCAACCAGCACAGATATTCAGGTTGGTGATTTATTGGTGACATCCGGTTTAGGTGGCATTTACCCTGAGGGATACCCAGTCGCGACGGTTACCAATGTGGATCACGATACGCGTCAAGAGTTCGCTTCAATCAAGGCTGAGCCGGTTGTGGAGTTTGATCGCTTACGCTACCTACTGCTGATTTGGCCGAATGAAGACCGTCAACACAAAGTACTGCGGTCCAATGTAGATGAAGGGTTAGAGCAAGAACAAGAGGTAACCGATGGCCAATAATGTATTGAGTAGCCGAATGGTGATTGGCGTCAGTTTCTTCGTTGCACTGGTACTGCAAACCATTCCATGGCCAGGTGTGTTAGATGTGTTACGCCCTTCATGGTTGTTCCTTGTTACGTGTTATTGGGTGTTGGCACTACCGCACCGAGTGAACGTCGGAACTGCGCTAGTGCTAGGCTTATTGTGGGATATCTTGATCGGCTCAACGCTTGGAATTCGTGGCATGATGATGTCGATCGTTATCTACCTCGTTGCGCTGAATTTCCTGTTGATTCGTAACATGGCATTGTGGCAACAGTCGATTTTAATTGCCTTTTTTACTGCGTTATTGGAAGTTTTGATATTCTGTGGGGAATATTTGAACCAGGACGTAGTATTTAATCCATTATCTCTGTGGACGGCGGCAATAAACTGTATACTTTGGCCATGGATGTTTTTATTAATGCGACGAGTTCGTCGTGCATGGCACGTAAGGTAAAGCGGTGAAGAAAAGCTTATCTCTCGTTCTCGCATCGGGTTCTCCGAGAAGAAAAGAGCTGCTTGCTCAACTGGGTTATGATTTTGAGATCGTATTGCCTGATATTGAGGAAGCCAAACAGGCTCATGAGCAAGCACGAGATTACGTGTTGCGTCTTTCTTTGGAAAAAGCTCAGGCAGGCTTAGCGTTGGCTAAGCCTGATTCCGTTGTATTGGGCTCTGATACGGTCGTGGTATGCGATGACCGTGTGCTAGAAAAACCAAAAAGTTTTGAAGATTCAAAGCGTATGCTTACTGGCTTATCGGGTCGTCGTCATCAAGTGATGACTGCGGTGAGCGTTGTATCATCGGAACAACAACATTCAGTGGTCGTTACCACTGACGTGTGGTTCAAACCACTGACTCACGAAGAAATCGAACAATATTGGCAGTCAGGAGAGCCATGCGATAAAGCTGGAAGTTATGGTATTCAGGGACTCGGAGGGCGATTTGTCACCCGAATCGAAGGCAGTTATCACGCTGTAGTAGGCTTACCTTTGTTCGAAACCGATCAGCTAATTCAAGAATTTTTATAATTGTTTTGAGGTGTGCACATGAGTGCAGAATTGCTGCTTAACGTGACCCCGAGTGAAACTCGTGTGGCCATGATTGAAGGTGGAGTACTACAAGAAATACATATCGAGCGCGAATCGCGTCGCGGTATTGTGGGCAATATATACAAAGGCAAAGTAAGCCGAGTGTTACCAGGTATGCAGGCGGCTTTCGTCGACATTGGTTTAGATAAAGCGGCATTTTTACATGCGTCAGATATTGTTCCCCATACCGAATGTGTGGCAGAAAACGAAAAACAGCAGTTTCAAGTCCGTGATATCTCTGAGCTGGTACGCCAGGGACAAGACATTGTTGTGCAAGTGGTCAAAGATCCGCTCGGCACGAAAGGTGCGCGTTTAACGACGGATATCACCTTACCTTCGCGTTATCTTGTTTTTATGCCGGGGGCTAGCCATGTCGGTGTTTCGCAGCGTATTGAAAGTGAGAAAGAGCGTGAGCGTTTGAAAAAGGTGGTGAACCATTACTGCGATGAGCACGGTGGTTTTATCATTCGTACCGCGGCAGAAGGCGCTGATGAAAAAGAGCTCTCTCAAGATGCGGCATTTCTAAAGCGTTTGTGGCTAAAAGTCATGGAGCGTCGCTCAAAATACAAAACGCGTTCAACACTTTACGGTGAACTCGGCTTAGCTCAACGCATTCTGCGTGACTTTGTTGGCACAGAGCTCGATAAGATCATGGTCGACTCCCGCCTTGAATATGAAAACCTGAAAGAATTCACTTCTGAGTATGTACCGGAGTTAACAGATAAGCTTGAGCTTTACGAAGGTGACAAGCCAATCTTTGACATGTACGACACCGAAAACGAAATTCAGCGTTCTTTAGAGCGCAAGGTCGAGCTAAAATCGGGCGGCTATTTGATCATCGATCAAACCGAAGCCATGACCACCATCGACATCAACACAGGTGCATTTGTTGGTCGTCGTAATCTCGAAGAGACGATCTTCAATACCAATATAGAGGCAACGCAAGCTATTGCGCGTCAGCTACGTTTACGTAACCTCGGCGGTATCATCATTATTGATTTTATCGATATGGCATCCGAAGAGCATCGTCAGCGAGTACTTACCTCACTGGAAACGGCACTTGCGAAAGACCGAGTAAAAACCAACATCAACGGCTTTACCCAGCTTGGTTTAGTTGAAATGACGCGTAAGCGTACGCGAGAAAGTATTGAACATATCTTGTGTTCTGGCTGTCCTACTTGTGAAGGCCGTGGCAGCGTGAAAACGGTCGAAACCGTATGCTTTGAGATATTACGTGAGATTACTCGTGTGAACCGTGCTTACGACGCCGATAATTTTGTCGTGTACGCATCGCCGTTTGTTGCTGAAGCGCTGTTGGGCGATGAGTCTCATGCGTTGGCAGAGCTCGAAGTATTTATTGGCAAGCAAGTGCGAGTTCAGGCTGAACCCCTGTACATTCAGGAACAGTTTGACGTCGTAATGATGTAATTTGGAACATTTGTGAATTCTGGTGTTAACCGTTTTGGGCGTTTTTGTGCGTGGAGTTTAGTTACTGTATTGGTGTTATTAGCCATATTAGTGACCACGCTGCGCGTCACATTGCCGCAACTTAACCATTTCCAAGATGAGATCAAAACCTGGGTCAAACAAGGCACAGGTTTTGACGTTTCTATTGCCAATGTCGCAGGGACGTGGCGCAATAATCATCCCTCAATTGCGTTACTGGGTTTAGAGGCAAATCTACCAAACGTGCAAGATGCACGCTTCGCTGTTGAAGAAGTCCAAATTGAGTTCGATCTTATTCAATCTCTTTTTCAACTTAAACCTGTAGTTGCAGACCTTACCATTCATAACCTCGCTTTAGACATTCACACGGTAGACATTCTGCCGACTTCTCATCGTCAAGATCCGAAGCCTGAAGTGGATAAGAGCGAAGTGAAACTCATTGACCAACTCGACTCACTTCTTTTACGTCAGTTCGAAGATTTCACTATTAGCGATTCACGGATTTGGTATAAGTCTGTGTCAGGTGAAACTCGCCGTTTAGATATTGAGCAGCTTCGTTGGAGCAATCAAGGGAAACGTCACGTAGCCGAAGGCACGGTTAGCATTGCCGATGTTCGCCTGAACTCATTGTTAGTAAGCGCTAACTTTAAAGATCATGGCTCGTTGCGTGATGTATCTGGTGAGTTTTACGTGAGTGCTCAAGATGTCTCGGTCACACCTTGGCTGACCACTTACATGCAAGAAGAGTCAGGAGCAGAGTCGGGTAAAGTCAGCTTAAATACTTGGCTAACGCTCAAACATAGCCAACCGCATGATGCTTATGTTGAATTGCTGCCTTCCGAGTTGGTGTGGAATGAAGATGGACATCATGAGCTGTTTATTGAGTCTGGAATTTTCAATCTTCGACCAGATAAACAAGGCTGGAAAGTAAATGGCCACTCACTTCAGATCAGAACCGATAATACCCCTTGGCCAGAGCTAGACGTCGCGTTTGATTGGCAACCAAACGGCTGGATGCTTAATCTCTCTCAACTCGACATCGAAGCACTCATTCCGCTCATCAAGCTGGCTCCGGAGTCAGAGTCGACCAGTGACCTTATTAACAAACTAGCACCGAAAGGTCGGGTCGAAGATGTCCGATTGTCAATGAACGGTGGTTTAGACACCTTACGCTACTCGGCTGAACTGGATGAACTCGCGATGACACAATGGGAGCTCCTACCCGGGTTTCATCACGTACAGGGCAGCGTATCGGGGGATGTGAATCAAGCTAAAGCAAAAGTCACCGTCATTGATGATGTCTTTCCGTACGGTGATGTATTCCAAGCTCCGCTGAATATCAAACAAGGTGAAGTCGATATTATCTGGCAGCAAGATGATGCGGGTTGGCGTTTGTGGTCGGATAAAGTGACGGCAGCAACGCCTGATCTTCAAGTTTTGGGGGCATTTCGTCTTGATTTCCCAAAAGAACAAAGCCCATTTTTATCGTTCTATGCCGAAGCGGATCTCTACAACGCGGGTGAAACATGGCGCTATCTACCGACTCTGGCACTTGGACAAGACTTGACCGACTATCTTTCGACCGCGATTCAGGGCGGAAAAGTGAATACAGCGAAATTGTTGTGGTATGGCGAGTTAGGTGATTTTCCTTACAAAGAACATAATGGCATGTTCCAAGCTTGGGTTGGATTAAAAGACGCGAAATTTAGCTTTGATACGGCATGGCCAACCATCACGGATTTGCAGCTAGACTTGCTGTTTGAAAATGATGCCATGTATTTGGATTCAAAATCAGCCACACTAAATGGCGTTCATGCCAAGCGTATCACTGGGCGAATCCCTGAGTTGGCAGAAGGTGGACACATCGAGATTGAAGCGAAAGCAAGCGCGCCGGGTAATGAAGTCCGTGACTACATGATGGCGACGCCATTAGTGGATTCAGTCGGTGCCGCATTGACAGCGCTGCAAGTGAGTGGTCCCGTTTACTCTGAGTTTCAACTCAATATACCGTTTGATTTTGAGAAAGAGTCTCGCGCTTGGGGTTATGCAGATTTAACAGAAAATCGTGTTGATATTGAAGCGCCGCCAATGACGCTTGAAAACGCCACAGGGCGCATCACCTTCGACAATGATGTGGTTACCACATCGGGTTTGTCGGCCGAATTATTACAACAGCCTATCTCTCTTGATTTCCATGGAGAGAGTGCGGAGCAAGGCTACAACGTGACAATTAATACACTAGGAGATTGGGATGTCGAGCCTCTCAAACCCTATGTCGGTGAGCGTTGGTTAAACCTTGTTTCTGGCCATGCGCCGTGGCAAATGGACATTGACTTGCAACTCAATGATGTTGGTTTCACTTATCAGCTTGAAGTGCTGGCGCAGCTAAATCGTCTGGCTAGTCAATATCCTTATCCTTTAGCGAAACAAATTGGCGAGTCTGGGCAAGCGAAACTGCAAGCATCCGGCAACCAAGAGAGTATTTCAGCAAGACTACAGATCCCAAATGTGAAGTATCAAACTGAGATAGATATCGCTGGCGATGTCCCGGTTCTGACTGCGACTCATTTAATGGTTGGCAAAGGTGGCTTCCGGATTAGTCCTATTGTCGGGCACGATGCTTCGGTGCGTGTCGAAGAACTGAATTTAGACCAATGGGCTGAGCTTGCGCAGGTCTCTGAGAGCAAGCCTTCATCGTCTGTTTTGGCAAGCATGAAAACGCCGACCATTCCATTGCCGACACGCATTGAAGTTGAAACGCCAAACTTACAGCTCGGTGGGATTGAGTTTCATGATGTGGATTTTTCAGCAAGCAAGAAAAATTTGAGTTGGCAACTCGATGTGGACAGTCAAGAGGTTAAAGGGAAAGCTAACTATCTGAAACCCTATGATCTATCGGTCTCTTTAGAGCACTTGCATCTGTACATCCCAGGGTTTGAAGAGATGACCAAAGAGCGCAGCTCAATCTTTGCGAGTGAAGATCAAAACGCACCTTTGATTACCAATTTTGACCGCAAGTTTCACGCTGAGATGCCAAACTTAACTTTGAACATTGATGATTTTTGGCTGCAAGGCTACAAAGTGGGCAAAGTGAATGTTGATTTGCAGCGTCGCCAGAACCGCTTGGAGTGGAAAAATATCACCTTTAGTAGCGGCAAAAACCGCATTGATATGAGTGGTTGGTGGGACCTGACGAAAGAGAGTAGTCATTCCAACTTAACCATGAAAATGAAAGGTGATAACAACACCGATCTTATGGAGCGCTTTGGTATTACATCAGGCATTCAACAAGCACCATTTGAGATCAATGCCAATATGGAATGGGACGGCGCACCTTGGTCAATGAAGACACAAACCTTGCAAGGAAACGTCTCAACGGAATTTGGTAAAGGCGTGATCAGTGAAGTTAGTGGTGCGGCACGCTTGTTAGGCTTGTTTAGCTTGGATTCTATCATCCGTAAGATGCAGCTCGATTTTACCGACGTATTCGATAAAGGCATGGCATTCAACTCGATCACGGGAACGGGCAAAATCCAAGACGGTGTGTTTATCACCAATGATATCGTAATGGATGCGTTAGCAGGGGAAATGCAAATCCGCGGCATCGCTAATATGAACAGCAGAATGGTTGATGCGGAAGTGAAATTCACACCAGACATCACATCAGGCCTACCAATGCTGACCGCGTTTGCCGTTGCGCCTCAAACTGCTTTGTATGTCTTGGCCATCTCTACGGTGATATCTCCGGTGGTTGAGGTCTTCACTCAAGTCAATTATGAAGTGAAAGGCCCACTAGATTCACCAACGGTGAAAGAAATTTCGCGAAGTAAAGGTGAATATAAGCTGCCAGAAAAACTGCGTGAACAGGCCAAATAACTCACCGAATATAATGGAATAGGGAGGAAACACATGGAGCGTGTTGGCATTATTCAAATGACTTCGGGTCCGGATATTAACGCGAATTTGGACTTCATTGAAAAACAGTGTGCTTTAGCGAGCAAGCAAGGTGCCAAACTTGTTCTTACTCCTGAAAATACAGTGCTATTTTCCAGTCGCGAAGCTTATCATCAACATGCAGAGCCACTTGGCAGTGGCATGATTCAACAGCGGCTCTGTGAAATCGCTAGAAAGAACCAGTTAACGCTAATTGTCGGAAGCATGCCCATTCAAACCGCAAAAGGTGTCACCACCACAACACTTGTATTTCCGCCGCACGGTAAATGCATTGCTCACTATGACAAACTGCATATGTTTGATGTCGACGTAGCCGATGGTTATGGTAGTTATCGTGAGTCGGATACGTTTATGGCGGGTAATCAAATAGTCGTTGCGGAAACTGATATCGGCAGTGTTGGATTGAGTATTTGTTATGATTTACGTTTCCCAGAACTTTATAAAGTATTGCGTCAAGAAGGGGCGGATATCATTGTGGTGCCCGCTGCGTTTACCGCTGTGACGGGGCAAGCTCACTGGGAAGTATTATTGCGAGCTAGAGCGATTGAGACACAATGTTGGATTTTGGCAAGCGGACAAACTGGAACGCATCCATGTGGACGAAAAACATGGGGACACTCAATGGTCGTTGACCCTTGGGGACGTATCCATAAACAGCTTCAGGATGAAGTAGGCTTATTGGTGACAGAGATAGATTTGTCACAAAGCCAACAAGTAAGGCAGAATATGCCGCTGACTCAACACAGTCGCTTTCAAAATGAATTGAGACGGAAATAAAAGAGCTAACTATGAGCACAAACCAAATAGAACAGGCACTCCTTGCCCCAAATGGTCTGACAGAACAAGACATTGCTGACACGCTTGCCAGCATTGCGACGCGCCAGATCGATTATGCGGACATTTACTTTCAGTCCAGCTGGCATGAGTCTCTGGTTCTAGAAGACAGCATCATCAAAGATGGCTCTTTTAACATTGATTGTGGTGTTGGTGTCCGTGCAGTAACTGGCGAGAAAACAGGCTTTGCCTACTCTGATCAAATCCAGCCTGAAGGCCTGAAGCAGAGTGCAATGGCGGCGCGCGGTATTGCTCAGCAAGGGCAAAATGGCAAAGTCCAAGCGTTTAAACGCACCGAAAACCAAGCGTACTACGCGGCTGTGAATCCACTAGCTGAATGGGAAAAGCAGCAAAAAACAGAATTACTCAAATCTCTAGATGCTTACATCCGCACTAAAGAACCATTGATTAAAGAAGTTTCGATCAGCATCAGCGGTGTGCATGAGCAGATGCTTGTTGCGGCAACAGACGGTACTTATGCAGGCGATATTCGTCCTTTGGTGCGTTTGTCTATTAGCGTGCTCGCACAAAAAGGTGAACGACGTGAACGCGGTAGTGCTGGTGGCGGCGGCCGTTTCGGTTACGATTTCTTTTTAACGGAAAGCAATGGTGTGAAACAAGCTTTTCATTACGCAGACGAAGCGATTCGCATGGCGTTAATCAACCTTGAAGCAGAAGCCGCACCAGCTGGCATGATGCCAGTGGTATTGGGCTCAGGTTGGCCTGGCGTGTTGCTACACGAAGCGGTAGGTCATGGCCTAGAAGGTGACTTTAACCGGAAGGAATCTTCGGTTTTCTCTGGCAAAATGGGTCAACAAGTGACGTCTTCGTTGTGTACCATCGTCGATGATGGCACGTTAAAAGACCTTCGTGGTTCACTGAATGTGGATGATGAAGGGGTAAACGGTCAGTACAACACGCTTATCGAGAATGGTGTGCTGAAAGGCTATATGCAAGACAAGCTAAACGCGCGGCTAATGGGTGTAAATCCAACGGGTAACGGTCGTCGTGAATCGTATGCACACTTGCCAATGCCTCGTATGACCAACACCTACATGCTTCCAGGTGAACATACGCCAGAAGAAATTATCTCGACGGTCGAGAAAGGGTTGTATGCGCCAAACTTTGGTGGCGGCCAGGTGGACATTACTTCGGGTAAGTTTGTGTTCTCTGCATCGGAAGCGTACTTGATTGAAAACGGTAAAATTACGCGCCCTGTTAAAGGTGCGACGTTGATTGGCTCAGGTATCGAAGCAATGCAGCAAGTGTCTATGGTCGGTAACGACCTAAGTATCGACAAGGGCGTTGGCGTATGTGGTAAAGCAGGTCAAAGTGTGCCAGTTGGTGTTGGTCAGCCGACCTTGAAGCTGGACTCACTGACAGTGGGTGGCACGGAGTAACTCAGTCGAATCGTTATAAAAAGAGCGCTCATTAGAGCGCTCTTTTGCTTTGTGAGTCGGTGTCAATTACAGGTTTTCTTCAGCAAATTCCGCCAAGCGGCTACGAACCACGCCGTTGAGGTGAATATTTGCGCTGCCTTCAAAGTTCTTGAAGCGCTCAACCATGTACGTCAATCCTGATGTCACTGGGGTGAGGTAATGAGAGTCAATCTGCGCCAAGTTACCGGAGCAGACGATTTTGGTTCCTTCGCCACAGCGGGTAATGATGGTTTTGATTTGTGATGCAGTGAGGTTTTGACACTCATCAAGCAGTACAAACGCATTTTGAATCGAACGGCCACGCATAAAGTTGATCGATTTAAATTGAATGTTGGCTTTATCGCAGATGTACTTCAATGAGCCTTCAGTGCAGTGATCGTGTTTATGTAGTGCTTCCAAGGTATCGGTCACCGCCGCTAACCACGGCATCATTTTCTCCTCTTCGGAGCCGGGTAAGAAGCCGATGGATTCACCGATATCTGGCGTGTTACGTGTTACGATAATTTTATCGAACATGCTTTTTTCAATGGTTTGCTCCAATGCTGCTGCCATTGCCAGTAATGTCTTACCACTACCCGCCGCACCCGTTAGAATCACCAAGTCAATTTCTGGATCGAGTAAGGCATCTAACGCCATTCCCTGGTAGATATTTTTAGGTGTGATGTCCCAAGCCTTACGATGCATTAGACGTTCGCGGCTCAGGTCGAGAAGCGTTAGCTTGTCTTCATTGATGGTTTCTACGCGACCAGCAAAGTCACTGTCTTCATCAATAACGTATTGGTTGATAAAGGTTGGGTCGAAGGGTTCGCGACTGAGTTTGTGGTAAGTTTTTCCGCCCAGTGCATAGCTTTCTACTTCCTCAATACCGCTCCAGAAATCACCTTCACGCAATTGAAAGCCTTTGGTTAGGTATTGAATGTCGTCAATCAGTTGGTCGGTTCTATAGTCCTCAACAAAGCGTACACCAGCCCCTTTGGCTCGCAGACGCATGTTGATGTCTTTCGTGATCAGTACCACTTCACGTGGTGCACGTTTATTTTGCAGATAAAGCACCGCGTTGAGAATACGGTTGTCACCGGCCTTGTCGGCGAAGGCTTTGACGGTTTCCTGCAGTTCAAAATCCGCCAAAATGGAAATAGTACCTTGGTCGGGGTTGTCTTTAGAAACAGGAATACCTTCAGAGATTTCATCTGGCGTTGCTTCTTTAAACAAATCTTCCAAGGTGCGAATAGCTACGCGCGCATCTCTTGCAACGTCGCGCTTGCTGTCTTTGATTCGGTCGAGTTCTTCCAACACGGTCATGGGGATAACGACATCGTGTTCTTGGAAAGAGAAGATGGCAAAGGGTTCATGAAGAAGAATGTTGGTATCGAGTACAAACAGTTTCCGATCGGTATCGCCCATAGCGTCTCCTTGCCGTAGTACGGCTCTGCATGCGAGTTGTTAGGTCGTTTCCAAATAGGTGTGAAGTGACCTAACTCTGATTGCTTGCAATAGAGGTTGTCGGGCTGATGTCGGCTAGTGTGCAACCGAGTAGCAAGACAACTTACTGCAAACCCGTGTTGATCCTAATCGTGTACTAACGCGCTTAAATCATATGCAATGGTTTTAAACGCCCCTCATTAGAAGTATACGTAATATTTACGTTCTACAACTTAATAATTGGCATGAGTATTTTACAATTTGATTGCATTTAGAGTTTGGGAAAAAAAGTTTCTGCTTGGTGCGGTTTCGGCGTGACCTAAATCACAGCTTCAAGTAAGATTAGCGACCTTTTTCTGCGTATAGGCTACGTCCGATTTATCATGTTGAGCTGGCTTAAAAAATACTCAGTTCATACTGAAATGACGAATGCTATCGGCATAGCAGAAGCCAGAATCAGATCTAAACTATTATCCATGCCCACGGGCATGAGTAGACCAACAAGAAATACGAATCAAGAACTAATAACGAGGTAGTCAATTCATGACATTTGCTTTGGGGCAGCGCTGGATTAGCGATACGGAAAGCGATTTAGGTTTAGGTACCGTTGTAGCAATGGATGCTCGTACTGTGACATTGATGTTTGCAGCGTCAGAGGAAAACCGAGTTTACGCACGTAACGATGCACCTGTTACCCGAGTCACCTTTAATGTTGGGGATGTCATCGATTGCCAAGAAGGTTGGTCTCTAAAAGTAGAAGAAGTACTGGAAGATGAAGGTCTTTACACCTATTTCGGTACTCGTGAAGACACGCAAGAAACCGCTGTTGTTCTGCGTGAGATTTTCCTTAGCAACCAAATTCGTTTTAACAAACCTCAAGATAAGTTGTACGCCGGTCAAATCGACCGTATGGACAACTTTGTTCTGCGTTACCGTGCGCTAACCAACCAGTTTGAGCAGCATAAGAGCCCAATGCGTGGCCTATGTGGTATGCGTGCAGGTTTGATCCCTCATCAGCTTTACATCGCGCACGAAGTTGGCCGTCGTCACGCGCCACGCGTCTTGTTGGCGGATGAGGTAGGTTTGGGTAAAACCATCGAAGCGGGCATGATCATCCACCAACAAGTTCTGTCTGGTCGTGCCGAACGCATTTTGATTGTGGTGCCTGAAA
Organism: Vibrio sp. Vb0667; assembly: GCF_033391095.1. Lineage (NCBI taxonomy): Bacteria > Pseudomonadati > Pseudomonadota > Gammaproteobacteria > Vibrionales > Vibrionaceae > Vibrio > Vibrio sp. Vb0667. The sequence goes on along the minus strand of NZ_JAWPOL010000039.1, from coordinate 11,853 downwards.
CACTGCAGCATCAATGGCTGGTTGAGATGATGCGTCGTTTCAATCTGCATTTCTCTATCTTTGACGAAGAGCGCTGTATCGAAGCTTTTGCGGATGCAGAAAACCCATTTGATACTCAGCAATATGTGCTGTGTTCTTTGGATTTCCTACGCAAGAGCCGCAAGCGTTTTGAACAAGCACTGGAAGGTGAATGGGACCTACTGGTCGTCGATGAAGCGCATCACCTTGAATGGAGCCAAGATAAACCGAGCCGTGAATACCAAGTGGTAGAAGGCTTGGCTGAACGTACTCCAGGTGTGTTGCTACTGACTGCAACGCCAGAGCAGCTTGGTCGTGAGAGTCACTTTGCTCGTCTGCGTTTGTTGGATCCAGACCGCTTCTATGATTACGAAGCGTTCGTTGAGGAAGAAGAGCAATACGCGCCCGTAGCAGATGCGATTACTTCACTCTTTTCCGGTGAAAAGCTACCTAATGAAGCAAAAAACCAGATCACTGAGTTGTTGTCTGAACAAGACGTAGAACCACTTTTCCGTATTATCGAAAGTGAAGCGGACGAAGAAGCTAAAGCGTCGGCACGCCAAGAGCTGATCGATAACTTGATGGATCGTCATGGTACAGGGCGTGTTCTGTTCCGTAATACGCGCGCGGCCATCAAAGGCTTCCCTACGCGTAACGTGCATCTGATGCCAATGGATATTCCACCGCAATACACTACATCAATGCGTGTTGCTGGGATGATTGGCGGTAAGATGAGTTCTGAAGCACGTGCGATGAAGAACCTTTACCCGGAAGAAATTTTCCAAGAATTTGAAGGCGATGACGCGAGCTGGTGGCAGTTTGACTCGCGTGTGAATTGGTTGCTTGAAAAAGTAAAAGAGAAGCGCAGCGAGAAAATCCTCGTGATTGCTTCTCGTGCGAGTACCGCGCTGCAATTGGAGCAAGCACTGCGTGAGCGTGAAGGTATCCGCGCCACCGTTTTCCACGAAGGTATGTCGATTCTTGAACGTGACAAAGCGGCGGCTTACTTTGCGCAAGAAGAAGGTGGAGCACAAGTTCTTATCTGTAGCGAAATCGGCTCTGAAGGTCGTAACTTCCAGTTTGCCAACCAACTTGTCATGTTCGACTTGCCATTCAACCCAGACTTGCTTGAGCAACGTATTGGTCGTTTGGACCGTATCGGTCAAAATCGCGATATCGACATTCATGTTCCTTACCTGAAAGGCACATCGCAAGCGATCTTAGCACGTTGGTTCGATGAAGGCCTGAACGCTTTTGCGGAAACCTGCCCAACAGGCCGTGCTGTTTACGATAAGTACTCCGATGATCTGATTGAAATTCTTGCCTCTGGTGATACCAGCACGCTAGATGAGATCATTGAAGCGTCAGCAAAAATGAATAAAGAGCTGAAATCCCAATTGGAGCAAGGCCGTGATCGCCTATTAGAAATGCATTCGAATGGCGGGGAAAAAGCACAACAAATCGTTGAGAAAATTGAATCAACTGACGGCGATACCAATCTGGTCACCTTCGCACTTTCTCTTTTTGACACGATTGGCCTGAATCAAGACGATAAAGGTGAAAACGCCCTGATTGTGACCCCATCTGAGCACATGATGGTGCCAAGCTACCCAGGTCTGCCATACGAAGGAGCGACGATCACGTTTGATCGTGATACAGCGTTATCTCGTGAAGATATGCACTTTATCAGTTGGGAACACCCAATGATCCAGGGTGGTATCGATCTTCTTATGAGTGAAGGGGTGGGGACGTCTGCGGTATCTCTATTGAAAAACAAAGCGTTACCAGTCGGGACTATTCTTCTTGAGTTGATTTACGCGGTAGATGCGCAAGCGCCAAAACGCAGTGGTATCGCGCGCTTCTTACCGAAAACGCCAATCCGTTTAATGATGGACTCGCGTGGTAATGATTTGTCTGCTCAAGTGGAGTTTGAAAGCTTTAACCGCCAGCTCAGCCCTGTAAACCGTCACTTAGGTAGCAAGTTGGTTACGTCGGTACAGAAAGACGTACACCGCTTAATTGAAGCTGGTGATGTTCTTATTGAAGAGAAGGTCGAAGAAGTACGCAAGCAAGCTCATCAAGATATGCAGCATAGTTTGAATGCAGAACTTGAGCGTTTGCAAGCACTGAAAGCGGTGAACCCAAATATTCGTGACGAAGAAATTGAAGCTATCGACGCACAAATTAAAGAGCTTACTGGTTATATCAACCAAGCTCAGGTTCAGCTCGACTCGCTGCGTTTGATTGTGGTGAGCCACAACTAAGTAAGTATTTATTGCTCATTAAAAAAGGTCTTCAGTTGAAGACCTTTTTCTTTATTTACGGTTTAGTTTCTTTATGCGGAATGCATTAATCACTGATAGCTATCTCATTTACATCAACCACTTCCACCAGATAAATACAGCCAAGAAGCCAAACAAGTAAATCAGGCCTGCAATCGACAACCACTTTAGTTTAGGTCCAACAGCCAAAGGCTCAGGTAACTCAGTTTTGCTCACTAAGGTGTAATTTAGCAGAGCAAAGAATGGCGTGGTCATAAAGGCGAGAATCATCGCAAAGTTCAGCATAGGCAATAACGCAGAAGCCCAGAAAACCACAATACCTAATGCAAGTAAGGAGACTACCAGCATGATCGCTGAAGTGGTTTTAGGGTTAGTGTCTGGTTGTGAGCGCAGTAGGCGTTGAGAATCCGAAATAACGCGCGAATAGCCATCAATAACGGTAATCGTGCTGCCAAAGATACAGAAAAACGCAATTACCGCGATTAAGTAACGAGACCATTCGCCAATCGTTGCCGCATATAAGCCAACCAATTGGTGGGAGAAGCCAACGCCAGAGCTTTCAAGCGCAACGCCAGAACCATAAAGCATCAAAGAGCCTAGCGATACAAAGATAATGGCAAGAAACGCCGTGCCAATATAACCGACATTAAAGTCAAATAGAGCAGAGCGGTATGTTACTTCTTGCTGGCTTGATTGGCGTTTTAGCCATGCTGAGGTTAAACAGGAGATCTCTATCGGTGCAGGCATCCACCCCATTGTCACGACGATAAAACCAATAGCCGCAATAGACCAAGGTGACGGCGGCTCGAAGTTGGCTACTTGCTCAACAGGGTTACCAAAGGCGATAGAAACAGCGAGTAAAGTCGCGATGGTTAACACCGACATGATCACCTTAGATAGCGTATCGAGCGCTTTGTAATGGCCAGCAAATAATATGATCAGGCAGGTGACAATCACAATGATGCTGAGTGATGCCATTGATAGTGAAAACGGAATGAAGTAGCCCAGCAAGCTAGCGCTAAACATCAACAAAGCGGCGGTATTGATGACGGCCGATACCACGCTAAGAAATAGAAATAGCCATAGATAAGGCCGACCTAATTTCGCGTAGCCCTCAACCAAGGTGAGCCCTGTCCCCATGGTGTACTGTACGCCCGCTCGGAAAAAAGGGTATTTAAACAGGTTTACGAGCAGAATCAGTGCAGCCAATTGCCAACCATAAATCGCACCAGCCTTGGTTGATGCCACGAGGTGAGAGCCACCGACCGCAGCAGATGCCATTAATATGCCGGGGCCTAGTGAACGAAAAAATAAGGAAAGTTTGGATTGGGGTTTATCTATAACGGCGGAGTCCATTGCTTATTGTCCTTTTTATCTTATGTATCTTTCTAAAGAGATACATACCGCAGTACATGACAAACTGAGCGCTCGCCCTATACTGCGCAACGGTAATGTCTTTTAAATGCTGTGTTTTGATGTATTTATTTTAAGTATTCTTTGCGAATATCATGCTGTGTGCATCTAGCACTCTATTCAGTTATGCGTCTTGTTGTCAAACTAAATTTACAACGTGCTATTTTTAGTTTTTATGCTAAAGGATTGACTTTGTTTTATTGGGTTGAACTTTTCTTCAGAATCCTGCATCTGGGTGCTATTTGGGTATATAATCGCGGCGTTTTTATTTTGTAGAGATCTCCCATGGCAATGCTTGAATATACCCCTCCCACCGACCCTTGGGTTGATATCGTTTTTGAGGATGACGACATTCTGGCAGTGAATAAGCCATCAGGGCTGCTGTCTGTCCCTGGTCGCCTTGCAGAGCATTACGACAGCATGTGGAGCCGCCTCAAAGAGTTGCATCCAGAAATTCAAGTTGTGCATCGCTTGGATATGTCGACATCAGGGTTGATGTTGCTGGCGAAAAACAAACCCGCGGAGCGAGCATTAAAAAAGCAGTTCCAATATCGCCTCACTCACAAGGTGTATTACGCACGTGTTTGGGGGCATGTTGAGTCGCAAGAAGGGAATATTGATCTTCCATTAATTTGTGATTGGCCAAATCGTCCACGACAAAAAGTATGTTTTGACGACGGCAAACCATCTCAAACTTTATTCCAAGTAGTGAAGCGTGAAGTGCACCCTGATGGCACCCATACAACCGTTGTGCGACTACTGCCCATTACTGGTCGATCGCATCAGTTACGCGTGCATTTGATGGCGATTGGTCATGCGATTGTGGGTGATGAGTTTTATGCAAGCGAAGAGGCGTATCAGTTTTCAGAGCGTTTAGAGTTGCACGCTGCGGAGCTAAGTTTTTATCATCCAGCTACGGATCAGCTGAGCAGTATTTTTGTACCCTGTGACTTTTATTCTGAAGCCGAGGCGATGATCTTTAACTATTTTTCGCCAGAGCGTACATTGCCTGATTATAAAACGTTGCCACACCCTTAATGCCAATTGCACTCAACAGCGGTTCTTTCTAGTTCGCTATTTTTGGCTATTTCGTTACTGTGGTTGATGTATCCTGTCTTTCAGCCGTGAACAAGGAGTTGTTATGTCTTTGCCAAGCATCGTATTTTTAGATCGAGCGACCATCCCAGAACATATTGAGATCCCACGACCTAGCTTTCCGCACCACTGGCGTGAGTACGACCTAACTGCGCCTGGGCAGGTAATAGAAAGGTTAGCAGATGCCGATATCGTGATTAGCAATAAAGTCCTGCTTGACCAACATGTATTAGAGCAACTACCAAAATTACGGATGATCGCGGTTGCCGCAACTGGTTTTAACAACGTCGATGTGAACTACTGTGCTAATCATGATATTGCGGTTGCTAATGTACGTGGTTACGCGACGCGTTCGGTGCCCGAGCACGTGATGGCAATGTTATTCGCTTTAAGACGGAATTTATTTGGGTACCACCAAGATATTGCCGCAGGTGAGTGGCAGCGTAACCAGCAGTTTTGTTTTTTTACGCACCCAATCGGGGATATTGGTGGTAGCACGTTAGGTGTTGTTGGTAGCGGGGCACTAGGGCAAGCGACGGCGAATCTGGCTCAAGCGTTAGGAATGACCGTCTTGTTTTCTGAGCGTAAAGGGGCGGCAGAATGTAGACCAGGTTATGTGTCGTTTGAGGAAGTATTAAAACGCTCCGATGCGCTGACTTTGCATTGCCCGCTCAACGATCATACTCAGAATTTAATTGGTCAAGCAGAGTTGAAACAAATGAAGTCCAACGCCATTTTGATTAATACAGGGCGTGGAGGTTTGGTGGATGAGAGCGCACTGGTGGATGCCTTAAAACAGCAAGAAATTGCAGCGGCTGGTTTTGATGTTTTTACACAAGAACCGGCTGATGAGAGCAATCCGCTGATTGCCAATATGAGTTTACCTAATTTGTTACTGACACCGCATGTTGCATGGGGCAGCGACTCATCTATCCAACGTTTAGCGGAAATCCTGATTGAGAACATTAACGCTTTCGATCGCGGAGACCGCGTTAATCGCTTAGTGTAACGCTGACTGTAAAACCAAAGATAAAAAAAGCAGACATTGACGTCTGCTTTTTGCGTTTAAATCGAATGCTCATTGCGTGAGCCCTCGAATTAAAACTCTTCTTCGTTTAGACCTTTAAGGATCTGAAAGATTTCGCGGTACGCTTTTGCTGGTTTCCCAGCTTTTTTCTCTTTCGCTGCTTGGCGAGCAAGTTGGCGTAGACGCTGACGATCCGCTTCTGGGTACATTTCCATTACGTCATCAATGGCTTTGTCACCTTCTTCCACTACGCGATCACGCAACGCTTCAAGTTTGTGGAATACCGCCGTTAATTGAGAGTGCTTATTACGAATTTTATCCAGTGCGGCTTGGATTGGCTCTGGATCTTCGTAACGCATCAATTTACCGATACGTTGCAATTGGCGACGACGCGCTTCATTTTTAAAGCGTTGCGCGTCAGCAATTGCTTCTCGCAAATCTTCGCTCAATGGAAACTTTTCTAGAACTGAAGGTTTGAGGCCGACAAGCTCCTCACCTAGCTTTTGCAGTTCTTCCATGTCTCGCTTCATCTCGGATTTACTTACCCAGATGATCTCTTCTTCTGGTTCCCATGGCGCTTTTTGATTCTTACGTGCCATTTCAGTTGCCTGTGTTTTGATTAATATTATGACTATTTTAACAAGAATCATGGGGAGAAAGCGAAATTCTTGTTATCCTATTGTTCATCAAAGACAAGATGTGAAAGACAATGGATATTAAACAGCAGGTTGCTGAGCAACGTACCGAGCTAGAGCAAGCCGTCGCAAGAGCCTTAAAGCTTGCATCGGCAAAATCTGACGCCGCCGAAGTCGCAATTACTAAAAGCACTGGTTTAAGTGTTTCAACTCGTATGGGTGAAGTAGAAAATGTCGAGTTCAACAGCGATGGTGCGCTGGGCATTACCGTTTACCGAGGTCAACGCAAAGGCAGTGCTTCCACGTCTGATTTAAGTGAAGCGGCAATCGAGCAAACCGTTATAGCGGCGCTAGATATTGCACATTACACATCTGAAGACCCATTTGCAGGCCCTGCAGCGAAAGAATACATGGTGCAAGATATCCCTGAGCTTGATCTTTTCCACCCTGACGCACCCGATCCAGACTATGCTGCCAATGTGGCGATTGCAGCAGAAAAAGAGGCGCTAAGTTATAACAGTGCAATCAAACAAAGTGATGGCGCGAGTTATGATAGTCATTACGGCGTGAAAGTGTATGGCAATAGCCATGGCTTATTAGCTAGTTATGCGTCTAGCCGCCATAGTACTAGCTGTTGTGTAATTGGCGTTGGTCAAAACGGCGAGATGGAACGTGATTACAGCTACACCGTGGCACGTCATCGTGATGACTTATGGACCCCAGAAACGGTGGGTCGTAAGGCGGCAGAGAATACGGTTAACCGCTTAGATGCGCAGCGTCTAAAAACAGGTCAATACCCAATCATGTTTGCGGCTGATGTTGCGACAGGCTTGATTGGCCATCTCGTTATGGCGATCAGCGGTGGTAACCTGTACCGAAAATCTTCTTTCTTACTTGACCATCTAGGCAAACAAGTGCTTCCTGAATGGTTCAATATCTCAGAACGTCCGCATGTATTGCGTGGTTTGGCATCAAGTCCATTCGATAGTGAAGGTGTGTACACTCAAGACCGTGAGATCATTACCGACGGTGTGCTAGCAACTTATCTGTTAACCAGTTATGCCGCACGTAAAATGAAGATGACGCCGACAGGTCACGCTGGTGGGATTCATAACTGGTACGTGAAGTCGACAGGCCAAAACTTCGAGCAAATGCTTAAAGAGCTCGGTACTGGTCTTCTAGTGACAGAGGTTATGGGACAAGGTGTGAACGTGGTAACGGGTGATTACTCTCGCGGTGCCGCAGGCTTCTGGGTTGAGAACGGCGAGATCCAATACCCAGTATCAGAAATTACCATCGCAGGTAATCTAAAAGACATGTTCACCAAGATTGTAGCGGTTGGTAGTGATATTGAAACGCGCTCACAAATCCAAACGGGCTCTATCCTACTGGATACCATGAAAGTGGCGGGTGAATAAGCTTTTCTAGCAATTCAGAATCAAAAAAGCCTGATGTGTTCATCAGGCTTTTTCGTTTTTGCTGTTAGGTAATCAGTATTGTGGCAAGCCCTAAGAAGACAGATAAACCAATCACATCCGTCACTGTTGTTAATGCCATACCACCAGCTAAAGCGGGATCGATGTTCATTTTTTTCAATAGGATTGGAATCGTTACTCCGGCAATACCTGCGACCAATAAGTTGGTCAGCATGGCGGCGGAAATGATTCCTCCGAGCATCCAGTTACCTTTCCAAGCAACAACAATACCACCAATAATCAGCGCCCACATGATGCCGTTAAGTAAGCCGATCGAGGCTTCTTTCATTAACAGTTCGCGTTTGTTTGAGTCACCGATATGACCAAGAGCAAGACCACGAATCACTAGTGCGACGGTTTGGTTACCAGCGACACCACCCATGGACGGAACAATCGTCATCAATACCGCAATGGCGGCCATTTGGTCTAATGTGGCCTCAAACATGTTAGAAACGGAAGCAGCAGCAAGGGCGGCTAATACGTTAGCGCCAAGCCAGATACTGCGTTTGCGAGCTGATTTTACAACAGGCGCGAAAGTATCTTCGTCATCGTCCATACCCGCCATACTCATCATCGAGTGTTCCGCGTCTTCACGAATAACGTCAACCACGTCATCGATGGTGATACGACCGACCAAATGCAAGTTTTCATCAACAACAGGTGCAGATACCCAATTACGGCGTTCGAACAGACTCGCAACATCTGAGTCGCTAGTATCGACGGTGATGGCCTCGTCCGCGTCTTCCATTACATCAATGATTTTTACGTCTGGCTGAGTGGTAATAAGCGTCGTGATCGGCAGTTCACCGATGAGCTTACTCTCTTCATCGATCACATACAGGGCATCCGTAGCTTCTGGAAGCTCGCCTTTCATACGTAGATAACGCAAAACTACGTCCACATCTACGTCACCACGAATTGTGATGACGTCGGTGTTCATCAGTCCACCCGCGGTGTCTTCTGGGTAGGATAGGGCGGTTTCGACCCGTAGGCGGTCAGATGAGTCCATTTGCGACAGGACTTCGCGTGACAGGTTGTCAGGCAAGCTACGCAGTACGTAAGCCACGTCATCGGTATCCATGCCTTCTGTCGCTTCTGCAAGCGCTTCTGGTGCCATTTTGGATACGAGGCTGTCTTTGACGTCTTCGTTCAGCTCGTCAAGGATTTCACCATAATCTTCAGGGTCGGTGAGTTGCCAAAGAACTTCACGGCTCTTACGTGGGGAGGCTTCTAAAAGGTGAGCGATATCCTCAGGTTCCATGTCCTGTAATTGACGACGAACATGGACGAAGCGGCCATTTTCTAGCGCTTCTGTGACTTCTTGGAGGGCTTGGTGAGCTTGGTCGAATTCAATTTGCTCTGCCATTCATTCCTCCCAATTCCTGATATTTACAATGCGTTGAATAATAACTTAATTCTAGGCGCCTTTTAATAACAACTTATGATACTAAGCAAATTTATTTATTAGGTCAGGGAAGAGAAAGATAATGGGAGGTAAGAAAAAAGCGAGTAAACTACTCGCCTTCATCAAATTTATCTTCGATCAAGTGGCAAACGGCATCCAGTGCTTCTTCCGCTTGCCCACCCGTTGCGTGGATCGTGACGTATTGTCCTTGAGCGGACTCTAGCATTAACAGGCCCATTACGCTGTCTGCTGTGGCGGTTTTGTCTTCTTCATTGTCGATGGTGATGACCGCTTCAAAGCTCTGTGCCAGTTCGACCAGTTTGACTGCTGCACGAGCATGTAAGCCAAGGCGGTTTTGAATCAATACTTTACGACTTAACTCCACGGCTATTCCTTAGCGTTTTTCTCTAGTGAGGTATGGCGAATTTGTACTTGGTGTCCTTTGTTGGCGAAGTATTCACCGATTTGCTGAGTTAAGTACACCGAGCGGTGCTTACCACCAGTACAACCGATTGCAACGGTCAGGTAGCTGCGGTTGTTTTTCTCAAGCAGAGGTAACCAATTCTCTATAAAGCTTTCAATTTGATATTTCAAACTTAACACCGATTGGTGTTGCTCTAAAAATGCGGCGATAGGAGCATCCAGACCTGTAAGCGGGCGTAGTGCTGGTTCCCAATGTGGGTTAGGTAAGAAGCGAACGTCGAATACGTAATCGGCATCGGAAGGCAGGCCGTATTTAAAACCAAAAGACTCAAATACCATAACGAGCCCTTTGCGATCTCTGCCTTCAACGCGCATACGCACGGTTTCACTCAATTCATGCAAAGACTGCCCACTACTATTTAGGACCAGATCTGCATGCGCTTTGAGTGGCGTCAAAATTTGCTTCTCACGCTCGATGGCTTGATCGAGCGAGAGGGAGGTGCCACCTAAAGATAACGGGTGAATTCGGCGTGTTTCGCTGTAGCGTTTGAGTAGCGTTTCTTTATTGGCGTCCAAGAAAAGCACGGTCACATCAAGCTCAGTTTTTAACTGTTCTAGTGTACTCGTCAGTTCTTTTAGCTTTTTAGGAATATTACGAATATCAATGCTGACTGCAACATTCTGTTTGCTGTCAGCAACAGAATGAACAAATGCGTCCAGCAAGTTAACTGGCAGGTTATCAACACAGTAGTAACCTAAGTCTTCCAGTACACGAAGCGCAATACTTTTACCGGCACCTGAGTGCCCGCTAACAACGATTAGTCGCATGGAGTTAGTCCTGCTTATTGGTGAATCATGATGTCGTAAAGTTCTTCATCACTCTGAGCATTACGCAGTAGTTTTAATACTTGCTTATCGCTCAGACGTTCTGCCATAGAGGATAGAGTCTTGAGGTGCTCTTTGCACTGTTCTTCTGGTACAAGGAGCGCAAAAAGAAGATCGACAGGTCGATTGTCAATCGCATCAAATTCGATTGCTTCATCACATTGTAGTAAGACAGCAATGGCCTTGTCGCTTGATTGCATTCTCGCGTGAGGGATCGCAATACCGTTTCCGATACCGGTACTGCCCATTTTTTCTCTATTGAGCATGCATTCGAACAGCTCGGTAGAATCTTGGCCCGTTTGATCAGCCACGATACGGCTGATCATTTCAAGGGCGCGTTTTTTACTCGTGCAGTGGACCGCACTTTTGGTGCAGTCCAATGACAGTATTTCGCTCAGTTGCATGATTAATGACTGTTTAGTTTTTCTTTGTGCTTATTAAGTTGGCGAACCAATTTATCTACCAGCGAATCGATCGCGGCATACATATTTTCGTCATCTGCTGATGCGTGGATTTCGCCTTGATTTATGTGAAGCGTAGCTTCCGCGATTTGAGTAATTTTTTCAACTTTTAGTACAACATGCACTTGATTGATATGGTCGAAGAACCTTTCGAGCTTCTGAAACTTAGAATTTACATAGTCTTGCATTGAATCGGTAAGATCAACGTGATGGCCTTGAATATTGATTTGCATAGACTTTCCTTTTCAGTTAGTGCCTTATAATAGGCGTTTACGCTGACTTGAAGGGGCAATTCCCAAGGATTCGCGATATTTGGCTATCGTACGTCTTGCGACCTGAATCCCTTGGTCAGCCAGAAGAGCAGCAATCTTGCTATCACTCAGTGGTTTGGCAGTATTCTCTGCTGCGACCAGTTTTTTAATGAGTGCACGAATTGCTGTTGACGAACATTCTCCGCCGTTGTCAGTACTAACATGGCTAGAGAAGAAGTACTTCAATTCAAAAATACCACGTGGTGTATGCATAAATTTTTGCGTTGTTACACGAGAAATCGTGGATTCATGCATGTCCACAGCCAAAGCGACATCATTGAGCACCATTGGCTTCATGGCTTCCTCACCATACTCGAAGAAATCTTGTTGATGTTCAACAATACATCTTGCAACTTTGAGTAGCGTCTCGTTTCTACTCTCTAAGCTCTTAATTAACCATTTTGCCTCTTGCAAATTGCTGCG
>NZ_JAWPOL010000397.1:0-1043 GCF_033391095.1 Vibrio sp. Vb0667 | reverse complement strand
AATATTTGCAACATTTTCTTTGATATCTTCATTTTTATTCGAAGTGCTAGTAGTAGCTAGGTAGGTTGGACGTTTGGTTTCTTCAAATAAATTGGATTTGTGCGAATTCTTACAAGTAAAGCTAGGAGCCCCTAAAATCCCAGTAGCATGACTACTGACTGAACTGTCCACCGTCAGAAAGTGCTCATCAGAACCACTTACACTTGCTACATAACTCACGGTTCCGCCAGCAATAATGGATGTACACTCACTGTCAGACGACAAACCTTTTGCTTTAGGGACAAAGTGCATTGAGCCAGTAAGCTCTACCGACGCACTCGTTTTTAGTACTGCACCAAGGCCGTTTCCTGTCGAAATTATCACTTTACTTAAATTTGTATTTCCCTCTTTAGATGTAACCAAATATTCATAATCGCTGAGCTTTCTTATCGTAGTAGATACTGCACAGCCCAGTAGAGTAATTGTTCCCGAAGGAGGAAGTACTAACATCTTCTCCTTTATTTGTGCAAAAGCACATTCCAATCCTCCTTCAGCCTTCCAATGTTCTTGTCGAGCTTTTAGTTCATTCTGAGCCACTTTTAATTGAAAGAATACGCCCTTTGATGATACGAGAGATGCAATCAAAGCAAACAATAATAGTATGGATGTTACTAACAACGTCGTGTATCCAGAACATCCAAATTTAGATCTCATTGCCAATTCCTTTGCTTAATTGAAAACTCTGCAACTTGATTAATTACGCCGTCTACAGTTTGTAAAGCCAAAGTAACATCCGTTACAGCGCTAATATTTGTGCCATTCGTTACGACTTTAGAATTCACTGTAAAATTCGTCACTTGAAAAATATCTTCATCAAATAAAGAACGGCAAAAATCCACACCATCAAAAGACAGTATTTGAGCTTGGGATACTACACCATTCTCACAGATTACAAGTTTGCTATCTCGCTTCTCATACTTAATATTTCTATAGTTTTTATTTAACGGAGAGCCATCTCTAAAATAAACAAACCCAATAGAAGATGCACCACTGACTGTTATTGT
>NZ_JAWPOL010000396.1:0-1044 GCF_033391095.1 Vibrio sp. Vb0667 | reverse complement strand
ATATGCCACTGAAGCTCTATAACTGGCATAGCTAATCATGTTAATTACCTATTCTGAAATACTTAAATTGATTGGCAAACGTTTACATGAGCTGGAACACCCATAAAACAAACGAGATAAGACCAATAAAACAACTATTTATATTAATTTTTTTATAATAATCACGTTAGTAACCAGATAGAGGAACCTGGTGAAATAACAACAAATATTGCTCAAAAGTTGCTATTTTAATTTATTAACCGATTTATAAATGAAACTAACCCTTTTTAATTTTTATTAAAAGCTTCGCATGTACTGACATAAGCAACATGTGAACTAAAGTCACATAATTCGAAGTTAAAACTAAAACATCATGAAAAACTCTGTGTAGACTACCGAATATTAAGTTAGAAGAACTTAGTTTGTTAACGCACGGTAAAATATAAATGGAAACTAGAGTTAGTGAGTCTATTTCCGATATCAAACCTCTTGATGTCGAATTATTAGGCAAGCCTATTCATATCATTCGAGATAAGCTTGAAAATTTAATTTCAGAATCTTGTTCAAGCCTAACGAATGAATTGCAAAATTGGCTCAGTACAAACTAAGTGGAAGCTAGCTTAACCTCCGTAGACCTGCATCGATTCTCTCCTGCAATGATGGACAAAGATCAGACATCCACCCATAAGCACCAAGAAGGTGGCATGGTATTTGTTCACGGTGATACTCAGACTCTCGTTAAATTAGCAGACCGTTTTTATGGCGCTAATACAGAGCGTTCAGTCGCAACACTGACTGCCAGTGATCTTCGCCTACAAGAAAGAATCAGCCGCATTATTATCGGTTGGCTAGCACCGCAAGACATGTGGGAAGCATGTGAGTATGAAGCTCCACGCGGCATAGGCTTATGTGTCCAATTAAATATCACCTTTGAAGGTTATCAAGGGTCGATGTACTTAAAACTGGACACGCATCTGATCCAAACCTTGATTGAACAGCTTGAGCTGCAATCAGACGTGGATTTGTATGAACCTTTTTGTCGTTCCCTAGAATCAACGCCAGTTC
>NZ_JAWPOL010000395.1:0-1046 GCF_033391095.1 Vibrio sp. Vb0667 | reverse complement strand
CAACCCATTTCTGGCACCCAACGATACGAGAGGAAAACAAAACCAATCGCCTCTGCCACCAGCGAAAATGTGACGATCTTTTTCACCAAACGACGCAAGTTGACTTGCCTTTCTTGGCCAAGTGCTTCTTTGGCTAATGCTTGCTGACGTAGACTCAAGCGCACCCCAAACATATAGAGCAGCACCGCAGATAAGGTCATTTGCCCTAAGCCGCCGATCTGCATCAAACACATCAGAAGAATTTTACCCGCGAGCGTAAAATGTTGGCCGGTATCGACCACACCCAACCCAGTCACACTGATGGCTGAAGTCGCGGTAAACAACGCGTCAGTAATAGACAGACCCGAAACCGAAAAAACCGGTAGCGTAAGCAGAACAGCAGAAGGCAATAACACTCCGAGAAAGCTCAGCAATATAATGCGCGGTTCGCCACCTTTCGCTTTATCTCGTTTGCCGTCTGGGACGTAAAAAACGCCTCTCTGATGAAATTGCGTCATAATGATTTCAGCTTGTTTGCCAACTTGTCTTGCGGGCCAACCACAATAATGAGATCGCCGATTTCAAGCGTGGTACTCATATCAGGCGCTTTGATGATTTCAGGGCCACGTTTAAAGCCCAACACTTGCACGCCTTCGACCTTGCACAGCGCCAAATCGCTTAACGTTTTACCCATCAAACGCGAGCCAACAACAAACTCTGTCATCGCTAATCCGCTGCCCAATGGATGAAATTCGAGTACGCGTTTATCCAGCATTTTGCGCGCCACACGAATGCCCATATCGCGCTCTGGCATGATGATGTGGTCTGCGCCAATTTTTTGCAGAACGCGAGCTTGGAATCGGTCGTTAGCTTTTACCCATACCGATTTTACACCCGCCTCTTTTGCTATCAGAGTAGCAAGAATACTGGCATTCACGTCCGCACCAATGGCAATCATCACCATGTCGTAATCATCGAGCTTGAGCTCTGCGACCGTTTCTTCATGAGTACAATTTGCCACAATGGCCTGACTCACAAAACCTGCAGCTTCTTTCACTCGATCTTCA
>NZ_JAWPOL010000394.1:0-1049 GCF_033391095.1 Vibrio sp. Vb0667 | reverse complement strand
GATGTTGGCTTGCGAGCAGTTCCATACTGAACAATAACATCAATATTGAGATACGAAAAAGGCTCAGCAAGGAGCCTTTTTGCTAATTTTAGATATCTATTTCAATTACAGACTTAAAATCACACCCGCAATAGAAGCACTCATCAAGTTCGCCATAACGCCGGCAATAATCGCGCGGAAACCATGCTTAGAAACAAATGCACGCTTCTCTGGAACCAAAGAACCCACTCCGCCGATCAGCATTGCCATACTAGAGATGTTTGCAAAACCACACAGTGCGAAAGTCACGATAGCTTGAGAGTGAGCACTTAGCTGAGATTTCACTTCTGCTAGTTGGATGAAAGCAACAAACTCGTTCACCACGATCTTGTTACCAATAAGCGAGCCCGCCGTATTCGCCTCTTCCCATGGCACACCTAACAACCATGCGACAGGTGCAAATACGTAGCCTAAGATAAGCTCAAAGCTTAGTGGCGTACCAATAAGGTCTCCAGCCCAACCTAGCATCCCGTTCAACAACGCGATTACGCTGATGAACGCTAACAACGTACCACCTACAGACACAGCGATACGAACACCCGCCATTGCGCCATCGGCTAACGCTTCAACCACGTTAGTTGCGCGTGGAATTTCCACTTGGCTAATGTCGATATCTGGTGCTTTGTTCACATCTTCTGGCATGAGAATTTTTGCCATCAACAAGCCTGCGGGCGCAGACATAAAGGCAGCAGCGATAAGGTAGTTAAGATCAACACCCAACGAGGCATAACCGACCAACGTACCACCAGCTACTGATGCCAAACCACCTGTCATTACCGCAAAGAACTGCGAATCAGTCATGTGCTTTAGGTAGGGTTTCACCATTAGTGGCGCTTCGATAGTGCCGACAAAAATGTTTGCTGTTGCAGACAAAGACTCAGCACGACCAATGCCAAGAAGCTTTTGAATACCACCACCAATGAAGTTGATAACTTTTGGCATCACACCAATGTGATAAAGACCTGAGATAAGAGAGGAGAAGAAAACGATGATACCCAGAACATTGATCG
>NZ_JAWPOL010000393.1:0-1049 GCF_033391095.1 Vibrio sp. Vb0667 | reverse complement strand
AGATCACCAAAGTGGTCACGCTCATTTCGATGGTCTTGTTTGCTATTGAGATCAGTACATATCCTTGTTGACCAGAAAACTGAGTACCGACAAATAGACCTGCACCTAGAACGACAAATAGGAAAATAAGGCGAATCATTATTTATCCCCCGTACCTGTCATTGTTGTGACTTCACGACGTAGTCGCTCACGAATCACATCCGATAGCTGAGATTGGCTTTCCAGTTTTGCAGGGTACTCAACTTGAATATTTTGTTGGCTTAATTGGTTGAGTGCTTTGTTGAATTCTTTCACTGCGTTGTCGTCTTGATTGAAGAAAGCCATCGCCCACTTGTCAGCTGTCGTTAACGAAGTGGTGTAGATTTCGCCTTGCTCTTGGTAAACCGCTTTGATTGCTGTTTCCAGTTTGGCCTTGATGTTTTCTTTTAAATAGAAATGCTGCTCTGGAGACAATAATGGGATGACGTTGCCATCGCGAGTACGGAAAGTAATAAAGTTCTCAGAGAAGTCTTTCAGAGAGGTCATTAAATTATCTTGCCAGTTTGAAATGTCTTCTGATACTTCATGTTGAGCAACGACTTGGGCTTCCGGCAGTAGTGCATTTGCTAGAGGCAACTTATCTACTTGCTGCTGTAGAGCGGTTAAACGCAGAACAAGACCGTCACGGTCAATCAATGGGACAGTGCGCAGTTTGGTGATGTCGTTTGCCATCGCTTTACGCAGTTTAACTAAGCTTGGATCGTTTAGCGCGGCAATACGTTGGTCTGCGCTTTCCATTAGTTGAGTTGCGCTTTCTACGTCATGCTCTAAGAACAGTTTACGACCAGCCAACTTCACAAGGTAATCGGCCTCTGCCAATAGCCAGTCGTTTGGACGTCGGCCTTTCACATCTGCGACGGCGAGTTGTAAACTTTCAATGCTCTTTTGTTGTTGACCAAGCACCACTTCTGCTTTGTGCGTTACTGTGGTCGCTTTCTCGATGGTTTCTTCTTTAACTTGGTTTAGCTCTTGCTTCATCGAAGCTTGCGCTTTTTCTAGTTGGTTTTGTA
>NZ_JAWPOL010000392.1:0-1050 GCF_033391095.1 Vibrio sp. Vb0667 | reverse complement strand
AACGCACTGGATCGCTTTAGCCAATTCTTTACCGCGCCACTGTTTAATGAAGAAGCATTAGATAAAGAGCGCCAAGCGGTCGACTCTGAGTACAAGCTGAAATTGAATGACGACTCGCGTCGCTTGTATCAAGTTAACAAAGAAGTCATCAATCCAGAGCACCCGTTTTCAAAATTCTCTGTCGGCAATTTAGATACGCTTGGCGACCGAGATGCTCAGTCTATTCGTGATGAAATTGTCGAGTTTCATCATTCTGAATATTCAGCCGATCTTATGACGCTGACGTTGTTTGGGCCTCAATCTCTTGATGAGCAGCAAGCTTGGGTAGAAGCCATGTTCGCTGACATCCCTAATCATCAATTAAGTGGTAAATCGATTAACGTACCGATTGGGACTGAAGACAGCACCGGAATTTTGGTTCAAATTGAGCCCATCAAAGAGTTTCGCAAACTCATTCTCACCTTCCCTATGCCGGGAATGGATAAACACTACGGCGTGAAGCCTCTCTCTTATTTCGCTCATTTGTTAGGTTACGAAGGCGAAGGGAGCTTGATGCTTCAACTGAAGAGCAAAGGCTGGATCACTTCCCTATCAGCCGGCGGCGGGGCAAGTGGCAGCAACTATCGTGATTTTACGGTCAGTTGTACACTCACACCAGAAGGGTTAGACCACGTAGATGACATCATTCAAGCTGTCTTCCAATATCTAACCATGATCAAACAAGACGGAATGAATGAGTGGCGCTACCTAGAGAAGCAAGCAGTATTGGAATCTGCATTCCGCTTTCAAGAACCTTCACGCCCTCTCGATTTAGTTAGCCATTTAGTCATCAATATGCAGCATTATCAGCCACACGATATTATCTATGGCGACTACAAAATGTCGGGCTATGATGAAGATCTACAACGTTCTCTGCTGCAATATTTATCTGTCGACAATGTCCGCGTTACGCTGATCGCCAAAGGACTGGAGTACAATCGCACTGCGGAGTGGTATTTCACCCCCTACTCCGTCACTACATTCAGTAGCGAGCAAAAACGCTTCTTCCAA
>NZ_JAWPOL010000391.1:0-1050 GCF_033391095.1 Vibrio sp. Vb0667 | reverse complement strand
GTTTCATAAATAAGCTTACAAAGATAGAAGGGGAAAAGGCATTAACTTGGTAGCAGAATCTCACCATTCAAATCATTCCGCACTGATTAGTTTTGTCGGACAGAAACCGGCTCTTGCGTTACGTACTTTTGAACAGCCCGAACTCTATTTTTACCTTCTTGCTTAGCTAAATAAACGGATTCATCGGCTGCGCGAATCAAATCGGTGTACGTACTCATGTTTTCTGTTCGCTCTGCAACGCCAACACTGATGCTCCCTCTCCACGGTTCATAACACGTTGGAACGAGCATTTTAGACACCTGTTTTCTCACCATTTCCGCAACATGTAACCCGCCGTCCAGTCCTGTGTCTGGACAAATAACAAAGAACTCATCACCTCCCAATCTGCACACGATATCATCGCTACGAAAATGATATTTAAGTGCCTGTGCAAGCTCGATTAACACCAAGTCTCCGGCCTCATGCCCACACGTATCATTGACTTGTTTAAAATAATCCGCATCAATCATGATACAAACCAAAGGCAGTGTTTTGTGCTCCGTGTCATCCCAAAGCTTTTTCAACGTTTTGATTGCACTGCGTCGATTAGGAAGTTGAGTTAATGAGTCCGTTAATGACAGCGCTTCCAGCTGCTTATTTGCCGTTAACAACTGGTTCGTTCTTGCTTCTACTTTTTCTTCTAATTCCAAATTGAGTTTTAAGAGATCACGATTACGTTCGGACACTTGAGAAAACAGCGCATTGAGTGCTTCTAGTAATGGCTCGGTAGACGCGTTAGCTTGTTGCTCTTGTTCGCGATAAGCTTCTAAAGGAGAAACGCCTCGTTCGATGGCTTTGATCTGTTTCGCCATATTTTGATCGATGCCAAGAATGTGGTACGCCAACCAATGAATGAGAAAATCCAACAACTGCTCCGCTGATTGCCGATTATCTTCGTTAATAAAACTTTGCATGCTGACAATATCGCCCATAAAAGTGCGATGTACTTGAATATGCTTTTGGAGATGCTCGTGATGAATCCCCACTTCTCTCATTAAATTTTCCTCTTCT
>NZ_JAWPOL010000390.1:0-1051 GCF_033391095.1 Vibrio sp. Vb0667 | reverse complement strand
GCAAGGTAAATCTCGCACTTTACGTAAAGTCAAAGCGCATCGTCCAGACAACAAAGCTGTGGATATCGAAAAAGGGCCGTTCATCGTCTGTGTGGATGCCTCTGGCTCGATGAGTGGTTTCCCTGAGCAGTGCGCAAAAGCGATGGCGTATGCGTTAATGCAGATTGCACTGGCCGAACAGCGCGATTGTTACGTGATCATTTTCTCTACTGAACACATTACTTACGAGCTCACCAAACAAGATGGTTTGCGTGAGGCAGCGGATTTCTTAACGTACAGTTTCCATGGCGGTACAGATTTGGAGCCAACGCTTATCAAATCCATCGATTTGATGAGTGGAGATAAATACAAAAACGCCGACATGGTGGTAATTTCTGATTTTATTGCGCCAAAACAGCAAGATGAGCTGTTGGCAAAAGTGGATGCGCTTAAAGCGAAGAAAAACCGCTTCCATGCGATCAGTTTATCTAAGTACGGAAACCCTGCGTTAATGTCGATGTTTGATCATACTTGGTCTTACCATCCAAACGTTGTGGGACGTTTACTCAAGCGTGTAAGTAACGGTTGATCAAATAAAGCGGCGAATTCGCCGCTTTATTTTTAGTTCGTTTACCGGATGAAAGTGTTTGGGGCAGAATCAATAAATACGCAATTGGATCGAATTTTCATCTGATTGATTTAAAAAAAAGCAAACAAACAGAAAATGAAAGATTTTTGTTTGACTATCTTTTCTGAATCCGTAAAGTAGCAACCAACGCAACGGGGGAGACCTCTTAAAGCGTTAAAGAAAGGCGCGTTGGCAGAGTGGCTATGCAGCGGATTGCAAATCCGTGGACCTCGGTTCGACTCCGGGACGCGCCTCCATTATTTCGAAAGCCAGTCTCTTATGACTGGCTTTTCTCGTTTCTAGTGCTCGCAAATCGCTTCTTCTCTTCTCTTCTCTTCTCTTCGCTTTGTTTCATTTGTATCCGTATCACCAAACCCATTTGATCGTCATTCAATATTTTACACACGCTAATTATTGATTTTATAAATGTTAATCAACTCAATA
>NZ_JAWPOL010000389.1:0-1052 GCF_033391095.1 Vibrio sp. Vb0667 | reverse complement strand
ACAGCGATAACCTAAGCAGCTTTACGGGCAATGTGACTTTCCATTTCTTGTAAACCGCAAACTTCCCGATCTTCTTTATCCAACTCACCCTTCACAGTTGGTTGAAAAACTCCATCAACCTCAAAATGGTCTCGCACTTATGTGCGAGGCTATTTCTTTTGTTCTGAATACCGTTTGACCTTGTTGATTGACTGTTTTCCTCTGTGTATTCCAATTCTGAAAAATAGTTAGATGTCGTAGTTTATTCTTGTGGGGTGAAGACACTTGCTTGGCGTTTGTTTGCTGTAAATATGCAATAAAAGTGTCATTTTTGCATAAATTTGTGATTGGTGATAAACTTTGCATCGTTTTTAAAGTTTAGAGTTCAAATTAATGGAGGGCGGTATTGGAGTTCTTCTCCCCTGAGAAGCGTTTCAAATTACGTTAAATTTGTATTTATGGATAATGCATTTAAAAAATATAGTATCGACACAACAGACTATCAGGTTGGCCAAGACAACGTTCAAAAATGGGGATTCGATATACACAATCCCGTATTCGGCATCAGTGCTGGTCTCGTTGTTTTCTGTCTTATTTCACTTCTTCTTGTCGAGCCAGTTACCGCTCGCGACGCATTAAACGGGATCAAAAACGGAATTATTGAACAGTTTGATGCATTCTTTATGTGGTCTACCAATTTTTTCTTATTGTTCGCTGTTGCTCTGCTTTTCTCGCCATTAGGTAAGATTCGTTTAGGCGGTAAAGAGGCGACGCCGGATCATTCAACCGTTTCATGGCTGTCAATGCTGTTTGCTGCAGGTATGGGTATTGGTCTTCTCTTTTGGAGTGTGGCTGAACCAACGGCCTATTTCACGGATTGGTGGGGTACGCCGCTAAACGCAGAAGCGTATTCAGCCGATGCCAAATCACTCGCGATGGGCGCGACCATGTTTCACTGGGGTGTTCACGGTTGGAGTATTTACGCCCTTGTTGCGTTGGCGCTTGCTTTTTTCGCCTTTAACAAAGGTTTACCACTTTCATTGCGCGCGGCGTTTTACCCAATTTTTGGTGAC
>NZ_JAWPOL010000388.1:0-1053 GCF_033391095.1 Vibrio sp. Vb0667 | reverse complement strand
TGGTGGATAACAGCTCTAAACGAGACATTGTGAATTACCTTCGTACCCAAGGGTACGTGGTTGATTGCCAATCTACACCAGAGCACTACACATTGACTGTCTTCAATAAGGAATCCGCATAAGATGTTCGAAATGGTAAGTCGTTGGTATCAACGCCGCTTCTCAGATCCCCACGCAGTAAGCCTTGTCGCCATTTTGCTGTTTGGTTTTATCACCATTTACTTCTTTGGGCATTTGATTGCGCCATTGCTGGTGGCGATCGTATTGGCATATCTCCTAGAATGGCCAGTGGTTAAATTGTCTCGTATGGGTGTGCCTCGCACCTTATCAGTGATTATTGTTCTCTTTATTTTTATCAGCATCATGTTGATCGCCTTATTTGGCTTGGTTCCGACGATCTGGACTCAGGTTGGCAACTTAATCAACGATATTCCGAACATGTATAACGGGCTGCAAAAGTTCATCATGACGTTGCCTGAGCGCCATCCGGAATTGGCGAACCTACAAATTGTAGAAACCGTCGTGACCAACGCGAAAAACCAAGCACTAGGTTTGGGTGAAAGCGTGGTAAAAGGCTCACTTGCATCGTTAGTTAGTATTGCCACATTGGCGGTGTACTTGATTTTGGTGCCGCTGCTGATTTTCTTCCTACTTAAAGACAAAGAAGAAATGCTTAGAATGGCGAGCGGCATTTTGCCGAAAAACCGTAAGCTGGCGAACAAAGTTTGGCACGAGATGAACGAGCAAATCTCGAACTACATTCGCGGGAAAGTGCTGGAAATCTTGATTGTTGGTGGCGTGAGCTATGTAACATTCGCGATTCTAGACCTACGTTACTCCGCGCTCTTGGCCGTTGCTGTAGGCTTGTCGGTATTGATTCCATATATTGGTGCAGCTGCGGTAACCGTACCGGTTGCGATTGTTGGTTTGTTCCAATGGGGCATGACGCCACAATTCTACTGGTTGTTGCTGGCTTACGGCATCATCCAAGCGCTAGATGGTAATGTGCTTGTGCCAGTTCTATTTTCAGAAGCGGTTAACCTTCACCCAGTC
>NZ_JAWPOL010000038.1:0-35079 GCF_033391095.1 Vibrio sp. Vb0667 | reverse complement strand
GCTTAGCGGAAAGTTCTTTTACCCTCAGCCGAAATGCCTGCCGTTGCTAGACATTGCCAGCCAGTGCCCGTCACTCCCACTCGAATATCAACGAGCGGATATTATCAATAAATAACAGTTAGTTACAATCAGAATTTCTCTTAATACCATCAGCTATACCATGCGAAGAATTTTTTGATTTTTTTGCTGCTCGTCGACGTTTTAGTTCGGCTTTAGCCCAGGTTGACGATTCTTGCATATCACGACGAAGCTCTTGCTTCTCTTCACAAGTTAAAGCGATAGCACTAGTCATTTTCGATATATGATTCATTTATAAACCTTTCTCAAAGAGCCAATCATTGCCTCTCATAATCACCCCAAGATTTATAAAATATCGGTCTGCGTTTCTAAGGCAGCAACCTGAACTGAAACTCGATCTACGTTATATACGGAGACTTGACCACCTACAGCCTGTTTGGGATTAAACAAGGCAAGATTAATCCCTTCACTAACAGAACTGCGATAAACAACTCCATCAAAGCCTTTCTTTTTAATAAACTCACATAAATATTGACTAGGTATGTAGTCTATTGCAGCACCTGACGGCTGAACTGGCCTTGTTAACTCTTCACCTAAGCGCTCTAGAAAAGGTAAATCAGCCCGCAATTGGGCGATTTGCCTAGCGTCCTCCAAAATGAAGGGAGAAACAAGTTCACGAGGGTTGCGCAAATCTGCAGCCTTAATGTCTGGAATTTCAAAAGTAGCCACACAAGCGACCTCCCCAGTATGCGGCCTAACTTCCGCAACAGCAGTCTCAGGTAATGAACCTAAATATAGGTAAGGAATACCAGCCGGGTTTGCTCGTCCATTTGAAGAGCGCCTTTTAGGTGGAGCCCCCATCTCATCTATTTGAAAAGCTCTATCCTCAGTTTTAATTCGAGAACGATACCACTTCAAAGGTAGATCTTTAGCAATTAGCATCTCTAATAGCTCTTTAAGGCGCTCTTCGTCGATAGTTACATCTAGAAACCATCGATTCGAGTGCATCATTTCATCTCGCAATTTATCCCACAGTGCTAGACCATCACTATTATAACTACTTGAAGGTTGAAACGGACGGCGGACTACTTCACCATCATTAAGAATTTCACTAAGTAGATCTTTTGCATGAGCGTTGTCCATACGCTCATGGCTAAATATCAACCAATCATCTTTCATCCACTCAACTAATGTTTTTCCATTATGATCGGGTTCATATACATTAACTAGAAGCTCAAAATAATCCGCTAAATCAGCAGGCTCAACTAGTTCTGTATTAATTGTTCCGCAAAAGTCGCAATTCCCTAGCGTCGGCCCAAGAGTAGGAAATATTTCATCTCGCAGAACACGATCGCCAAAACATTCAGGGCAGCAGTAACGCTTAGCCATAGCGACCTCACTTCAAATAATCTACAAGCGTTTCGATATGGTGCTTCATCGAAAGCTTTTTCACATAACCTAAACCGGGAAAGTGCCGTTTTTTATAAAGTTCTTTAAACTCTTTGATGGCATTAGTTTCAAGAAGCCCAGAGTTTCCGCTTTCAAGCTTCCTGATTAATTTTCCAAGAGCTTGACCAAACTTCCCTGCAGGGTCCGTAGGAGTATCCTTTGTATCTGAGACGAAATGATAAATGTACATCACATCATCCTTGTTACGATCTATGAAAGTAAGATGTATAGCTACCGCATAAGCTGGCCCGCCACCTTCGCTGTATGCATCCCCAACCATCAAGAAGTCTCCAAACCCTTCCATCCCTAATTCAGGATAAGTCGCATGGAGCTCTGAAAACATTTCAACTTCAGGATAATCTGCATTGCGCTGGCGGTTAAATCCATCACGAATCAAAATACGCTTACTCGATCCAAAATGCTTTCGGTATAATAGTTTTGAGTGATCATCTATAAAGATATTTGTTAGCTCCGACATATAGCGTTCAAATTTAGTCGCCAAATCCTTTGGCTCAGTGAAACCTGCATGGACTAGGACCCGATTATGGGATGCATGCTGTTCGAAGCAAGACATAGCGTCATCTACCGACATACCGTTACGCAGAAGGATTCCTGCAGATATATTATCCGAACCAGAAAATTCTTCCTCAAGAAAGCTGCTGATATTAGAGCCATTATCTTGATGATCACCATAGTAGGGATTAACTATAACTATTGCTTTACCACCTGCTTCATTAATCGCTTCTAATGCTCTTTTGAGGCCATTTAATGACTCACGAACAGGCTCAATGACTGGTATAAAGTTATTGTCAGCCAAAAGCTGAGCCATTTCACGAATCGTTATTAGCTCAAATTGCTTTCCACGAAAATATGGGTAGTACATATGTCGATTAACTCCATGTCATTGCCGCATGTAACGGAGTTTCCGTAGCATCGATCAGTCTTGTTTGATCAGAGTGACGTACAGATACTGATAATGCAGCAGTTTGTAAGGACTTTGGCAAACGATCAACAAAATATCTAAGTGAAGCAAGAGCCCGTGTCCGTTTTAATGTTTTAACCATTTCAAAGTGCAAAGTAGCCGGATCAATTTCAGAAAACAATTCACGCAATGCCGCATGTCTTTCAATATTAGGCACCACGGGTACGGCTATCCCTAAGCTCTCAAGAATTTCGATGCATTCAGAGATGCGCAAGGAGTCAAATACAGTACTAGGACAGATTCTCTCAGGACAATTTAGGGCCTCACGTATAGTTTTGATCTGATAACGCTTAGTTAGGCACATAATTCCAACATCTTCCGGTACGGTTTTAAGGATACCATCGATATGCTCTTCACTGGATATCACATTAACTTTGGCAAACACTCGTTTGTAGTTCTCGACTTGATGTCCAAGCCGAGTAAGAGAATCTCGCTCAGACTTTATCTCATAAACAGTTGCTGTACCGTTTAAAATTACTAGGTCCGCTTTACAGCTACCGGCTCGAAACTCGCTTAGCATTGAAGCCGTGCGCAGTGAATGAGTACCCAGAAGCACTTTTTGACTAACAGCTGCTCGATATATGTACTCATCACGGTGACCAGCAACTTTAAGTATATTAAATGCAAAATCGAACGCTTCACCTACTGTTGCGTTGGGTGCCAACTGGTCAACTATTCCTGCCTCTTTTAGCAACCGAGTGAACAAAGCTGACTGACCCTTCCTTGCCATCTCTCTAAAGACGGCAGCTGAAAACAGCCTGGTTAGAGTAGGAAGCTTTTTTAAGTCATTGATTTTCATTTAAACACCAGAAAAACCACTATGCTTTAGGAGCATTATTTAAAATAATCATCTATCTTCTTTAGCTTTTGGCTAAAGGACTTCTTCAACCGGCTAAATCATATAAAAACTGACTGTTATACTAGCATTCACGTCTAATTTTTGCGATCGAAAAGGCCTCCCTTTTCAACCAACGACTAACATTAGATTTAGTACTATCGACAAATATAATTATGACAATCTCGGGGGGAAACTGAACATATAGCAACAGCTTCCAAGAGGGACATATCTGGCAGGTGGTATTTGTAAATGCGGGCCGTTACATAATCACCGGCCCGTCTGCTTTTTAACTACTTGTGTCGGCCAAACGGCCAACGTCTCATTTTGTCTATTTGATCGACCGATCTTGTCATGTCCTTGTAAACACGCCCGGCCAACCTGTTTTGGAATACCTCCATTTTGTCAGCAATGGCTTTCATCTTCGGGCCGTGTCCGGTGTTGTGCAGCCACTGCCCCAAAAAATAGAAGGCCAGCATCACAATGAACATCACTGCGAAGAAACCAAATACCTCCGCAAGGTTTTGAGGTGGAAAGCTAAACTCCATAATCAGTAATCCTTATCTAGTTAGGCCATGCGGCCTTTTTTAACAAAGCTGGCAATCTCACTATTTCGTTCCTGTTGACGTTCCTGGGCATACGAAACGTAATCCTCAACATCGAAGGTGTGCTTTTCCGGGTCGCGCTCTTGCCATTCTGCGTGTGCTTGGCGGGCTTCTTCTTGGTCATCACTGGATAGGCCATCAAAGCCGCCGGTTTGATTCATCCAGCCAGTACCCACACCGCCAAAGCTGTCGTTGTCAAATGCAGGTGAAGCGTCGTCAGTCGCCCTCCTGGTCATCACTATCCCCGTCATCTTTCGTACTGTTTCTGATCGAGCTGGCTAAACGGCCTCCAGCAGTGCCGCTGATTCTATCCCCGGCCATATCACCCATTCCCTTCATCAAATTCGCACCGGTATCCGCTGCAATACGCCCCGCTTTTACAGCGCTGCCTTTAAAGCCGCCGCCAGAGGATTCGCCACCGCTAGAAGATTGACCGGAAGCTTGAGAGAAGGAGCCAGCCTCATCAGAATCGCCACTGCCACTAAATGCACCGCCCAGGCTCGACATAACGTCAGTATTATTCGCTACGTTCTCACCCGCTTTTGCAAATGCAGCCTGAATAGCAGACGCACCGCCGGCGGTAGCCATTGCGGCACCGGCAGCCATACCACCAGTGGCAACAGCCGCTCCGGCCATCGCACCGGCACTGATGCTGCCAGCACCTGCCGCCGCGCCGCCTCCAGGAACCAGGCTAGCGACCACATTGGGAACCGAGTGAATGAGCATCACGAGAACCAGTGAAACGACAAAGATCACCAACAATTCACGCATGGGAGCATCATTGGATAGATCGGCATAGAAACCATCCATGATCGACATGGCAATGCCAATAAGCAACGTCATTGTCATCAACTTCAAAGCAACGCCTAATACGCTTTTGAAGTAGTTGATTGCTATATCCGAAGTCCAACGCGAACCACCAAACCCCAGCACGAAAACACCGGCATAGACTAATATCCAAGCCGTCACCAAGGCCAACAACACATTGGCCGCCACTACCGCCATACACGCCAAAATTGCCAACGTGATTAAGAAGATAGACAAGTTATCTATCGGACTGGTGATGCTGTATGACTTACCAGCTTTCACAATAATGTCGAACGCAATACTAATAGGCTCTGACGGGGTTAGGTCTCTCGAAAGGCCACCGGCTTGAGCACCGATCGTTCTCAATGAATCGATAATTGACGTGGCAAAGTCTGGGCCGTTTCTGAGTAACCAGAGAAAGAAACCAAACGTCAAGATGAAGCGCACGAACTCGGCAAAAAACTCCCTTATATCCGCTTGCTTAAGAATTAAGGTCCCGCCAGTCCAAACAAGGGATATAGTGCCCAGCGTCCAGAATAGCCAGGCAGCATAGTTTGTAATTACCGTGCCCCAAGTAGCACTTGCTGTCATGAAACGCACAGCCACTTCATCTAAGACACCATTAGGCTCAATGGCCGCTGATGCTGTTTGCGAAGTAAGTACAACTGCCAGGAGCATAACAAGCCGAATAAATATCTTGATCATGATTAGAACCCCTTGTTCTTGGAGCGATCCGTGGGTTCGCCCATATCCCAAAGACAGTTCCCTTTTTGCTTCTGCTCTTTCGTCAGGTTCGGGTTGTCACAGTTGATCGTTGCAGGCTTTGGCCCGTCATCTTCACCACACCCTACCAGAACAAAAGAGGCCAACGCGCTAACGATAAAAACTCGGGTGATATTCTTCATGATTAAAACCCCCTGTTTTCTGAACGGTCGGTTGGCTCGCCCATATCGAACAACCTTTCACGAGACGCTTGATATTGAGCTTCGCGGTCAGCATCCGCCTGCATTCGAGTGCCAACGGCATTCTGCTGGGCAATCAATAGGCTTCGGATTTGCAGGAGCTGGTTGGCCTGGTTGCTAGCGAGCTGGTTAGCGTAGCCAATAGCCGCCAATTGGCCGTCCGCGCTCTGAGCACCAGATTGCAGGCGGTTAAGCTGACGGGCATCGGCTTCCAAGTTATCTTGCTGCTGCTCCAGACTCCTAAACAGTGCGTCGTTGGCCTTTTTCTGCGATTCAGACGCAAGGCGTCGGTTCTCGGTCATTGCGGCCCGTTCTGCATCGCTGCACCCCGCTGCCGAGAAACAAGGAGAGCTGCGGTAATAGGCCACGTCCTGGAACTTGCCTAGGTAAGCATCGAGGCTGCCAAGCTGGTTCTGGTAATAGGCGAGCGTGTTGGTCGCCTGGTTCAGATCGTTGATGGTGCGCTGCGCCTGGTCCCAAATATAAGAAGCCGGGGCCATCGAGTTTTGCAGCATATTTTCGTACTGCTGCAACTGGGTTTGATACTGCTGAATTTGTTTAGCAGTCTGTGTAACAGCCTCCATGGCAGACATGATGTTTTGTACTAGATTCGTACCATCAGCAACCGGAATCCCCGCATATACAGGATTAGAAATGTTTAACGCCAAGGAGATGGCAAGCACGGGAATTTTAGCCGCTAAAATTTTTCGCTTTAGCATGATCAATTACTCTTAGTGGTTATGACTAAAAGTTGCATTCACCAACCTGTAGGCTCGTAACCTACTCCTGCCGTTGCCAGCGGTGAATGTGGGCCTTTTCAGAGATAGCTCGCCACTTACTATCCCGGCGCCCGACCTGCGCGACACCGTAAAACGCGCGGTCAAATAGGGTTAAACATCGGTGTTATTACCAACCGAAGCGGTTAGGGCTTCCGTCGATTCCTTTGCCATCACATCAACGTGATCGGCTCTTATGTTGTCGTTTCGCCTTTTTAGCTGCCTGCTCAGCTTGCAGCTTGGCTTTACGCTGCTCTAATGCTGGCATGACCACCGCTTTTTCAGTTACAGGGGCTGACTGAATAGCTAAAACCTCTAACTGAGATAGATTCTGCAACCGGCCACGGCGTGAAGGTGGCACTTTGCCAATCGGTAACACACCAGGCTTATCTGACCGTTTGGCCTTTTTGCTCTGGGCTATTAATGCCTGACGGCGACGCTCTAGCCCTGGGTCGGCAAACTTTATAGACAGGTTGCCATCTACTGCCGCCTTGATCACTCGCGCCTTGAACTCAGGCGAGCCATTCACGGTAATACGATCACCGTAACGCTCCATTGCTACCTTTAGCGCAGCTAAAACACTGGTTTGGTTGGAAGCCGTCGACACTTGTAGACGCTCACCATCATCACGCACAGCACTGTTACCTGCTCGATAAATAATGGTGCCTTTTTTCGTAATCGTATCGACCGTTGCTTTGAGCTCTGCCTGAACTGCATCCCCGTTCAGTGTGTTGCCTTTAAGCTTTTGTGCAGACTCTCGGCTACGTAGCGCTTTGAGGGCTTCGCTATCTCCCTGCAATGCTTGGCTTTTTAACCAATCCGCCCAGGCTTGGCGTTTATTGCTTTGATATATCGTTTGCCGTTGCTCTTGGTAACGCTTGTGAATACGCTCAAGCTCGCTTTTCAATGCATCGCTGGCCTGTTTGTACAAAAGCTTCTTAGTAAGCTTATTGCTACCGGTCAACTTAATCGCTGCGCGACGGCCACGCCCTTTCCTCTTGGCGTTATCAATCTGTCGATCTTTATCACGACGAGCCTGTTCAAGGGCTTGCGTTTTACTCTCTGCGGCATGTTTCTGCTCTGCTTGATAACGGGCATATAGCTCGGTGGTATTCACCTTCAAGCGAACAGGTCGGTGTGTATATTGGCGGCTCGGCTTAACAGAATCCGATGCAGTCGCTTCAAAGGGACCAAGGCGCGCTTCGAGTTTGGGTTTAGAAAACTCACGTCCTAAGGTGCTTGCTTTGATGATCGCTTCACCGTCGGCAACGATCACTAGACCATTTCCTCTGGTTCTTAACTGCAAACCATTGTCCTGCATGACCTGGTGCAACGCCTGCCAGCTATTGGCTGATTTAATCTCGTCCATGCATTCGCGTTTCACCCAACCCACTAAGCTTTCAATACCCGAATGCCGCTCCATATCCATGGCACGCGATTCGGCCCAGCGCTTGCGCGGTATGTGATTATCCTGCTGCAAACCAAAATCCTGCTCGATGGCCTCGCACATTTCCGCTAGCTTTTTATGTGGGTAATAAGGCTCATGGATTGTGTTACGCGTAGGATGAATTTTATTGATCGCGATATGGATATGTTGATTGTCCGTATCGTTGTGCACAGCACTGACACGCTGATGCTCGCCATAGCCCAAGCCTTGGCAAAGGCGCTCTTCTATCGCGGCTAAAGTATGCGCTTCTAACTGTTCACCATTAGGAAAGCTCACTATGAGGTGGTAGGTTTTATCACTCTTTGCTCGGGTGTTCGCAAACTGAGTCGCCAACACCTCACTGATCGCATCGCGTACGGTTTTCGCTTCACAGTTATTTAAACGAACATTACCAAGTCGATGCTCTTTGCTCTGGTGATCGGTGATGTAATTCACCAAGCCCGCAAAGTCAGATTTCCCCTGAGAACGCATCGGTACGTGCTTGACTATCATTGGTCGGCCCTCGGCCGAAGAATGGATTCCATAAGCGAGCTCATTTGATCTTGCGTCGCTTCAATACGATTAAGCACCGCTAAGATTGTATTGACTCCCACATTCGCTACCTTGGCATCATTACTAAGCCATAACTTAAGCAAACCACCCAAACGCCCTAAATCACCATTCACTCTTACCAGTTCGCGTACGTGTTCTACATCAGTAATACCTTGAATGCGATAACCTTGGCCGACTTCGCGCAAATAGGTTGAAGCGCTGAGCCCTGCCTGTGCTGACATGGATTCGATCAACTCACGCTCCTCTGGCAAACAGTAAACCTTAATCGGTGGGCTATTCTTTCGAGTGATCTTGTTCGTGTTGTTCGCCATGCTTGTCTCCTCTTTCAGGCCCCGCAGGGCAGGATCAACGTTGAGTGCCGAAGGTGCGAATAAGTCATAAGTGAAGAGGCTTCGCCATGCTTGCATGGAGGGCCTACTTCACACATCCTGCCCGCATTTCAATTTTGGTTTTATCACGGAAAGTTATGCATGCCCTTGTGCATTTCTCTGCATTTAACTGTTTATTCCCGTGTAAACCATGTTTACCCGATAAGTCCGATACTTATAGCGATATGACAGCGCACTTATAATGATTCAATAGCGCTAAAATAGCGGTCTTACAGCGATTTATGTGTGTTGGCTTTACTCCAATATCACGACACAGAAAAACACAGCTTTCCTAACACTTTCCGCTCTAGGCTAAATTCAAAGCCTTCGTGTTTAACTGCCCCTCAAGTGTCAATGAATGTTTAGACGCCAAGAAAAAAAGAATAAAAAACATTTTATTTTCATGTAGTTAAAAACACATAACTTCCCAAAAAATGATTTCATTGACAGTTTTAAGCAGTTTATTTTTATAAATCTTATCCACAATATTTGTTTGCTTAACTACAGGTTAATTTTTATATAGGTATACCTACAGGAAAGTACTATAGGGAGTTCTACAACCACCTGTTATTAAAAAACTTTTTGGCACTTCGCGGGACAGAACATGCGCACTCCGGGACAAAACATGCGTAAGCCGGGACAGAACATGCGCAAAATACCCCCTTTAAAGCGGGACAGAACATGCGTGGATAACTTTCTAAATACCCAGGCTTAATAACATCTAGAATGGTGCGTACATACTGTTTTATACCGCTCACTCTATCGCTTTGTCCGTCGAGGTACTTGTGGAGCACTTGGTTTCAAAAGCAATCCTTTTTCGGTTGAAGTAGCATCTAGCTCTGGCCATGCATACTGAACCTTTTTAAGCCCATCGAGAAACCGTTTTCTGAAATCTCGATGCCCCTGAGGAGTATTAGGGTAATTGGCTCCTATTTGATCCATTAGTCCTTCCCAGGGAATGACTGTTGAACGTTTTAAATAGCTGACTCGGTATGTTGCCCAGCAATATATATCGAGAGCCATAGGAGAACGCTTAATCAACCGTAATACCCTCATATCTAGAGGAACTGGTTTATCTGTTATCAGTTGAAAAAACTTTGGCGACAGATCTACCCAAGAGCCCCATAATGAATTTTGATCTGGATGCTTTGTGCTCCACCATATATGTGAAACATCCGCTACTCTGGCACCAATCTCATCCTCAGAAATATATTCATCACCTTCATTATGTTCCGTAAACATAACGCTAATGGTGGTTTTAAAAAGTTTGCTCATCTGCTCACGCAAACGCGGAATAGAACCATCTTTCCCCCCAGTTCCCGATAACCCTAGTTCGGCCATAAAGCTTCTCTGAGAATTCCCTAATTCAAGCCTACGCGCCTCTGTCTCACCGATATAACCCTTATCCAATCTGGACTTGTTTCTTACTGCTTGAGTGGTCATCCAAACCAGAAGCAAACGTGCATAGCAACCGTAAGGCAAACCTACAGATGAGGGGGCCATCATGTGCATTGTGAAATTACCATTCTTCCGACTCCACTCATTCGATTCTGGCTTACTGTGCGGTATGGTTGCTTGAATCAGAAGCCGAGCAATAAAACCGAGTTCATTAGCCTCCTGAGCACTGCACTCCTGGATTGCTATGATGTTGTCTATATATTTCGTGCTTAGATCTAGTTTACCGCTGGCACCCGAGGCACTTTTTTGCCGAGTAGTTCCCCTAGCCTGAACATCCGTTACATCTTTAAGCGTCATGTGAACTCAGACTTACCAAATAAAACCAGGTCTTGCGGCTTTTAACGCAGACCTGCGCTTTTCTTCTATCCAGTTCTCCACTTCAGCTAGGTCCCAAGCAACACTTCGGCTGGTCAGAACAATACGACGAGGAAACTCACCACGCTGTTCCAGGTTATAGATGGTTCGATCAGACAAAGGGATCATGCTGAGTAAGGTTTTGCGATTTATCAGCGTTTTGTTTGTCATTGATGGATTCATACCCCTCTCCTTTTCAACATTCTTGGGTTGATAATGCCAGGAGCTGCCTGTAGATTAGGCTAATCATTGGACAAAAAAGTTGGATATGAAAATATTTGAAACTGAGATCGATGCGTCAGAACGACTAGGTCCGTTTTATATTCCTGTATGGGAGAATTCTGACAACTCTGTGGCAAATGCCATTCGCATTTTTAGGGAGAAATGGCATTCATACTCGGAAGAGTCTAAAAGCCACAACATCATAAACTTGATTAAACAGGTGATTGATCCCGTGGTATCGGAATACTTGAGTAGCCTTCCAAACCAGTATTTGGCCTTTTGCCCTATCTCAAGAGAAAAGTGTAACTATAGTGATCTCATCAAATTGAGAGGTTTTCGTTATACGGCCGACCAAATTCACTGTTATTTATACGACTTTGTTGATAAGAGTTCCCACACAGAGCAAGACATACTATTCATATCGACTCAGGATATGCTCAAATCATTGTTTATGATTTGTGAAGGAAAGAAACCTAATAGATCAAAACTAGCGCCTGATATCAGTTTAAAAGCGGATAAAAAAAAACGACTATGTGCCCTGTGTGGAAACCCAACAGAGTTTTCACAGTTCATGTACACATGGACAAAACACGGATATATCGAGAGAGAAAACAATGATCGTGACAATGATGAAAAAGCAGGAAAGAAAAAGCGACCGGATCTGAGTACGAATTACTGTCTAACCCATCGCCCCAAGCTTCATGATGGTTCTTGGAATTCTCTATATAAGCAAGCCAAACGCTCTTCAGAACAATTTGAGCAAGAAGTCTTGAGATTACGACGCCAAATCGCGCATCCAGACCGTCATAACGCTAAGTCCGGAGATAGATTAGTTGACGAGTACTTTTACTACTACATGCTGGACTCTTCACTGGAGCCAACTAATGTGCCCGAACTACGCAATTTAGCCCGAAAGATGGTAGATTCTCGACTGACCGACAACAAAAAGCGCATGCTGGTTCTTCGTAAGCAAAACATGTCTAATAAACAGATAGGTATAACGCTGGGTAAGATCACGGGTAAGCCGTTGTCAAACCAGGCTGTGTCTAAGGCCCTGGGAACGATTCGAGAAGAATTTCAGCTACCAACGTCCAAAACTAATGAGAAAATTTAGCCGCTAAAATTTCATTCAGGACTATTTATCAATCAAGAGTTGACAAATAGTCCACCCCAATTTATTCTATCCATAGTGCAGATGAAATCATCTGTAACGCTCTTTCAAAAATTACCTTAATTGTGAGCCTGACATATGGCCTAACAGCCGTTCATTTGTAGTAATTCAAAATGAACTATCTTTCCAGCCCACATAAGGATTCTTATCGGCACGCGGTCGTGATGAGCCAAAGCTCAAATCGAACGTCGATGGTCCTTATCGCTTAGTTGAATAACTTTGATGAAGGCAGGGGGAGAACCAGAGATACACTTCTCTGGGGGTATTGGTTGGTTTGTCTACTGTATTTCTATTCGGCCACGATGTGCAAATTGGCAGGGGGTACATCCTGTATCCGATTAGTGCAACTTATATAAGGTAATATTATATGAATTTGAAAGAATCGATCGAGCGTCTTAAAGAGGCTCGTGAAAAATGCGTTAATACAGTAGACAAAAGCACACTTGAGAAAATCGATAATTCTATCGAAGAGCTTGAGAATATGAGTAAAGTGGCAAGTAAGCCCAACAAAATGAAGTGGTTGTCAGTGGTTGTTCAGGTATTGAGCTTGATAAAATTGGCGGCTGGTTTTATTGACTTGGAGTAACAAAAGCTCACTAGATCTGTGCAACCAGCCAAATAAATCCTCCAATATTTAAGAGATATAATTATGTTAGCGATCGGTAAAACTATTAAAGAATTCAGGCAACTACGAGGGCTATCTTTAAATCAGGTGGCAGAAGAAGCTAATATGGATAAATCTTATCTATCCAAAATAGAAAATGAAAAGCGAGATCCTTCTTTATCATCATTATCTCGAATCAGTAAAGCACTTAACGTTCCTTTAAATATACTTATTTTGATGTGTGAAGAGCCCTCTGATAGTCCTTTTTCCGAATTTACAGAAAGTCTAAAATCAATAGCGAGAGAAATCGTAAAAAGTGAATCTACAGCCTAAATACACACAGAAACCAATTGGTAGTATCGAAGCTTTAGCTAATTTATTGAATTTACCGTTACAAGATCTTGAGAAGCTCATAGTATCATCAAACGATGACTATATCGTAGCTAATAAAATTGAGAAAGATGATGGCAGTCTAAGAGTTACATACAAAGCAAAACCAAAACTTCGTGTCGTTTTAGATTCCATAAAATCAAGAATTTTTGATAAGGTTGAGCATCCTGACTATATAACAGCAGGACAAATAGGAAAAAGTTATATCGACAATGCAAAAGTTCATATTAATTCACGCATGTTAATGTCTGAGGATATAAGAAATTTTTTCCCGTCAATTAGTATCAAAGAAGTCAACCGTATTTTTCAACACTTTTTCTGCTTTCCCCCTAAAGTATCAAATGCACTTAGCGAGCTAAGTACAAAAGAAGGCTATTTAGTTCAAGGTAGTCCCTTAAGTGGTGAAATAGCCAATCTAGTATTCTACCGAGATGAGCCAGAACTTGTTAAATATTGCCAAGATCAAGGACTAAGATATACACGTTACTACGATGATATTCATATTAGCTCTGATAAGAAAGAATTCAATGAATTAATTCCTCATCTAAAATCAGAAATCTATCGCATATTCGGAAAATCTGGAGTAAAACCTCATAGATCTAAGAAAAAAAGCCATTTTAGTTCGTGTTCATCTCGGCTTTCTGTACACGATGTCACTGTTAACTCCAAAAAGACTAATCCTTCCCATAAAAGAATATCTCAAGTGAGGAAGTTACTATTCACATATGAACATATGGTAGATAATAACTTTAATATAGAAGATATTATTAAAAAATACCGTTCAATTCTCGGGCACATAAACACTCTTCAGCAACAAGGTTACTCAAAAGCAGGAAAATTAAAAGAACAATTATCCTTGATAACTTGTAGAATAAGCGAGTCTGAGGCCAAAAAATACGCTAGAAAATATCGAAAAGTTAAGTCAAAGAAAGAGCTAACCCAATTTAGTTCAAAAGTATATATTCTAAAAAGAATTAGTGGCAGAGTAGCTATGGTTATAAACTCAGAAAAAAAATCTGCAAATGATAAAATTAAGAAAAAGCTATCTCGTAATACAAATATATAATCAACATTAACTAGCGTAATTGAGCTTTAACGAGTCCATTCATCAATCATGTCAGCCCAGTCCTGCAACATGGCCGCGCGCTGTTCTCGGTATTCGGCTTTGTTGTAAACAGCCCTCACTCCTTTCTGTTCGTGCGCCAGGCATTTTTCTATCCAATCAGTGTTGTATCCTGCTTCATGCAGCAGTGTACTCGCTGTTCTACGAAGGTCATGCGGCCCAAACTTACTTAGTGACTGCCCATCCTTCTGCGCAGCCTTGTATGTTAGAGCCAATACACGATTCATTGTCGCACTGCTCATTGGGGCATCTGAATCATAACGAGAAGGAAGAATGTAATCAGACCCACCGGCAAATGTCTTCAAGGCGATCAAAATATCCATCACCTGGCGTGACAAAAACACCAGATGCGGGTTACGTCGTTTCATCCTTTCTTTAGGGATTGTCCACAACGCTTCGCTAAAGTTAATTTCACTCCAAGTTGCATTGGTTAACTCGCTTTTACGTACCATAGTCAGCAAAAGCAACTTTACCGCAGCACGAATCGAAGGCGTGGTTCCTACCTTTTCCATATAGCGGTACATCAAACCGATCTCAGCAGGTGATAATGTTCGGTCTCTTGGCTCAAACCGAGCGATACTTGCAGGCCTCACCAAATCTGCCGGGTTCTCAACTTTCTGCCCTCTCTCAATTGCCCACCGATACACCTGGAGTACAATATCACGCGTGTGTACAGCCGTTGCGGGCGCGCCACGCTCTACTATCGCATCAGTCAGTGCTCGCAGATCTTCATGGGTGATTTCAGTCAGCTTCTGATTGCCAAATTTGCCTTCTAACTCTCGTGCATAGACTGAGCGACGCATGTCCCGGGTAGAATCGGCCATCTGATAGCCACGAAGCCATTTCTGAGCCCAGGCACCAAAGGTTTCAGCATCTTTCGTTCTCGCCTTAGCACGTGCTTTCTCTTTGGCCGGTGACTTTCCATCAATAACCATTCTCTTCGCTTCATTGAGACGCTCACGCGCTTCTGCTAGCGTGATGCCTCCTACTCCGTAGCGGCCAAAGGTAATGGTTTCTTGCCTGCCATTGATCGAGTAGTTGTAACGAAATGAGATAGAACCCGCAGTGGTCACAGCAACATAAAGGCCATCACGGTCATTGACTTTGTAAAGTTTACCTTTGGGTTTGAGATTGCGTAGCTTGGTATCAGTCAGCATGTTTCGACCTATTATTCTTATTTAATACCATGCTGAAACACCTCTAAAAAACTAGAGATTAATACTTATAAAACAGATAGATATAAAAATTTAATACCATGCCCCATCAAAAACACTCAGCATGGTATCGGGCGTAATCCATGGCATTACCGATGAATCATACCCATCAAAATACCACGGTCAAACCGTGCTTGGCGTTGCCAGACATTGCCAAAAATGACTAGGCCAAAAACAAAAAAAGTCCGCAATTACGCGGACTTAAGTATGATTTAGTGCCTGTTAATGCCAGACCTTTCTTAAAGGAAGATTATTCCCACTCGATAGTCGCTGGTGGCTTACCTGAAATGTCGTAAACAACACGAGAAATGCCATCAACTTCGTTGATAATACGGTTAGATACCTTACCTAGGAAGTCGTATGGTAGGTGCGCCCAGTGTGCCGTCATAAAGTCGATGGTTTCTACCGCACGTAGAGACACAACCCAATCGTACTTACGGCCATCGCCCATTACACCAACAGAACGTACTGGTAGGAATACCGTGAACGCTTGAGATACTTTGTTGTATAGATCAGCTGCGTGAAGCTCTTCAATAAAGATAGCATCAGCACGACGTAGCAAATCACAGTACTCTTTCTTGATTTCACCAAGAACACGAACACCTAGACCAGGACCCGGGAATGGGTGGCGGTAAAGCATGTTGTAAGGCAGGCCTAATTCTAGACCAATCTTACGAACTTCATCTTTGAACAACTCACGTAGTGGCTCAACAAGACCCATTTCCATGTCATCTGGAAGACCGCCCACGTTGTGGTGCGATTTGATCACGTGCGCTTTACCAGTCTTAGATGCAGCTGACTCGATTACATCAGGATAAATCGTACCTTGAGCTAGCCATTTCGCGTTTTTCAGCTTCTTAGACTCTTCATCGAATACATCTACGAATACGTGACCGATAGTCTTACGCTTCTCTTCTGGGTCAGACTTGCCTTCAAGTGCTTTTAGGAAGCGTTCTTCAGCGTCAACCTTGATGATGTTCAAACCAAATTGGTCGCCGAACATATCCATTACTTGTTGACCTTCGTTTAGACGAAGTAGACCGTTATCAACAAATACACACGTTAGCTTGTCGCCGATTGCGCGGTGAACCAGCATCGCAACTACCGATGAATCAACACCACCAGATAGACCTAGGATAACTTCGTCGTCACCCACTTGCTCTTTAATGCGAGCAACCGCGTCTTCGATGATAGATTCAGAAGTCCATAGACGTTCACAGCCACATACGCCAAGAACAAAGTTCTCAAGCATTTGTAGGCCACCTTTTGTGTGTGTCACTTCTGGGTGGAACTGAACACCGTAGTATTTCTTCTCTTCGTTCGCCATCGCAGCGTAAGGACAAGTGTCTGTCTCACCAACTTTTACGAAATCGGCTGGGATCTCTACTACTTTGTCGCCATGGCTCATCCAAACGTCTTGAGTTGCTTCAAGGTCTTTAAATAGAGCACATTCACCAGAAACTTTAACCTGAGCGTAGCCAAACTCACGTTCGTTAGAGCCCGCTACTTTGCCTCCTAACTGTTCCGCCATGGTTTGCATGCCGTAACATACGCCAAGCAAAGGAACACCGGAATCAAACACATATTGAGGCGCGCGTGGAGAGTTCTCTTCCGTTACGCTTTCTGGACCGCCAGATAGGATAATGCCATCTGGGTTGAATTCGCGAATATCCGCTTCTTCTACATCCCAGCTCCATAGTTCACAGTAAACGCCGATTTCACGTACGCGGCGTGCTACTAATTGAGTGTACTGAGAACCGAAGTCCAAGATCAGAATACGTTGGTCATGGATATTTTTAGTCATTTTGAGCAGTCTTTTTAAGGCTAAGTGATTAAAACCGAGGCGAGTGTACTCGCCTCTTCTTAATGCTTCAAGGAAAAAGCAAAC
The DNA here is from genome assembly GCF_033391095.1 of Vibrio sp. Vb0667. Classification (NCBI taxonomy): domain Bacteria; kingdom Pseudomonadati; phylum Pseudomonadota; class Gammaproteobacteria; order Vibrionales; family Vibrionaceae; genus Vibrio; species Vibrio sp. Vb0667. The sequence continues at coordinate 17,854 of NZ_JAWPOL010000038.1, read as the reverse complement.
GTTTCCGTTAGGTAATTAGTTCCCTAGACGGTAGTTCGGCGCTTCCTTAGTAATTTGAACATCGTGTACATGAGACTCTTGCATACCTGCACCAGAGATACGTACAAATTCAGCTTTCGTACGCATATCTTCGATAGTTGCAGAACCAGTTAGACCCATGCTTGAACGTAGACCACCCATTTGTTGGTGTACGATCTCTTTTAGACGGCCTTTGTATGCGATACGACCTTCAATGCCTTCTGGTACTAGCTTGTCCGCTGCGTTGTCAGACTGGAAGTAACGGTCAGAAGAACCTTGAGACATAGCACCAAGAGAACCCATGCCGCGGTAAGACTTGTAAGAACGGCCATTGTATAGAATCACTTCACCCGGCGCTTCTTCAGTACCAGCAAACATAGAACCAACCATCACACATGATGCGCCAGCTACGATTGCTTTACAGATATCACCTGAGAAACGGATACCACCATCAGCAATAACCGGAATACCATAATCATTAGCCACTTCTGCCGCATCTGCGATTGCAGTGATTTGTGGAACTCCCACACCCGTTACAATACGAGTTGTACAGATAGAACCAGGGCCGATACCAACTTTCACTGCGCTTACGCCAGCTTCGATTAGTGCTTTAGCACCAGCACCTGTTGCTACGTTACCACCGATGATGTCTAGATCTGGGTAAGCAGCGCGAGTTTCGCGGATGCGGTTTAGTACACCTTCAGAATGTCCGTGTGAAGAGTCGATAAGTAGAATGTCAACGCCTGCTTCAACTAGAGCAGCAACACGCTCTTCGTTACCAGCGCCAGCACCAACGGCTGCGCCAACACGTAGGCGACCACGCTCATCTTTACATGCGTTTGGTTTACGTTCTGCTTTGTGGAAGTCTTTCGCAGTAATCATACCGGTTAGTTGGAACTCATCATTCACAACCAATACTTTCTCTACACGAGCTTCGTGCATTTTCTCTTGCACTTCTTCTCGTGTTGCACCTTCTTTAACTGCTGCCAACTTCTCTTTTGGCGTCATTACTGAAGATACTTTCTTAGAAAGGTCCGTCACAAAACGAACGTCACGACCAGTGATAATACCAACAAGCTCATTGCTCTCAGTGACAACAGGGAAACCTGCAAAACCATGCTTTTCAGTGAGTGCAACAACATCAGCGATGGTCGCATCAGGGTTTACAGTAACCGCGTCAGTTACCATACCAGCTTCGAACTTCTTAACTTTACGAACTTCGGCTGCCTGCTGCTCAATAGACATGTTCTTGTGGATAAAGCCAATGCCACCCTCTTGCGCTAGCGCAATTGCTAGACGAGCTTCAGTAACAGTGTCCATAGACGCTGAAATCATTGGGATGTTTAGGGTGATGTTCTTAGTTAGCTGAGTGCGAAGATCAGCTGTGTTTGGGAGAACGGTGGAGTGTGCTGGCACAAGTAGTACGTCATCGAATGTCAGCGCTTCTTTGGCAATTCTTAGCATTTGCAATATCTCACAATTAGAAGAGTAAAAAGAACAATCCAATCTCATCGTTTCGCATAATGAGGGTAACCTGTGTTAGCAACAAGCTACATTTGGATTAGATATTGCGGAGGGATTATACGGTTAACGCAATCGCTTGACCACAAATTTTTTAATTTTTTTCTTGCAATTACCCCCTTGCTATGTATTATATTGCCGCTAATTTCCATACTCACGTCTAAGAGATTAGCTGTGCTCTCCAAGACCAATCAAAACATCTTTACTGTTTCTCGTCTCAACGCAGAAGTTCGTTTACTCCTTGAAAACGAAATGGGGATCGTTTGGCTCGTCGGAGAGATATCCAACTTTTCAGCTCCTGTCTCTGGTCACTGGTACCTCACTCTTAAAGACTCTCGCGCTCAAGTTAAATGTGCCATGTTTCGTGGTAACAATCGCCGCGTTACTTTCAAACCCGCTAACGGTAATCAAGTCCTAGTAAAAGCTCGTCTGTCTCTTTATGAGCCTCGCGGTGACTACCAATTGATCATCGAAAGCATGCAACCGGAAGGTGATGGCCGTCTTCAACAAGAGTTTGAAGAGCTGAAAATGAAGCTTGCAGCAGAAGGGTTGTTCGCGCAAATCAATAAGCAATCTTTGCCTGAGCACCCTAAACGTGTTGGCGTCATCACATCGAAAACTGGTGCCGCGCTTTACGATATCTTAGACGTATTGAAACGTCGTGATCCTTCCCTACCTGTTGTGATTTATCCGACAGTGGTACAAGGTGAGGACGCAGCCATTCAAATTGCACAAGCCATTGGTCGCGCTAACAGCCGTGATGAATGTGATGTACTAATTGTGGGCCGAGGTGGTGGTTCATTAGAAGACTTATGGTGCTTTAACAACGAGATATTAGCTCGCACGATTGCAGCAAGCCAAATTCCTATTATTAGCGCCGTTGGACATGAAGTTGACGTGACAATAGCTGATTTTGTCGCCGACGTACGCGCGCCTACTCCATCAGCAGCCGCTGAGCTAGTAAGCCGTGATAACAGCCACAAAGATCAAGCTTTAGTTACCCGCCAGCATAAGTTAGCGAGCGCGATGCGTTACTACCTAGCACAACAAAAGCAGCAATCTGCTCAATTAGTGCACCGTCTAGAGAGACAGCACCCAAGCTATCGCTTGCAACGTCAGACGCAACAGTTAGATGAGTTGGACATGCGCTTACAGCGAGCGATGAGTCGTTTTATTGCCTTGCGTCAACAGCGAATCGAGCGTCAACATTATCGGCTGCAATTAAATTCTCCTGTAACACGCCTTGCCGAGCAGAAGTCGAAGCTAGAACGTGTTGAGCAAAAGCTCATGGATGCAATGGATCGCAAATTACTGACTATGCGCCATCAACTCGCGATTGCCGCAGAAAAGTTGGACACCGTCAGCCCACTAGCGACATTGAAACGAGGTTACTCAATTACTCAAACTGAGCAAGGTAAAGTAATTACGCAATCTTCAGATGTAAAGTCGGGAGATGTATTGATTACCCGGTTAGCCGAAGGTGACGTTCGTTCTACCGTTAACTGAATACAAACTCTGGTTAACTGACTTTCTGGAACTCAAATCGGACACGTGATTTTGATTTGAGTTCATTACACACATTACAAAAGTAACTCGCAGCACCGCATGCTTGCAGCTTCTCCAGCTCCGCCTCACAATCAGGGCAAAAACCTACCTTTTTAAAATCCGATTCACACTGTGCACAATGGTATTGTCCTGTCCATTCCAGTTCGACATTGCAAGTCGGGCAAATGTTCTGCTGCATATCCCGTTCCTCTCTCTAAACTAAGCAATTTCGAGTAACGCATGCTACTCAAAATAACGAACAAGTGTGTTGATCTTCATCACCGCCCCAACAAGTTTCACGAGGCGTTAACCATACTTGATACGTAGGATCTTATACTGATCGTCTGATATTTACTCCTTGATCAGCGATCACCCCTTAAAAGAATATTTATATAACCACACACCGAAAGCATAAGTTACATATTCTGCATTCCAATTTAAGACAGAATAAAAAACCCTAGAGAGATTTAATTAAACGAAAAACCAGAATTTAATAAAAAGATCTTATTCAAAAAGCAGTGTTTACATTGGTGTGCATTTCGATAGTTTGAGCGTCGAGCTTAACGAGTTTAACTTGGATAAAAGCAAACTCATTTAAATGGCTCGCATGCGTTCCACCACAAGGGATTACCGCTAATTGACCTTCCCCTAAATCGCACTTCCAATAGCGAGAATCCGTTAATCTATCGCCGTGGCATTCCATGGTGATCATCGCATCTCTTTGAAGCCATTCAACCAGTTGGCCATTCACTTTTTCTGCAATCGCCTGGAGGTCATTCAGCATATCTGCACTGTTTAATCCTCTTTTACGGAGTGTTTTGCCTAAACGGTACGTATCGAGGCACTTGTCTGGAGTGACATAACTAGTAACTTGCGCATAGCTATTAAAGTCATAATAACCATGTGGGTCTTTGCGGTCTGCGTCTTTTCGCCAATAGTCTTCCGATAGTACTTTATTCAACGCCAAATACGCTAAGTGTCCTGCAGTGTGGCCTCGACTCAAAGCATTTTGATAGTCTTTATCTACCGCTAATGTTACCAAGTCATTAATTGCAAATGATTCCGTACGTGATAAAACATGCACGACGACAAACACCCAACCTTCATCATCACGCTTTACAGGGATGTCACTACCCACATACAAAGCACCACTCTCCTGCTCCACTGCTCCAACTTGGCAATCTACTACGTCATGCTCAGCCCCATTCACCTTCAACGTTCCTTTGTCTGCAGGGTGATCCGGCCATATGTGACTAACGGGATGGAACGGCGTGACATCTGTAATAACGTAAGTCACTTCTTCCGTAGATTGAACGAGCTGTATTTGTGCTTCTAATTGCCATGTTTGATGACAAAAACGAGTCTTTGTTGCTGTGATAGTCATTTTTACGATTACTTTTGATAAAAAAATACCCAAGTAGAAACTTGGGTATTCGAATTTCATTATTTATTGCGGTTTTTCACCATCGACATCATACGTTTGCGTTTACGCTCTTGTGATAGCGTAAGCTTATTCGTACGGTTCTCGTATGGGTTATCACTGTTGTGGAAGTTAATGCGAATCGGTGTTCCCATAATTTCCAGAGACTTACGGAAGTAGTTCATCAGATAACGTTTATACGAATCTGGCAATTCACGAACCATGTTACCGTGGATAACAACGATCGGTGGGTTGTAACCACCTGCGTGTGCGTATTTGAGTTTGATACGACGACCACGAACCATTGGCGGCTGGTGATCATCCACTGCCATCTTCATGATACGCGTCAGTACTGACGTACCCACACGCGTTGTCGCCGAGTTATATGCTTCTTGGATAGATTCAAACAAATGACCAACGCCAGTACCGTGCAGCGCAGAGATAAAGTGGATACGCGCGAAGTCGACGAATCCTAGACGGCGGTCCAGTTCTTTCTTCACACTTTCTTTCACGTCACTGTCTAGACCATCCCACTTGTTAACGGCGATGACAATTGAGCGGCCAGCATTCAGTGCAAAACCAAGCAAGCTTAGGTCTTGGTCTGAAATATTTTCACGTGCATCAATCACCAGTAGAACGACGTTTGCATCTTCTACCGCTTTCAGCGTCTTAACAACAGAGAACTTTTCAACCGTTTCATTGATACGACCACGACGACGAACACCTGCGGTATCAATTAGTACGTATTCGCGTCCATCACGCTCCATCGGGATATAGATAGAATCACGCGTCGTACCAGGCATATCGTATACAACCACACGTTCTTCACCCAGAATACGGTTAGTCAGTGTCGATTTACCTACGTTAGGACGACCGATGATCGCCAACTTAATCGGCTGCTCTTGAAGGCGTTTGAACTCTGCTTCTGCGTCTTCTTCAGTGTAATCTTCAACAAGAGGCTCTTCGTCTTCGAATCCAGTCAGGTCTTCAATTTCACCGTCTTCAGACTCACTTGTTAGTAGATCATCAAAGAATGGAGATAAAGCACGCTCAAGCAAAGCGGTCACACCACGGCCATGAGCGGCCGCAATCTGGTACATATCATCCACGCCGAGCTGCCAAAAGTCAGCACACGCCGCATCGGCATCAATACCATCGATTTTGTTTACTACCAGCATCGCTGGCTTTTCAATTTTACGCAGATGAGCAGCAATTGCTTCATCTGAAGGTGTCAGACCAGCACGACCATCAACAAGGAACAATACAACATCAGCCTCATCAATCGCGGCTAATGACTGTTCTGCCATCTTTGTTTCCACGCCTTCTTCTGTGCCATCGATACCACCAGTATCAATCACAATGAATTCGTGCTCTTCACCAAGTCTCGCCTGGCCATATTTACGGTCTCGCGTTAGGCCTGGAAAGTCCGCAACCAACGCGTCACGAGTGCGAGTCAATCGGTTAAATAGTGTAGATTTACCTACGTTCGGACGCCCTACTAGAGCTACAACAGGTACCATAACAACCTCTACAATAATCTTTCTTCTGTAGTTATAGGTAACGACTTGCTCGATGCCAAATCAAACCAGCTTTTTACCTATAACCACGTCAGGGTTAATAAATTCAAACAACAAAACGGCTCCTAGCTGTCACCAGCCAGGAGCCGAATGTGAATTATATCACGATATTATTCGTTAATGGTTAGTTTCTTTACATCGCCGTTGCGAGTTGTAATCACATAACCATCCGACAATAACGTCGGGCCAACAGCCAAGCCGCTATCATCGACAAACTGCTGCGCAACAAATTCGCCCGTTGAACGATCCATCCAGTGAAGGTAACCAAGCGTGTCACCGACAACGAGATAATTGCCAACAATAACTGGCGCTGTAAGTTGTCGGTGCTCAAGCAAGCTGTTTTCCCACAACTCAGTCCCGCTTCGTGAATCAACGGCAACAACATGATCTTTTTCCGTTATCACAAAGATGCGACTACCATCTGTAGAAATGTCTGTCGCAGATGAGTAATTACGCTTCCAAATCGGGTTCGCTGAACGCAAGTCAATGGCGATAAGTTGACCATTGTATCCAATGGTGAAAAGAGTACCGCCTAGCACAATTGGCGATGAATCAACGTCAACCAAACGATCAATTTCTGTCGCGCCTTTTGGCGTACCAACAGGCTGTTGCCAAATCAACTGACCACGCTCAACGATAGCAGCTGCGAGTCGGCCATTTGCCGTTCCCCAAAATACACCGCCGCCAATTGCAGTCGGAGTACTGTCGCCACGTAAAGTTAAGTTCGGCACTTCTGTGCTCAATGCCCAGCGTTGCTCACCTGTACTCTCATTAAGGGCAATCAACATGCCTCGGCTAGTATTGATGATAATAAGGCCTGAATCTGCAACTGGCTTCGCCAGTACCTCACCACCAACTTTTACACGCCAAACAATTTCACCTGTTTCTTGGTCAAGAGAGATGACTTCACCATTCTCAGAGCCAATGTAAAGGTTTCCGTATGCCGCTGTGATACCACCAGAGAGACGAGCAATGACATCTTCTTCTAGGTCCGTTTGCCAACGTTGTTTACCATTCTCAGGATCCAGCGCTTTTACTAAGCCATCACGACTTGCCACGAACAATGTATCATTCGCAAATACAGGGGATAGTTTTGAAAAGTAATGACCAACACCATCGCCAACCGATGTGCTCCACTCACTACTGGTTGTAAACTGACTGTCTACCTGAGGTAGTGGCGCCATTACAATGGTGTCTTTCTCACCTGCACAACCGGCAAGTACTCCCATTGTTAACGCCCCTAGCAAGGCTTTCTTAAAGACTCTTTTCATCCAATGCGGTCCTTATTTCGCCAGATCGTCCAATTTCATTTGTAGTGTCGGGCTTGCATCTGCCGCTTGCTGAGCTTCAGTATACGCAGCGTACGCAGCATCTTTGTCACCTTGGCGAATCGCAATATCGCCACGAAGTTCAGCAATACGACCTGTCCATGCTGTATCAGTGACGTTACTTAGCTCTGCCGTTGCAGCGTCGAAGTTACCCATTTCCGTCTCAATACGCGCAATGCGGTAACTAATCAATGGTAACAACGCAGCATCTTGAGTGTTGCTTTGCGCCCACTTCAGTTGCTCCAATGCAGCAGAAAGGTCTTGAGCTTCAACTTGTGCTTTAGCAAGTTGTAGTGCAGCCAATACTGAATATTCTTTTACTTCATTTGACTCAATGAAAGCTTTCACGTCAGCTTGAGCATCAGTGCCTTTGTCTTGCAAAGCATTCATTGCTGTCGTGTAGCTTTGAGAAGCTGCTTCACTCGCCTGAATCACAGAATCCTGGTAGTAACGCCAGCCAAATAGACCACCTAAACCAACAACCGCACCGATGATGACGGCTTTGCCGTTTTCCTTCCACCAGTCTTTAATGGCTTCAACTTGTTGTTCTTCAGTATCGTAAAGTTCCACTTCCTGTCCTCTTAAAACATGTAAATGGCAGCTTAGCTGCCATTGTTCCTATTTCGTTTAAAGGCTCCACATTTGGGAGCCTTAGCTTACGAACTAGGATGTAATTTTGTTAGATTACTAAAAGACTTAAATCAGTGCTGCGATCTTTTCTGCAACTTCTGCTTGGTTGTAAGTCTCTTGCTCACCACCAGCTAAGTCTTTCAGTACTACGGTATTATCCGCAACTTCGTTTTCGCCCAGAACCAATGCTACAACAGCACCAACTTTGTCTGCGCGTTTAAACTGTTTCTTGAAGTTACCGCCACCGAAGTGATTCATCACACGAACGCCTGGAACAGACTCGCGAAGCTGTTCTGCTAGCTTCATTCCTGCCATCATGGTGCCTTCACCCGCTGTGACTACGTACACGTCAACACTGCGACGAACGTCTGTCAGTTCCAACGTTTCTAGCATCAGTACTAGACGCTCTAGGCCCATTGCAAAGCCAACCGCTGGTGTTGGTTTACCACCTAATTGCTCTACAAGGCCATCGTAACGACCACCGCCACATACAGTGCCTTGAGCACCTAGGCTCTCAGTGATCCACTCAAATACCGTGCGATTGTAGTAATCCAGACCACGAACTAGACGTTCGTTAACTGTGTATTTGATACCTGCGGCGTCTAAAAGTTCACATAGACCTGCGAAGTGTGCTTTAGACTCTTCACCCAAGTAATCTGAAAGGCGAGGTGCATCACCTAAAATAGCTTGAACGTCTGGGTTCTTCGTATCCAGAACACGCAGTGGATTCGTGTGCATGCGACGCTTACAATCTTCATCTAGCACATCAATATGTTGCTCAAGGAATGCAACCAGTGCAGTACGGTAGTCTGCGCGGTCTTCTTGAGAACCGATAGAGTTCAGCTCAAGACGGACATGTTCATTGATACCTAGCTCACGCCATAAACGCGCCGTCATCATGATAAGCTCTGCATCAACATCTGGACCATTTAGACCAAACACCTCAACACCACACTGGTGGAATTGACGGTAACGACCTTTCTGCGGACGTTCATGGCGGAACATAGGCCCCATGTACCACAGACGCTGTTCATCACGGTTGATCAGGCTGTTTTGGATACATGAACGTACACAACCCGCCGTACCTTCTGGGCGAAGTGTTAGGCTGTCGCCGTTACGGTCATCAAAAGTGTACATTTCTTTTGAAACGACGTCTGTTTCTTCACCAACAGCGCGGCTGAATAGGTTTGTTTCTTCAACGATTGGCATGCGCACTTCTTTATAACCGTATGCGCTAATTACATTTTTCACTGTGTTTTCTAATTTTTGCCACAGTGGCGACTGAGTTGGGAGGCAATCGTTCATGCCTCGAATTGCTTGAATTGTTTTTGCCACAATACTTACCGTAATTCTCGTTGAGATTAATCTTGTACTTTAACTTCGATGCGGTTTTCGCCATTCATCATAGCTGCTTTCGCACGGATCTTAGCTTCTAGCTTATTCACAAGGTCATCGTTATCAAAGCGCTCTTTCTGGCGTTTACCATCTTCGTAGAATGCGCTCTTCTTGTTACTACCTGCTAGACCTAAGTGAGAAACTTCTGCTTCACCAGGGCCGTTTACCACACAACCGATGATAGACACATCCATTGGCGTGATGATGTCTTCTAAACGTTGCTCCAGTGCATTCACCGTACCAATCACATCGAATTCTTGGCGTGAGCAGCTTGGACACGCAATAAAGTTGATGCCTCGAGAGCGAATACGCAGAGATTTAAGGATGTCGAAACCGACTTTGATTTCTTCAACTGGATCGGCAGCCAAAGAGATACGCAGCGTATCGCCTATCCCTTCAGATAACAGCATACCTAAGCCAACAGATGACTTAACAGCGCCAGCTCGAGCACCACCCGCCTCTGTGATACCTAAATGAAGAGGCTGATCGATTTTCTTCGCCAGCAGACGATATGAATCCACCGCAAGAAAAACGTCTGAAGCTTTCACGCTAACTTTAAATTGGTCAAAGTTAAGACGATCGAGATGGTCTACGTGACGCATCGCCGATTCAACCAAGGCTTCTGGCGTTGGCTCACCGTATTTCATCTGTAGGTCTTTTTCCAAAGATCCACCATTGACACCAATACGGATCGGGATGTTTTTATCGCGAGCGCAATCGACAACAGCGCGAATGCGTTCTTCATTGCCGATGTTACCTGGGTTGATACGTAAACAGTCAACTCCGTACTCCGCAACTTTCAGCGCGATACGATAGTCGAAATGAATATCAGCCACTAATGGTACAGAAACTTGCTGTTTAATCAGTTTGAAAGCTTCTGCTGCGTCCATCGTAGGTACAGAAACTCGAACGATATCTGCGCCGACTTTTTCTAGTGCTCGGATTTGAGCGACTGTCGCTTCTACGTCAGTCGTGCGAGTGTTAGTCATTGACTGTACTGCAATTGGCGCACCATCACCAATTGGCACATCACCCACATAGATACGCGTCGATTTACGACGAATAATTGGAGATTCGTGTTGCATAATTTTTTATAACGGTAGAGTGAATCTAGCTACTTTGCCTGAAGTATACCCAGAAAGGTCGACAGGTTCACTTGCAAATGTCATTGTAACCCCTTCCGGTGCGCCTAATATCACTTTAAATGGCGCTTTTCCGGTAAGTTCTACATCTTGTCCTGGCTTATGAGTACCACTTACCAGCGTTTTACCATTGGTGTCTTTTACTTGAATCCAACAGTCCGCTTTAAACTTCATAGTAAGAAGTGTCATGCCTTCAGGTACTACTGGCGCAGGCTGTTCCTCTTCCGCCGCTTCAATCACGGCAACAGGTTCTTCAGAATCTACGCTTGTTGTATTTTCAGTTTCAGTCAGCAAAGGATCCGCCCCTTGCTCAACGGATGCTTCAGTCGATTCAGCAACGCCTTCATTAGTTGAAGCAACTTCTTCAGGAGTGCTTGCGATTAACTCTTCAGCCGTCATCAAATCGATATCAGCTAATTCTTGAGCAGTGGGCTGCGGCGCTTCAACACTTGAATCCGTTACTTCCTTAGTTAGGCTATTCTCTTGTTGGTTTTGCCACCACCATGCCGCTGAAATGCCAATAATGACCAGCCCGATAACCCAAGTAAGGAGCATAATACGGCTATTGTGCTTCTCGTCTTTTGTTTTACGAGAGAAGCTTTGCATTTCAATTTCTTGCTCTTGAGGCTGAGCATCGGCAGTCTGCTCTAACGCCGTCAAAACCACCTTCTCATCAAGACCCACGAATTTAGCGTAAGAGCGTAAGTAACCACGCGTAAATGTCGCGACTTGTTGAGATTCAAATCGGTTATTTTCAATATCTTCAATCACAGAAATGCGAAGCCTCAGGCGATCGGCAACTTGCTTTTGGCTCATTCCCAAGGATTCACGTTTGTTTTTCAGTAATGTGCCAGCTTCAATAGAGAGTGGCACTTCATTCGTATTTTCGTGTTCTGTCATAATGGCGGTATTTAATCTGTTTTAGTGGCTAACGTGGTCATGTATTTTCGTTATTGTTCTTAAGCCTCTTTAAAAGATAGCTAGCCTAAACGCGTTAACCAAAAATAATAATTTTAAGAAACTCTCAGCGATCTGAGTGCGAATACCCGTTTTGCAAAAATCAGCAAAACGTATGTGAGAAAGTGCTGAGAATTATCGGTGTCATCGTTAGTGTTACATATCATGATAAGCGAATGCGCAACGAAGACAAAAACTCTTTACACTCAAACTAACAGATAGCTCAAGCTTTTGTCCAAACTTTGACAAAGGAATTCGAAATTATACCCAAATAACCTTAGGTTGAAGAGTGATAGTCCCAAATCTTGGCGAAAATGTCCTAAACAATAAACAAAATAGCCAGAGCGAATGGCTCTGGCTATTTTTGAATTCCGGTCGTTTATACAGCTTTCACTTCAATGGTATCGGCACCGCGTGACGCTTTCAGCATTGCCGTACGTTTAGTTCGGTCAATTACATCACCGACCAACTGACCACATGCGGCATCAATGTCATCACCGCGCGTTTTACGAACCGTAACTGTGTGCTCGTATTGCATCAATGTTTTTTGGAAGCGATCAATACGTGAGTTACTTGGTTTCTTGTAAGGTGAACCTGGGTACGGGTTAAACGGAATCAAGTTAATCTTACATGGTGTGTCTTTCATCAATTCAGCCAGTTCACGAGCATGGTCCATGTCATCGTTCACATGATCAAGCAACACGTACTCGACTGTTACCTTGCCACGGTTTGCATTCGATGAAGCAATGTAACGACGAACGGATGCTAGGAAATCTTGAATATCCCAACGATCGTTAATTGGCATGATTTCACTACGCAGCTTATCGTTTGGCGCATGAAGAGAGATCGCTAACGCAACGTCGATTTTGCCCGTCATCTGATCAAGACCAGAAACGACACCTGATGTTGATACGGTTACGCGACGCTTCGACAAACCAAAGCCAAGGTCATCCAGCATTAACTCCAATGCAGGAATCAAGTTCTTCATATTAAGAAGCGGCTCACCCATGCCCATCATCACGACGTTCGTAATTGGGCGACGGCCTGTTTCTTTCTCAAGACCAATTTCACGTGCAGCACGCCACACCTGACCGATGATCTCTGAAACTTTCAAGTTACGGTTAAAGCCCTGCTGTGCTGTTGAGCAGAACTTACATTCCAATGCACAACCTACTTGAGAAGATACACAAAGCGTTGCGCGATCATCTTCTGGAATGTAAACCGTTTCTACATCCTGATCACCAACCTTCATTGCCCACTTGATCGTGCCGTCTGAAGAATGCTGAGCTTCTGCTACAGTTGGTGCTTTAATTTCACACTTGTGTAAAAGCTTTTCGCGCAGCTTCTTGTTGATGTTTGTCATTTTTTCGAAGTCATCTACACCGAAATGGTAGATCCACTTCATAACCTGATCGGCACGAAACGCTTTCTCGCCAAGTTCTTCCGCGAAAAACTGACGCATGCCTTTGCGATCAAAGTCGAGTAGATTGATTTTTTCAGTGGTCATGTTGCCTCTCAATGACTGAAACAAGAATAAGGGCGCGAATTGTACAGCCTTTATGCAGCTACAACAAGGGGTGTAAGACCCTGAGTTTGCTAAGGCATTAAAATAAAAACGATTAAATTTTAATCAGACTTTACGGTGAGAATAATGATTAGACAACCGACAACAAAAGCGTAGAAGTGGTACAGAGAAAACAGTGAGAACAAACACACGTAACTAAGCTTTCACCCCTGTAAGATGCTCAGATTAGCCAACATCTTCGCGAATAATTACGAATGAACTCGCAGGTGAAATGGAGAACGCGGAATAAAAAACCTCGGACAATTCCGAGGTTATTACGAACTAGATCATCACGCAAAAGTGATGCATGAACGAGTTAGCGAGAGAAAACTTCTGATTCAGGGAAGAAAAACTCAATTTCACGAGCGGCAGACTCAGGGCTATCTGAACCATGAACTGAATTGTGACGCATGCTGAGTGCGTAATCAGCACGCAAAGTGCCACATGCCGCGTCCTCTGGGTTGGTTTTACCCATTAGCTCGCGGTAACGTGCAATCGCATTTTCGCCTTCCAATACCTGAACCATAATAGGACCAGATGTCATGAACTCTTTTAGAGGAGGGAAAAACTCTTTACCTTCATGCTCTGCATAAAAGCCGCTTGCCTGATCTTCTGTCAGGTGAACCATTTTGGCAGCGATGATACGTAGGCCAGCCTTTTCAATACGATTGTAGATTTCACCAATTAGGTTTCGCTCTACAGCATCAGGCTTAATGATTGAAAATGTTCTTTCTAGAGCCATAAAATTTCCTTTCTGTACTTGTAATAATAGTTGTGCTTTTAAAGTGACTTACTGGGTAAGAGCAGCACTCAAACAAGAGAGTGCTGCAATCAATCTTATTTTCCAGCTTGCTCATTGAGGAAACGAGCAAGTGTACGAACACCCATACCCGTTGCTCCCGCAGCCCATTTATCAGAAGCGGCTTTACGATACGTACCCGCACAGTCGAAATGTAACCAGCCTTTTTTGTAGTCCTCAACGAAGTAAGACAAGAATGCAGCTGCAGTACTTGCACCCGGAGAATAATCACCAGAGCTGATATTCGATAAATCGGCAAAATTAGATGGCAGCATTTCTCGATGGAAATCAGCAAGTGGTAGCGGCCACAAGCCTTCTTTTTCCTGGTTTGCCGCCGTAAGCGCTTGATGCGATAGCTCATCATCAAAGCTCATTAGCGCATGGTAATCGTTACCTAACGCATTCTTCGCTGCGCCTGTTAGCGTCGCGCAGTCAATGATTAACTCAGGCTTTTGCTCACTGGCGTAGATAAGACCGTCTGCAAGCACCAAGCGACCTTCCGCGTCGGTATTCATAATCTCAACGGTTTTGCCGTTTTTGTAAGTGATGATGTCGCCAAGCTTAAGGGCACGGCCAGAAACCATGTTCTCAGCACAACACAAGATCAGTTTTACGCGCTTGTTTAAACCGCGCAAGATAGCTAATCCTAGGCCACCAGTTATAGTACCCGAGCCACCCATATCTGCTTTCATTGCACTCATGAAGGTAGAAGGCTTCAAGCTGTAACCACCGGAATCAAAGGTGATGCCTTTACCCACAAGACATGCGAATACAGGTGCGTTTTCGTCACCAGTTGGGTTGTAGTCTAACTGAAGCATCGCAGAAGTACGCTCAGAACCACGGCCTACTGCGTAAATACCTTCCCAACCTTCTGCCAACAAGTCTTTGTCTTTGACGATACGAGCTGTCACCGTGCCTTTCGGCGCAACAGATTTGATGAATTCAGCAGCCATTGTCGCTAGCTGACGAGGAGCAACTTCTTCTGCCGTTTTGTTGATAATATCGCGGGTAAAATCAGTCGAAGTAATACGAGCTTGAAGCTCTGCTTGCTCTTCATCAGACAATGCTGCCCACTCAACTGAGCCATGTTTTTTAGGGTTACGGAACCCTTGGTGGAAAGCCCATACGCTCTCTAGATCCCAGTTATCACCAGAAAGAAAAATAGAACGAATTCCTTGGCCATCTAGCTGACGAGCTGCACGTTGAATTGCGCCGAGATCATGACCTTCACCTAAGTGAATAGTTGCGCCGTTTTCAGCGAATGAAAGCAGTGCTTTTTCACCCCAATGTGGTGCTGCCGACTCTTGACTTAAAAATACAGACATCTGTGTAGACATGGTTTCTCCTTGTCTTATAGCAGCGTTGCCTACGCTGCTTCTTTTTAATAACTCACGGATGTTAGCATTATGTAGGGCAAAAATGTCAATTGGATAAAAAAACGGACCTAAAGGTCCGCTTTTTTTAGTAAGAATTGTTAACTAGGCTGTGTTTTACAGACTTAGTCTGCTTCGTCCATCCAGCACATGATAACGGCTTCTAGAATCTTTTCATTAGAACGGTTTGGCTCATCGTCAAACTCATCTAACTCCATGATCCATTGATGAAGATCGGTAAAACGCACTGTTTTTGGATCGACATCTGGAAACTTGTCACAAAGTTCAATCGCGATATCGCGAGAATCTGTCCATTTCATTGCTCATCTTCCTTTTGCTTCTTCCCTATATTGGGAAGATAGTTTTAGTGATCTTCTGAAGCGTGGTTGAGTGTGTATTTAGGAATTTCTACCACCAAGTCTTCATCAGCAATTCTCGCCTGACACCCTAGGCGTGACTCAGGCTCTAGACCCCACGCTTTATCTAGCATGTCGTCTTCTAGTTCTTCACTTTCTTCGAGTGAATCAAAACCTTCACGGATGATTACGTGGCAGGTAGTACACGCACATGACTTCTCACACGCATGTTCAATACCGATACCGTTTTTTAGCGCTACGTCTAGAACGGTGTCACCAGAGTTTGCTTCCAACACTGCACCTTCTGGGCACAAATCGTCGTGTGGTAATACAATAATCTTAGGCATAACTACTTATCTCTTATATATCGTCTACTGATTGACCTGACAACGCAGCTCGAATCGATTTATCCATACGGCGTGATGCGAAATCTTGGCTCGCTTTATCGGTATCTTTAATGCCCTGCTCTATCGCATCTGCATCATCACCATTACGCAGCTCAATCAAGGCTTCGATGGCTTTAATCAAGTTTTGTTTCTCTTGTTCTGATAGTAAGTCATCACCATCAGCTTGCATCGCTGCAATCAAACCTTCTATCACTCGGTCGGCTTCAACACGCTGCTCAGCTAAGGCACGAGCTTGCATGTCTTCTTTTGCGTGCGTCATTGAATCACGCAACATATCCGCCACTTCATTGTCACTTAAGCCGTAAGAAGGTTTTACTTGAATCTCTGATTGAACACCAGTGCTCTTCTCCATTGCCGTAACAGAAAGAAGGCCATCAGCGTCAACTTGGTAAGTCACGCGAATATGTGCCGCACCCGCTGCCATCGGAGGAATACCTTTTAACGAGAAGCGAGCAAGTGAACGACAGTCATCAACCATTTCACGTTCACCTTGTACCACATGAACACTCATCGCCGTTTGGCCATCTTTGAATGTGGTAAATTCTTGCGCACGCGCAACGGGAATCGTAGTGTTGCGGGGGATGATCTTCTCGACCAAACCACCCATGGTTTCAATACCGAGCGACAGTGGAATCACATCAAGAAGCAACATTTCAGAGTCAGGTTTGTTACCCGCTAGGATATCAGCTTGAATACCCGCACCGATTGCAACAACTTCATCTGGGTTAATGCTTGTCAGAGGTGTGCGACCAAAAAACTCGCCTACCATTTCACGAACCAACAATGTACGGGTTGAGCCGCCAACCATGACGACCTCGAGTACTTCATCTGCGTCGACATCCGCATCTTTTAATGCGCGACGACAAGACATCAGGGTTTTCTTCACTAGCGGACGAATCAGATCTTCGAACTGCTCGCGAGTCACGGTGCCTTTCCAACCAAAAACGTCAACGTCAACACTGTCTTGCTCAGAGAAAGCAATCTTAGCTTCAGTAGCAATGTTCAACAGTGTACGGTTCTTTTCTGCAGAAAGCGGCGCTTCTAGACCCGCTTGCTCCATTAAATAATCGGCAAATAGATGGTCGAAGTCGTCACCGCCTAATGCAGAATCGCCACCTGTTGCTAATACTTCAAATACGCCTTTCGATAAACGTAGGATAGAGATATCAAAAGTACCGCCACCTAGATCGTAAACCGCAATCACACCTTCTTGACCAGAGTCTAGGCCATAAGCAATTGCCGCAGCGGTTGGTTCGTTAAGTAGACGGAGAACATGAAGACCAGCTAATTTCGCCGCATCTTTTGTACCTGCACGTTGCGCGTCATCAAAGTAAGCAGGAACGGTAATAACTACACCAGCTAACTCACCACCTAACGTATCTTCAGCTCGCTTACCCAATACTTTTAGGATGTCCGCAGATACTTCAATCGGGTTTTTGTCACCTTGAGGTGTTTGCAGAATTGGCAGGCCGTTTTCACTCTCTTTAAAACGATAAGGAAGTGAAGAGTAACGGGACTGAATGTCCTTTAATGAACGACCGATCAAACGTTTTACAGAGATAATCGTGTTCTCTGGTTCAAACTCTGCTTTGGCTTTGGCTTCGTGGCCGACCGTTAACGTTTCCTCAGCGTAATTAACGACTGAAGGTAAAATAGTACGGCCCTGCTCGTCCGCAAGTGGAGTTGCATCGCCGCTACGTACAGAAGCAACCAAAGAGTTGGTAGTACCTAAGTCGATACCCGCTGCTAACTTATGCTCATGAGGTGCCGAGCTTTGGCCCGGTTCTGCGATTTGAAGTAGTGCCATGATAGGTCCTTGTCA
>NZ_JAWPOL010000387.1:0-1055 GCF_033391095.1 Vibrio sp. Vb0667 | reverse complement strand
ATTGTTGTTGCCCTCCGATGCTTTGTTTCTTTCACTTTCCGCAAGCTTGCCATCTGGCGTTAGATACGTGCGCGCAATTTCACCGTAATCCTTCAACTTCAAGACAACTGAGACAGCTTTCGGCAACTCTTTATTGCTGTCCCACTCTTTCTTCCACTGTTTACCGTCATAAAAACGCATGTCGAAAGATTCCACCTGCGTCAGCAACGGAGTGACAATGCCTTCCTGCCCAACTGGGGTATCTGGATAACGCCACCAAACACGCTGCAAGGTTTCTTCTTTAACGCGATAGCCCACTTTAGTCACTTCACCACGCGGGAACTGTTGCTGCGGGTTATGCCAACCCACACGAGCAAACATCAGGCCTTTCGCGTCGGAATCGAGTAAATAATCCGACCAAAAGATCAGTTGCCCGGCAGGGTCTTCGCCGTTGGTACGCGTTTGACGCAATGCCATTTGGCGGAAGTCGTTATCCATCATCACCATGGCGCGTTGCAGTTCATTCAAACGCTGAGTTCGCTCTTGCGACAACTCATTACTGCGCTGAACTTGCGACACCACTTGGTATGCCGCCACGCTCAAACTGGCAAAGATCGCTATCGACACCAGCACTTCAATGAGTGTAAAACCTTTTGCTGCGCGGCGCTTATTTGCGCGATTGGGTTTACTGCGCCACATAGCTTCTTACCGTAACAACTGGACTCGCGTTTTTCGCGGTCGCGACACTTACATCAAATGCTTTCAGCAATGGCTGCGTGGTGGCTACAGGCGTGACTTTCCAATACCATGTACGCCCTGCTAGCTCTTCGGTACCATTCTTGGCTTTCAGCGCGCCAGTATCTAGCATCACATTCGCCATTTGGTTATCCACAACCATTGCTGCAAACATCTTTTCTTCTAAGTAGCTGACTGTGTTGATGTGTTGACTCACAGAGCGAATCACACTGATCGCCGCAGTGGCAAAAATAGCCAGTGCAACCAACACTTCAAGCAACGTCATCCCTCGCACTCGGCGACGGTTTAAGTTTGGTTGAGTTTGCTTAAAATTGCGCATT
>NZ_JAWPOL010000386.1:0-1055 GCF_033391095.1 Vibrio sp. Vb0667 | reverse complement strand
TTAGACAAAGTCCACAAGCTGGGGCCTGCTTACATTAAAGGCAAACCAGCAGGCAGTTGGGCAACATTGATTCTAGAGCAAGTTGAGAACATGCAAGACTTCTTCTCTCGCTACTTGCCTCAAATGTCGCTGTCGGTATTAGTTCCTTTCATCATTTTGGTTGTGGTATTCCCAGTTAACTGGGCGGCAGGTTTAATCTTCCTTGTGACGGCCCCGTTAGTGCCTATTTTTATGGCATTAGTTGGTATCAAAGCCGCGGAAGCGAACCGTAAAAACTTCAAAGCAATGCAACGCTTGTCCGGTCACTTCTATGACCGATTGCAAGCGATGACGACTATTCGCCTTTTCGACCGTACAAAGTCAGAAACTGAGACCCTAAAAGGGGCATCAGAGGTATTTCGTACCCGCACGATGGATGTACTAAAAATCGCATTCCTTTCTTCTGCGGTACTGGAGTTCTTCACTTCTATTTCTATCGCTATTACTGCGGTTTACTTCGGCTTCAGTTACATCGGTGAATTGAACTTTGGTTACTACGGTGCTGGCGTCACCTTGTTTGCTGGCCTGTTCATCCTGATTTTAGCTCCTGAGTTTTACCAACCACTTCGAGATCTCGGCACTTTCTATCACGCGAAGCAACAAGCGGTGGGCGCTGCCGAAAGTATTGTCGAGTTTCTTGAACTAGAGGTAGATCAAGTGAAAGATGGAACTCAATCTCTTGAACAGAACACGCCAATTCAAATCGAAGCTCAAGATTTGGTTGTTTTCAGCCCTGAAGGCAAACAATTGGCTGGCCCTCTGTCATTTTCATTGGAAGCCAATCAAAGCACTGCGCTTGTTGGCCCAAGTGGCGCAGGTAAAACCAGTTTGGTTAATACCATTCTTGGCTTTATGCCATACAAGGGCAGTTTGAAAATTAACGGCTGCGAGTTGTCTCAACTTGATCTATCGACTTGGCGCGAAGCTGTCAGCTGGATTGGTCAAAACCCAATGTTATTGCACGGCAGCATTCGTGATAACGTCACGCTTGGTAAACACGATATTCCAGACGCACA
>NZ_JAWPOL010000385.1:0-1058 GCF_033391095.1 Vibrio sp. Vb0667 | reverse complement strand
GCTTAACTTCGCAGCGTTAGGAAGAACCTCCCTTCCGAATGAAAGACAAAGAAAAGAGCGCATTAGCGCTCTTTTTGTATCTAAACTACACGTTAGCTTTGTTTAACTTTTGTTTTCACCGCCGCTCGCTTGCCAAGCACATAACCTAAACCAAGCGGAGCGAAGAATATCGCAGCAATGAACAGAATAAAGTAGACAATTGTGCTCTTCACTAATTCTATCAACTTGGTCATGGCGAGATTCACAACCTCTTGAGACACTCTATCCATATCCTGAGCAAACTTCTCACGTTCATGAGTGATGATCAGAGCGATCTCTTGGCGCTCTCTTGCCACCATTTCTTCTAATGCTTGTCGCTCTTCACCTAACTGAGACAAACGCGCTTCGGTTTTTTGATCAATGTCGTTCACTAAAGGCTGCAGTTCAACCGCCATTTGTTCAGCCAAATAACGCATATACTCAGGGTTGTTATCGATGAAATCTCTCATTGAGTCAGCAGTCACTTGCAGACTGTTCAATGCGGCATTAACCTTCTCGATGCTTGCCGAACTGTTCAACGCTAATAACTGCGCCTTCCAAGTCATGATCTTTGGCGTTTGTTCAGAGACCAAACTCAATCTATCGGATACATCTCCCAATGCTTCCGGCATCGTACCCAACGTTGTTACCGCGTCTTCCTCACTGATTTGATTGGCTTCTAACCAAGCACGGTAAGCTGGCGTTCTAATCATGCTTAAATCAGCGAACGGATACTGTTTAACAAAGTCAGCAACAAAGAGCTTCGTTTTATCGTAAACCTCTTTTGTCAACAGTGATTGAGCGAGCTGGTCTACCTCGTTGGCTAAGTGTGCCGAGACTTGTTTGGCTTCATCTGTAGCAAAAATGTCACGGCCAGCGCCCGTCGCATAAAACTGGTTCATTTGATGAGTGAACACCCACGTATCAATCAATGCAGCCATTGGTGAGACTTGATATGCTGCAGCTTGCAAGCCTTCTTCTGCATTGATCTTCCACAGCAGGACGTAAGACTGGTTCACTTTATCATTGGGATCATACTG
>NZ_JAWPOL010000384.1:0-1059 GCF_033391095.1 Vibrio sp. Vb0667 | reverse complement strand
TTTCCCAGTTAACTTAGACTGGTGCGCAGTATTAATTTTTTGTTGGAAGAAAGACGTCCAGTCAGACTTCCATTGGCTGACTTTTTGTTGCCAAGATTGCTGCACCGAGTTTATGGATTCGCGATACCATTCTACTGGCACGTCTCCGATTTCACTTTGCGCCCTCGCCTCTATCTCAGAGAAGGGTTCTGTGCGAATCACAATAATGTTGCGCGCATTTTGTCGCCACGCTTCTTGAACCGGAATCGAGGCTGATACACCACCATCCACAAACTTTTGCCCATTTACATCGACAGGGCCATGGTACAACTTAGGAATCGCACAAGTGGCTAGCATGGTGTGGAACCAATCGTCCCCAAGAATCGGCAAATACTGATCGGATAAATTTTCCACGTTCGTAACGGCTGCAAACGCCCCTCTTCCAGCCAAGGTCTTACGCCCTAAATCGAGATCCAGTTTGTAAGGAAAATCTTGGATTCTTTCTAGCGCCCACTCAAGACTCAAGTATTGTTGCTTACGAATGTAGCGGAAAAGATTAAAAAACTCAGGAGAAGTAGTAAGTTCGGTAATGAACGCTTTACCCATGCCATGTTGACGACATAAATACGAGCAAAGGTTTAGAGCACCGGCAGAAGTGCCGTAAAACTCATCGAAAGGATCGAAATTAGAAAGGAGTAGTGCATCCAACACTCCAGCGGTAAAAATCCCTCGCTGCCCTCCTCCTTGTGTGACTAGAGCAGTTTTGCCATGTCTAAAGTGCTCATAAACTTCTATATCGAGCTCTGTATGGCTTTCGGTGATTATACCGCTGTTACGTATCATCGGCTCACGCCAGTTTTCTGATGCTTATTGTTAGGCCGTCGTAATCGCAATAATTCCGAACGACAAAAGCACTGCGAAAACACTGACGACAATGATTAGTGCGGATTTTAGATCGTGTTCCATAAACGCCTCCTTGACCTGTAACAAATTAATAACACCGGTGTGAAATATGTTCAAGATTTGCTTAATTTAGTCGCGAGATTTTGACTAAGCCATCACAATTAGCTTATTCATAAT
>NZ_JAWPOL010000383.1:0-1061 GCF_033391095.1 Vibrio sp. Vb0667 | reverse complement strand
TAACTATTTGATTTTTATTTAGACAATAGCATCTGAGATTTAACCGAAACGGTAGAACCAAACCTAGACGGTTTAACATCGATTCGCAACGCCATCTGCTCTTTGAGTTCAGACACGTGTGAAATTACGCCAATCATGCGGCCCGTTTGCTGCAAGTCGACCAATGTTTGAATCGCCAGATCGAGAGATTCAGGGTCCAAGCTACCAAAGCCTTCGTCGATGAATAACGTATCTAAACGAATTCCACCGCTGTAAGATTGCACGACATCAGACAAGCCTAATGCCAAAGCTAAAGCTGCCATGAAGGATTCTCCACCCGACAACGTTGCAACATCACGCATTTTTCCGGTGTAACCGTCTTCCACCACGAGATCAAGTCCTCGCCCTGCTGCACCCTTAAAACCCTCTGTTTTACGCGCTAGAATATATCGACCCTTGCTCATCAAACTCAGTCGTTGAGAAGCTTGAATCAACACATCATCCAATAAAACCCCCAACACAAATCGGTGTAAACTGATACGGCTGCCCGTTTTACCACTGGCGACATCATAAAGCGTACCGAAAACTTTGTACTCTTCCTCTAATTTACGGTTTTTATCGTGCAGATTCGAAATTTCATTGCGAACTTTTTCCAAGCCTTCAAACAGTGAACGCGTGCTATCCAGCTGATTTCTAATTTCTAGATACGAATGTTGAGCAGTGCTTAAACTCCCGTTAAGCGCTTCTAAATTAGGCTTATCGACCGCCTTCAAAGCTTGATTTAAATCCGCAAGAGTTTGTTCTAACTGAATTTGTGTCTGCTTAAAGTTATCTATTTCTTGTTGCCAAGTTTGAGTTTGTTGTTCACTCACTTTACTCTGTAAGAAGTGCGCTTCATCAGCAAACGCACTCGCTTTTAGTGCGCTTTCCCATTCGGTTTTAGCATTTTCCAGTTTACTATTCGCTTCCAACAGCCACTGTTGGTGAGTCGTCAACTGACTATCGACATTTGATTTCGCCAGCACAGCTTGTTGTAACTGCGCTTGCGCAGATTCTAGGCCGTTATTCAGCTCAACAATTTG